>JAUCGD010000782.1 GCA_030377945.1 Desulfobacterales bacterium HSG17 | reverse complement strand
ATTCAAGAAAATCTTTTCCCATTGTTATTGCAATATCATAATCAATGGTTTCTTTTATAAGGACACCGAGACAGGATTCCATATTGGACAAAGTTATTGGCAGATGCTTAAATTCAAAAGGCAGAGAAATCGGACGGGGATCAATGACAGCAATTTTTGCACCTGCCTTTTGGGCCTGTCTCATGGACAAAGCAAGCATGGGCGCTTCATTTGCAGGGTCTGCTCCTATTGCAAGTATAAAATCTGCTTTTTCCAGGTCTTTTAATGAGATAGAGAGTTCAGGATTTAATCTTGATGCTGCTGTTCTAACCTTTTTATCAATTTCAGGGTCAGTGTGATAAACAGGTTTTCTCCATCCTTTTTTAATGGACAATTCTTTTAAAACAGCTTGGGTTTCAAGGGTATTTCTGCATGAGCCAATGCAGGCAATGGAACCTGAACCGTTTTTTTGGGTTATTTTATCAAGTTTTTTTGCAGCCTGTTCAATAGCATTTTGGAGAGGTACTTTTTCCTTGTTTTTTCTTTTATCAATACTTACATTCGTCATTTTATCAATCAGGGCATGGCGGGGTCTTTTTTTATCATTGGCATAATAAAACCCGTACCTGCCCCTGTCACAAATGAAATATCCGTTAATTGCTTTGTTATAACGCGGCTCCTGCTTTACAACTTCCCTGTACCTGGTACTAACAACTATATTGCATCCCAGGGAGCAGTTCATACATATTGACGGAGTTCGATTGAAATCCCAGCGTCTGCCCTTGAATCTTGAAGGTTTGTCAGTATAAACCCCGGTAGGGCAGAGATCAATGAGATTTCCTGAAAAAGGGCTTTCAATAGTTCCGCTTTTCTGTCTTCCAAAATACACGCGGGACCCTATGCCCATAACACCGAGATCATTATAGCCTGTATATTCCCTGTAATAACGTGAACAGCGGTAACACTGAATGCACCGGTTCATTTCATGCTGAACAAGGGGGCCGAGATATTGATCCTTGTGGGTGCGTTTGTTTCCTTTAAATCTTCTGAGTCCGTGTCCCCCTGAAATTGTCATGTCCTGAAGCAGGCACTGGCCTCCTTCATCGCAAACCGGGCAGTCATGGGGATGATTGAGCATAAGCAGCTCAATTACATGCTTTCTGAAATCAACAACTTCTTTATCAGTGCTTGATATTATCATGGCGTCCTGGGCTTCAAGCATACAGCTCATTTGTATGCCTTTGACCGGTCCCTGGATAACTTTAACAGCACAGACACGACAGGCTCCCACTGATCCCAGAGCTGGATGATAACAAAAACGGGGAATCATAATGCCTAGCTGTTCCGCAGCATCAATAACCTTTGTTCCTTTGGGAACCTCAACTTCTATGTTGTCAATTATCAGTTTCAGCATGGCTTAATCTTTATTATCAGAAATTTTATATAGTTATTATTAGCTTATCAGGAAAATGTTCTATTAT
>JAUCGD010000781.1 GCA_030377945.1 Desulfobacterales bacterium HSG17 | reverse complement strand
TACTCTTTTGCTTTTGCAGGAGTATTGGGATAAATCAGCATTGTTTTGCGGTTAATCATTTTTGCTTTTAATGCATTGGTTTTTAAAAGAACATCCAGGAACCTGTCAAACTTCACATCTGTCATAAAAAGTGTAACTTTGCTGGATTTTATATCTTTGTCAAAGATAAAATTAACACCTGAAAGCTTGGATAAAATTTCAAATACATTGAGTACCGGAGTTTGTTTAAACTTCAATGATATGGGAGCATTGGAGCGCAAATCAAGTCTGTATTCAGGAAGAGCTTCCAACCTTTTTTTAAATTTATCAAGGGCAAGCAAAGCTTCTTCATTATCAGGATCAAGTTCAACGGCTCTTTGAAAGGATTTTTTTGCATTTTCAAAATCCCCGGTTTTTATCTGTTTAATACCTTTTTCTGTATAGTAAAATGACTCTTTCATCATCTTGACTTTGTCAACAAGTTCAATTGCCCTGTGGTTACTGGAATAAAATGCAATACTGATCTGGAGTTCTTCAATGGCTTCACGGAAATATTTTTTATCAATAAAGCTCAATGCTTTTCTCATATGCTGCAAAGAAGCTTTCTGTTTAGAATTATTAAGTTTGAGTTTTAAATCAAGGTTGTCAGGATCGTCTTGACATGCCTTATTGTAAAACTCCACCGCAGCATCAAAATTATTCTCTTTTGCAAAATTTTCTGCCTTGATTCTATTGGCACTACTGACACAACCTTGAAACAAAAACAAAGCAATTAAAAGAATATTAGTTAACAAAACCCGATTATTCATTATTAAACTCCCTCATATCAAGGTGTATTGTTTCATTGAGAGCCAATGCCTTAAGGGTTATATAAGTATCTGGAATATCATCTATTAAGTACAGCCCTGCAAGGCGGTGTTCTATGGTGGCACAAAGAACGAGATTGTGGTTTGATAAAAACACTGCTTTGGTATTTTCACTTTTATATGTTCCGTAAACTCTATATGAACAAAGATACTCTTTAATTTCCTGAACCGGATCTTTTTTAATTGTCTTTGTAATTTGTCTGGTTTTAATATCTTTATCTACAGGGATATAAACCTTTTTAACTGTAGCTTGTTTTGATGGGGGTTTATAGATTGAAAACAGATCCTTATAAATTTTTGCAGATATTTCTGGTTTATTTAAAAACTTTGATACCAGTGTTTGAGGTTGATGTTGGGTTTGGGATTGTAATTTTTTTTCAGGCGTTAAAAATTTTTCAGCCGGTATATCTGTTTTGCTGATTTTTTTTCCTGTATAGGTGAGTTTATCCACCTTTTGCTGCTCAAATGGATTAAGTACACGATAGATTATTGAAATAATCAGCAAAGAAACTGATAGAATCAATATAATATGTTTTTTGCTTAATTTCACACAGCCCCTCTTTTAAAAAACACAGACAATTTACATTTTAGTTCTACCTTATCCTGGTATCTTTAGA
>JAUCGD010000780.1 GCA_030377945.1 Desulfobacterales bacterium HSG17 | reverse complement strand
TTCTGCATTAACTACTTCCCAGTCTTCAAATAAACTTGATAATCTTATTAATCTTGTTGGTGAGCTGGTAATCACCCAGTCGCGTATTTCACAATTGACAAACCAGGCAGATGATCTTGAAAATATTGACCTGGAAAAAATGGCTGAAAATCTGGAACTGTTTTTGACAGAACTTGTAAATCCCGTTGAAATCCTGGAAAGACTGACCTCTGATCTTCGTGATTGTGCTCTTGATATGCGAATGATTCCCATTGGAACAATTTTCGGAAAATTCAGGCGTTTTGTCAGAGATCTTTCTGCTGAACTTGGTAAAGAGATTGAACTGGAACTATATGGAGCTGAAACCCAATTGGATAAAACCGTTATTGAGCGAATCAATGACCCTCTTATACATCTGATTCGCAATAGTATAGATCATGGAATAAGAACACCTGACACAAGGGAACAATATGGTAAAAACAGAAAAGGAAAAATAAAACTTACAGCAGCTCACAAAGGACCTCATGTGGCTATTACCATTGAAGATGACGGCATGGGTATTGATTCAGGAGCCATAAAAAAAAGAGCCGTAGAAAAAGGTCTGATTAATGAAAATGCAGAACTCAGTAAGAATCAAATCTTTTCCTTAGTATTTCTTCCGGGATTTTCAACAGCCAGAAAATTAACAAATGTGTCAGGACGCGGAGTTGGCCTGGATGTGGTAAAACAGGAAATTGATTCTTTGGGAGGAACAATCAAGATAAGAACCACCAAAGGCAAATCTACCTGTATTACCATGCTGCTGCCTTTGACCCTGGCAATTATTGACGGACTTCTTTTGGAAGCAGGAGGCAATTATTTTGTCCTTCCCCTGTCACAGGTTGAAGAATGTACGGAAATTAAAAAGGAATTTATTGATATTGCTCATGGCCGAAATATGTTAGTGATAAGGGATGAGTTTATTTCTTTTATCCGCTTAAAAGAAATATTTGAAATATCCTGCCATAAAAAAAAAACAGATGAAAAATATGTAATAGGCGAGCATCTGGCTGTGGCCAGGGCTGACAGTTTCCGTATTGGAATTGTTGCAGACAGGATTATGGGAAATATTCAAACAGTAATAAAATCAATGGATAAAAGATATCAGGATGCAGAGGGTATTTCAGGTGCAGCTATTCTGGGAGACGGGAGTGTAGCTTTAATAATAGATATTCCCGGACTTATACGCTGCGCTATAAAAGAAGATATTCATATGAAATACTAATCTCCAATGGGATCAAATATGATACAAAGTCCTGTAAATACATACCGGCAGGAAGTTCTGGAACATCTAAACGATATTGAAGAAACTATCCTGGACCTGGAGGAGAATCCGGGAAATAAGGAATATATGAACCGGCTTTTCCGTTCCATACATACCATAAAAGGTTCGGGTTCCATGTTCGGATTTAATGATATTGTCGGATTTACTCATCACCTGGAA
>JAUCGD010000779.1 GCA_030377945.1 Desulfobacterales bacterium HSG17 | reverse complement strand
GATAATTATTATACTGAGCAAGAACTTTTATAAAATATATCACACGAATTTTGCACAATGCAAACACGAACCATTTTGCTGTGCTTGACGGTTCTACCGACCCTCTGGTAGGGATGCGCATTTATGAAGGAATTTTAGGGTCAATTATGGGCAGAAATGATTTCCGTGAACACTGGATTTAGGTAAATTAAAGTGGGCATTTTAGACATCGTTTTTATAGTGATTTTGGGATTTACCCTTATTCGGGGATTTTTCCGGGGATTGGTGAAAGAGGTGGCATCCATCGTCGGTGTGCTGGCCGGGTTATATTTTGCCATGCAGTACTACAGCCTTTTGGCGCCGCACCTAAGTTCTTTTATAACGGACCGGACCTTATTGAATATTGCCAGTTTTGCCGCAATCTTTTGCGGCCTTTTTTTTCTCATTAGTCTTTTGGGTGTTCTTTTAAAATACGTTTTAAATATTGCGTTTTTAGGATGGGTGGACCGTGCCTTTGGAGCGGTTTTCGGATTTGGTAAAGGGGTTATGATCAGCTCTACCATTCTCATGGCACTGACGGCATTTTTGCCAAAAAATGCCCCCCTGGTGGCAGAGTCGCGGGTTGCCCCGTATATTCAATTGATTTCAGCCAATTTTTCCAAAATGGTATCATCGGATATGAAAAGGCTTTTTGAAGAAAAAGCGACAGAAGTAGGGAAAACATGGAAACAGAGAACTTAAAAGCAGAGAATATGGATTCATCCGCACAACCCCTTGATCAATTGCGTAAAATTGTGGCTCTTCTGCGCAGCAAGGAAGGCTGTCCGTGGGATCGCAAACAAACACAGAATTCAATGGCGGTCTATTTATTAGAGGAAGTGTACGAGCTGATGGAGGCCGTCGAAAAAGGCGACCCGCGGGAAATTTTGGAGGAACTCGGTGACGTTCTTTTTCACATCTTTTTCATGGCCCGTTTGTTTTCAGAAAAAGATCTTTTTACAATTGATGATGTGGCTGCCGGAATTACCGAAAAAATGGTTCGCAGGCACCCCCATGTGTTTGCCGATGCAAAAGCAGATGATACAAAAGCGGTTCTCCGGCAGTGGGATCAAATCAAGCGGACCGAGAAAAAATCAAATCCGTCAGATGAATTATTTCCGGGCATTCCCAAAAAAATGCCGGCTTTGATGCAGGCGTTCCAAATGTTGAAAAGATCCCAGCGAAACGGAGGAAAAACCCCGTTGATGCGCGAATCATTTCGAGCAGGAGCGGACCTTTTTCGTAATTCTGACGGTGTGGGTGAAAAGGAAGACATGGAGAGCCTTTTGGGGGAATTGTTGTTGGCGGTGGTCGCATCTGCCCATGAAGACAAAGGGATGCTGGTCAGCATATTTATAGATCCGGATGTGGACCAGGTCAAACTGGCCCACAAAATCAATGCCGATGCCGTAGAAGTTCACACCGGCGTGTTTTGTGATGCCAAG
>JAUCGD010000778.1 GCA_030377945.1 Desulfobacterales bacterium HSG17 | reverse complement strand
AATTATTATTTATCTTTAGTCCCTGTTCTTTTAATTTTATTCATGGCTTTTTTTTCATCACGCTTATGCCTTGCCACTCAAATGGATGCTGATTCCATGATTAAACCTGATTTTTTTGCTTCAGATGATTTTTTAACCACAACCATTTCTCTCGATGACAGCACCCAGCCTGTTACTATTGCTGTTGAACGATTGAAACAGGGCAGGTTCAAGCAGGCATTTGGATATGCCAGGGCAACCCTGCGTAAGGATCCTAAAAGTATTCCCGGACACGGGGTTCTTGGAATTGTTTTTGCCTTTACAGGGCAGAAGGAAAAAGCCCAAAAAGAACTTGCTTTTTTAATAGAGCATACAAAAGGGATATTTTACCCGGAAATGATTAAAGCCATGCTTTATGCCCAGGAAGGAGATATTAAAAAGGCAGAAAAGCATCTTGAATCCAGCATAGATGCGCAGCCGGATCATCCCGTGGCAATTTATTATCAAGGAAGTTTGCTCCTTGCACAGCAGCAGTACAAATCTGCTGTCACAACATTTGAACGTGTTATTCAGTCCCAGCCAAAATTTGTTCCAGCCCTGGCCGGCCTTGGCCGATCGCATTTCATGCTCAAGGATATGGATTTGGCTGCTATCTGGTATGAAAAGGCAGTTTCACTGGAGCCTGAGAACCTTCTTCACAGAAGACAGCTTCTGAATATTTATCAGGCAACAGGTAAAAAAGATCAGGCCAATAATCAGATGAAACAGATGCTCTATTATACACCCGGTGTCAAGCAGGGATATTTGAAAAAAGGCAGGCAATTGCTGGTGATGGGAGCTTATGGGGAAGCCATTATCCTGATGGATAAAATTTTAAATATCTATGATGATATTCCCCTTGCCCTTTACATCAATGCCGCCGCCCTGGCCAACCTGAACCGTACAGATAAGGCAGTTGCCAATATTGAAAAATTCATTGATACGCAACAAAACTCTACAATGGCTCACCATTATACCGGCATATGCTATATGGCACTTGGTATGTATAAAAAAGCCAAAGAACACTTCAAGAAAGTAATAAACATCAATCCGAATATGGGAAAAAGTTTTGTACCCATGATAATTATTGAACAGATTGAAGGTAATTTGCCCTGGGCACTGGAAGGATTAAAACTGGCAAAAAATGGCGGAGAACCAGTGGCACTGGTTGACTTTCTTTCTGCACATATTTTTTTACAGCAGAAAAATGACAAGGCATTTATTCAAAAAATGGAAACTGGGATTAAATTAATTCCAGGGATGATGTCAAGACAGCATTTGACAATACCAGGTACTCAGAACAGGAAGTTTTTTGCCCAAAAACGGAATTTGATGATCTTGTTTTTTTATAACGGCTGGTATGGAAAATCTCTGGAGATCAACAGGGCACTTCTTAAAAAAGTTCCAGATGACCGGTTTGCCCTTTATTACAAGGCATTGTGCGAAAC
>JAUCGD010000009.1 GCA_030377945.1 Desulfobacterales bacterium HSG17 | reverse complement strand
AATATAAATGGTTCTCAATTTTTTAACAAAAATATTTGGAAGTAAAAACGAACGTGTAATAAGAAAATACCAGCCTGTTGTTGAAAAGATTAACAGTCTGGAACCTGAAATTCAGGAACTGAGTGATGAGCAGCTGGCTAAGCAGACCATTTTGTTTAAAGAACGCATTAAAAACGGAGAATCTCTGGATGATCTTTTGCCTGAAGCCTTTGCAAGTGTGAGAGAAGCTTCAAAAAGAGTTCTTGATATGCGCCATTTTGATGTTCAGTTAATAGGCGGTATAGTTTTGCATAATGGAAATATTGCAGAAATGAAAACCGGTGAAGGTAAGACACTGGTTTCAACTCTTGCTGCCTATCTTAATGCTCTGTCAGGCAAGGGCGTTCATATTGTAACTGTTAATGATTACCTGGCCAGGCGTGATGCGGAATGGATGGGAAAGTTATATAATTTTATGGGATTGTCAGTTGGAACCATATTACACGGGCTGGATGATTCCGAGCGCAGACAATCCTATGGCTCAGATATAGCATATGGAACTAACAATGAATTTGGCTTTGACTATCTCAGGGATAATATGAAGTATCACCGGGACTCCCTGGTTCAGGGTGAACTTAATTATGCTATTGTTGATGAAGTTGACAGTATCCTGGTTGATGAGGCCAGAACTCCTTTGATTATATCGGGCCCTGCTGAAAAATCAACCCACCTGTATTACCAGGTGAACACAATTATTCCAAAACTGAAAAAAGATATTGATTTTAGTATTGATGAAAAATCCAGATCATCAGTGCTTACTGAAGATGGTGTTGCAAAGGCAGAAAATCTGCTCAAGATTGATAATATTTATGATCCCAAATATATTGAACTTCTCCATCATGTTAACCAGGCTCTTAAAGCTCATACGCTTTTTAAAAGGGATGTGGATTATCTTGTTACAAACGGAGAGGTTATTATTGTTGATGAATTTACAGGCCGCCAAATGCCGGGCAGGCGTTACAGCGAAGGTCTGCATCAGGCTCTTGAAGCCAAAGAAAATGTTAAAATAGAAAATGAAAATCAAACCCTTGCCACCATTACTTTTCAGAATTATTTTAGGATGTATGATAAGCTTGCAGGCATGACAGGTACTGCTGATACTGAAGCAGCTGAATTTAAAAAGATATATAATCTTGATGTATTAGTTGTTCCCACAAATAAACCTATGAAAAGGGAAGATCATCCTGATGCCATATATAAGACCCGCAGGGAAAAATTTGAAGCCGTTATAAAAGAAATTCAGGAACTCAATAAAAAAGGTCAGCCTGTTCTTGTGGGAACAATATCCATTGATATATCTGAAGACCTGAGTAAAAAATTGAAAAAAAGAAATATAAAACATACGGTGTTAAATGCCAAGCACCATGAAAATGAGGCTGAGATTATCTCTATGGCCGGCCAAAAAGGAGGGGTTACTATTGCTACCAATATGGCAGGCCGAGGTACGGATATTGTCTTGGGTGAAGGTGTTACAGATATCGGAGGGCTTCATATTATAGGTACAGAACGCCATGAAAGCCGGCGTATTGATAATCAGCTCAGGGGGCGTTCCGGCAGGCAGGGTGATCCGGGTTCCTCACGTTTTTATCTGGCTCTGGAAGATGATCTCCTGAGAATTTTCGGTGGTGACCGTATTACAGGATTAATGGAAAAGGTTGGCATGGGTGAAGGGGAGCCTGTTGAACATAATCTCATAAGCAGGGCAATTGAAAATGCCCAGGCAAAGGTTGAAGCCCACAATTTTGACATTCGTAAGCAGCTTATTGAATATGATGATGTTATGAATCAGCAGCGTGAAGTAATATATGCCCAGCGCCGGGATATACTTAGAAATGAAAGCCTTAAACCGGCTATTGAAGATATGATATATGAAAAAGCCGAGCAGATTGCCCTTGATTTTGTTGATGAAAAACTGCTTCCTGAAGACTGGGACTTAAAAGGGCTGAGAGATGTTGTATTTGCACAATTTAATTTTCGTCTCAGACTTAATGACAGTATTATGGAAGGGATGGATGCTGAAAAACTTACTGAATTGATTTATAATAAAGCACTAGAAATTTACAATGCAAAAGAAGCAGAAATAGATTATAGAGAATTCAGAAGTTTTGAGCGTTATGTTATGCTGCAAACTGTTGACAGCCTCTGGAAAGATCACCTTTTAAGCATGGATCACCTTAAGGAAGGAATCGGTCTCAGGGGATATGCCCAGCAGAATCCCCTGCTTATTTATAAAAAAGAGGGTTTTGACTTGTTCAGCAACATGGTGGACAGAATTAAGGAAGAAACCTTGACAGTCCTTTTTAAAGTTCAACTTGCCAAATCTGAGGATTTGGAAGAATTAAAAAAACCTAAAGAACAGGACCTTGTGTTTTCAGGTGGAGAAGAAGCTTCTCAAGTAAGTAAAAAACCGGTAAAACGCTCTGAAAAAAAGGTTGGAAGAAATGACCCCTGCTCTTGCGGGAGCGGAAAAAAATATAAAAAATGCTGCGCAAAGTAAATAAATACGGAGTATGATATGTGTCCGTTTAATCCTGATACCCATGAAATAGCAGAATCTGATGTGCTTGAGGATATTAAAGAGCCATCCATGTATAAAGTGTTTTTGCACAATGATGATTATACTACAATGGAATTTGTTGTTGAAATTCTTGTATTTGTTTTCAATAAATCTGCGGAAGATGCTACGCAGGTAATGCTTAATGTTCATAGACAGGGCATTGGTCTTTGTGGTGTTTACACATATGAAGTAGCAGAAACCAAGGTTAATACTGTAAGCACTCTGGCAAAAGAAAACGGGTTTCCTTTGAAATGCTCTATGGAGGAAGAATAATTATGATAAGCAAAGAATTGAATGCAACCCTGGGATTTGCTGTAAGGGAAGCCAAAAAAAGACGCCATGACCATGTTTGCGTTGAGCATGTATTGTTTGCCATTCTGCATGATGAACTGGGTATTGATATAATAGGAAACTGCGGCGGAAATGTTGAAAGCCTGGTAAATATTCTTCTCAAATTTTTTGATGAAAGAATGAGCAGGGTTCCTGAAGGAGCAGAATATGTTTTTCAGCAGACAACCGGTTTTCAGCGGGTTATTCAGCGCGCGGTTAGTCAGGCAAAATCTGCTGAAAAATCAGAGGTTGATGTAGGAGACATCCTGGCTTCCATTTTCCTGGAAAAAGAATCCTATGCTGCATATTATATGAACCGTGAAGGTTTAACACGTCTGGATATACTAAGTTATATTTCCCATGAAATCAAGGAACCTTATGGTACAGAACAGAAGACAGGCCAGCAGACAAAACAGGGTGAAGGAGCCAAACAGAAGAAAAAGATTAATCCCTTAAAAGTTTTTACCATAGATCTGATAAAAAGAGCTTCTGAAGGAAAGCTGGATCCTATAATAGGAAGAGAAAAAGAGCTTGAGCGTACAGTCCAGGTGCTTTGCCGCCGCCGTAAGAATAATCCTGTTTTTGTAGGAGAACCCGGTGTTGGAAAAACTGCTCTTGCCGAAGGTCTGGCCTTAAAAATTCATAATGGCAATATACCGGATATGTTCAAAGATGTTCGAATATATTCACTTGATCTGGGGGCCCTGCTTGCAGGAACCAAGTTTCGGGGGGATTTTGAAAAAAGGCTCAAAGGTGTTATTACTGCAATAAAAAAGAAAAAAAATGCAATATTATTTATTGATGAGATTCATACTATTGTAGGAGCCGGTGCTACCAGCAGCGGATCTATGGATGCATCCAATATAATGAAACCTTTTCTGGCAAGCGGTGAAATGCGCTGCATCGGTTCAACAACCTATGAAGAATATCAGAACCATCTTGTTAAAGACAGGGCATTGTCAAGAAGATTTGAAAAAATTGAAGTTCCAGAACCTTCTGTTTCAGAAACCTATAAGATTTTAAAGGGGCTTAAATCTTATTATGAAGAACATCATGATATTACATATACTGAACCTTCTTTAAAAACTGCTGCTGAACTTTCTGCCAAATATATCAATGACCGTTTTCTGCCTGATAAAGCCATAGATGTTATAGATGAAACCGGTGCATTTCTGCGTCTGTCAGGAGGCGGCCATAGAAAAAAAGTTCATCCAGCTGATATTGAAAAAATAATTGCAAAAATGGCAAAGATACCTACCCAGAGTGTATCTGTTTCAGATAAATCCAGGCTTGAAACTCTTGATGAAAACCTGAAACAAGTTGTATTTGGTCAGGATGATGCCATTATTTCCCTGGTCACATCAATCAAACGTTCTCGTGCAGGTCTGGGAACTCCTGACCATCCGGTCGGGTCTTTTCTTTTTACAGGCCCCACAGGTGTTGGCAAAACTGAAGTGGCACGCCAGGTTGCAGAAAGCCTGGGTATTCAGTTTATGCGTTTTGACATGAGCGAATACATGGAAAAACACGCAGTATCCCGCCTTATAGGCGCTCCTCCGGGCTATATAGGTTTTGACCAGGGAGGACTGCTCACAGACGGCATTCGCAAACATCCCCACAGCGTCCTTCTTTTAGATGAAATTGAAAAAGCACATCCTGATCTTTTCAATATTCTGCTCCAGGTACTTGATTATGCCACACTTACAGATAATAACGGTAAAAAAGCTGATTTCAGAAATGTTATTGTTATTATGACATCCAATGCAGGAGCAAGGGAGATGAGTTCCCAGACAATAGGTTTTGGGGATTTCAGAAAAGACGTAAAAAGTAAAGGTGAAAAAGCCATTGAAAAATTTTTCAGTCCTGAATTTAGAAACAGGCTTGATGCAATTATTTCTTTTAATTCCCTGTCAATAGAGGTTATGGAAAAGGTTGTTGATAAGTTTATTCTTGAACTGAATCAGCAGCTTGAACCTAAAAAAATATGCCTGACCATATCAGATTCTGCAAAGAAATGGCTTGCAAAACAGGGTCATGATCCGCAATTCGGAGCTAGGCCCCTGAGAAGGCTGATCCAGACGGAAATTAAAGATAAACTGTCTGATGAAATCCTTTTTGGTAAACTTGAAAAAGGCGGCCCGGTTCATGTTGATTTTAAAGATGAAAGCCTGGTCTTTGTGTTTGAAGATCAAAAACTATTAAAGAAAAAAAAGTGATCTGCTTGTTTATAGTTTAAAATGCCTGTTTTTCAATTATCCAATAAAATTGCTTTTCCTCCGCCTCATCTTGCAGAAAGAGAAGGACTCCTGGCTGTTGGCGGTGATCTCAGCTTAAAACGCCTGGTTCTTGCATATAAAATGGGGATATTCCCCTGGTATTCTGATGATGATCCAATAATATGGTGGTCCCCTGATCCCAGGCTGGTACTATATCCTGAAGAATTAAGAATATCCAAAAGTCTGAAAAAAATCATGAAAAAAGGGATGTTTGAGGTTACCCTGGATAAAGCCTTTGAAAACGTGATTATGGAATGTGCAGCAGTCCGGTCTGAAAACGGTGAAGGAACATGGATTGTTGATGAAATGATTGAAGCCTATTGCAAACTTCATCGAGCAGGCTGTGCCCATTCTGTTGAAACCTGGCTTAATGGACACCTGGTTGGAGGCTTGTACGGGGTTTCCCTGGGAAAATGTTTTTTTGGAGAATCCATGTTCATGCGGGTCACTAATGCCTCAAAAGTGGCGTTTGCAAGCCTGGTTTCGCAATTATCAAGATGGTCTTTTGACCTTATAGACTGCCAGGTTAAAACCGGGCATTTAATGAGTTTTGGGGCAAGGGAGGTTTCCCGTAAAATTTTTCTTGCCCAGCTTAAAAAATCTTTAAAAAAAAAGACATTAAGAGGGCAATGGAAATTTGATGAAAATTTAACTCCTTGAAAGGAAAAAAGAAAATGGAAAAAAACTGCCTATTCTGCAAGATTGCAAGTGCTCAAACAGATACGGAGTTTTTATATGAAAATGATAATCTGGTCGTTTTCAAGGATATTAATCCGGCAGCTCCGGTGCATCTGCTCATTGTTCCAAAACAACATATCCGCAGTATTAACGATATTTCCCAGCCTGATGCAGACCTTATAGGGCAGATGATGCTTGTGGCAAAAGAAATGGCAGCAGAACATGGTGTGGCCCAATCAGGATATAAGCTTCTTTTTAATGTGGAAAAAGGAGGCGGACAGGTAATTTTTCATCTGCATCTGCATCTAATTGGCGGCTGGAAACCTTAGGAGTAACCCATGACCATTGCAGAAAATTATTTAAAAATCAGACGATCAGTGCCAGATCATGTAACTATTGTTCTTGCCTGTAAGAAAAGAACTCCTGAAGAGGTTACAGAGGTTATTGACGCAGGAGCAACAGATCTTGGAGAGAATTATGTCCAGGAAGGTGAGAAAATGTTCGATGCCCTGGGGGATAAGGCAGATAAACCCAGATGGCACATGATTGGCCCTCTTCAAAAAAATAAGATCAATAAGGCCCTGAGAATATTTGATACTGTTCAGACTGTCCATTCCGCAGATCAGGCAGCAGCCATTAATAAACGCGCACAGGCACTAGGGAAAAAAGTTGCTGTTTTTATTGAAATTAATATAGGAGAAGAATCAGCCAAATCCGGGATAACAGCAGAATATGAAGCTGTAAAATCACTGGCAGAAGATATTGTTAAGCTTCGGGCCTTAAACCTGGAAGGTCTTATGACAATGGGTCCTTTTTATGGAGATCCTGAAGCACTTCGCCCTTATTTCAGAAGAACCAAAGAAATATTTGATAAAATAAAAGCTCTTAACCTGCCTGATACCAATATTGAATATCTTTCAATGGGTATGTCGGATTCTTACAAGGTTGCCATAGAAGAAGGCAGCAATATGATACGGCTGGGAACCATAGTTTTCGGCCTCAGGATATAACTGGAGTGCCAAACTGAAAGTTTGGCCGTCTTTTAACTGTGCCAAACTTTCAGTTTGCCACTCCTTCCAGGTATCTTAATTGTAGCTATCTGTAATTATCTGCAAAACTCCCACAGCATCTTCCAGGCCCAGCCTGTCGTCATTATTAAAATCTCCATGAATTACAGAACCTGAACTCTCTGGCCCGGCAGAAGCAAGATTTTGAAGTATTCCAATAATATCTTCTAATCCAAGCCTTTTGTCTTCATTAAAATCACCAGGAGGATATGGAGGAACGTATTTATTTATAAAATCAAAAAACTTTGATACCCGTGAATAAACCCCGTAAACATCAGGCATTGCACACCCTTCACCCCAGCTGACCATCCCTGCAAGATTCCATTTATTTTCATGCCACACCATCAGAGGTCCGCCGCTGTCTCCCTGGCAAGCATCTTTTCCCCCTTCACTCAATCCTGCACATAGCATATTATCTGTTACATGCTCAATATCAGGAGGATACCAATATGAATTATTAGCAATAAAAGCATTATTACAATCTAAATTGGAGATAATTGGAACTGATACCTCCTGCAATATTGTTGTCTTTTCCAAATAGGTAGCACCCCACCCAATTACTTTTGCATCCATTCCTTCAAGTTCAATATCATCGGAAATAATAGGAATAGTTTTTGTAAATACCGGTTTTTCCAGCTCAAACAGGGCAATATCGCTATATAGAGAATTATCATCATAATCCTTATGAATAACAATCTGTTTAACCCCAATGCGCTCGGCATTATCATCTGTCAAATCATTAATGCCGATAATTATTTCTATTTCCCCAGGATTATTTCTATATTTATATCCGCAATGCCCTGCACTTACAACCCATAAGGGATGAATCAATGACCCACCGCAAAACTGCCCTGAACTATTAGAATAACTTGAAGAATAAACAAGGGCAGCCATCCAGGGCCAGTCTTCAGGATCAGCATTTCTTCCGCCGATTATCCTAGGTGTTTTTCCTGATGATAATGCTTCTGAAAATAATGTTTCTGATGATAATATTGGGGCATCAGCCTGGGAAATATCAAAATAAAGAGTCAGAAATGAAGAAATAAAAATCAGGATTAATAATAAATGTTTCATAAGATTGCCCCCTGCTAAACTGATTGAATAAGGTCTTTATAATGCTTCTTGAATATATATGAAAATCATATTATTATTAATAATAATACACTCAGATATTACATGAAAGGATTAATATGAAAAAAAAAGCAGAAGTTTTTGAAAAAACATACAAAGATTATCTTAAACAGCTCTCCGGGATTGACTGTCTGGCAAAGGCAGAAATGCTGGGTGCCGATATTTCCGGCAAAGAGCTGATAATACCTTTTTACGGTGAACCGTACAGGATTTCCGGGTCTGCCATTACTGATTCAAAGGGACAAAAAGCAAATTTTTCCATCAGCGTTGTTTTATGCAAATACATTCTCCTGTGTCCTGAAGAATTGCCGCCAAAGGGAAACTGGGTAACATATCGGGAATTCAAAGATGCAGGGCCTTTAACAGTATCTTTTAATAATAACACAAATAAAGTTATTGAAAAAACTTTTTTTGATAGTCCTAAGGCACTTGAAAAAGTCTGTCAAAAATTAAACGCCATTCCTTTTAATGACAATTCATCCCATGATTTTTCAATGATTTTCAATATATTACCCAGAATTCCAGTATTACTGCGGTTTAACTTTAAAGACGAAGATTTCCCAGCCAAATGTTCAGTCCTGTTTAAACAATCAGCCCAAAATTTTCTGGATATGGAAAGCCTGGCAATAGCAGGCACTTTTCTGGCCGGGAATTTGATCAGTTAGTCTTGAACTGTGATTCTTATATGATTAATGTGATTTACTGTGATGCTGGAATCATGTGAATGTCTGAATCAGGATTCTCAGGATTTATGGATTAACAGGATTAGATTGAATTCATACACCGGTTTTATCCTGAAAATCCTTTAATCCAGATAATCCTGGTTCAGACAATGGTTTGAATCAGGATGGCCAGGATGTTTTTCAGGATAATCAGGATAATCTTGGGTATTCTGATTATATTTGACTTTTATCTTAAATGCTTATATATTTATTTTAAGAAATAATCATAAGCATTAAATGGATACATTTTTTAACTTTTATGAGATAAACCATGCCTGAAACCATAACCGCAACATACAAAAACGGCAGTCTCCATCCCTTATCGCCACTTAACCTTCCTGATAATGAAGCTGTGCGAATTATCATACTGCCTGGGGAACCTCCTGATGAAAAAAATGAAATTATCCGAATCATGAGCAAAGCCGGTTTGATAAGGCCATCCCGTCAATCACCACATACCTTAACTCCTGATCCCGTATCTGAAAAAGAACGCATGAGAATTGCAAAAAAACTTGGACAAGCCAGGGGAAAACCGCTTTCAGAGATCATTATCTCGGAACGTGATCTATAATGGAATCCGCATATTTTGATACCAGTGCGCTGGTAAAACGTTATGTCGAAGAAACAGGAAGTCAGTGGGTAAACGCCCTTCTTATATCCCTCAGGACTCTTACAATATTCACATCTCAATTGACCGTTGTTGAAACAACATGCGCTTTTTCTCGAAGAATGAGGGAAGGCACCTTGTCTTCAAAAGATTATGAAAAGCTAATGACCGCCTTTGGCTATGATACCACATACAGGTATATTGTCGCAGATGTGATGCATATAACCATTGAAACAGCCTGTGAATTGTCAGGCAGGCATCCTTTACGGGCATATGATGCAGTTCATCTGGCAACAGCGATACTGATTAACCGTGAAATGATCCGAAACAGCAGACAATCTCTGACCTTTATCTGTGCTGATAATCGTCTTCTTAATATTGCACAGGCAGAAAACCTTCATACGGAAAATCCAAACGATCACAGTTCAGGCAGTAATTGAATCAGGCAGGGCGGTCCCGGTTTTTATGCCCGCCATAATCTACAAGGATTTTTTTGAGTCATAACCCACATGGTTCATGGTCGTTTTTGAATCAGGATGAGTTAAAACCCGTAAATACCTGTATAATTTTCAGGAGTAATTTTCAGAAGTTCTTCCTTTACAGTCGCTGAAACTTCAAGAGTTTGAATAAAATCTGCAATAGCTTTTTCATCAATCTTGATATTGGTGCGTGTAAGATTCAGCAAGGCTTCATATGGCTTTGGATAACCTTCCCGTCTCAGGATTGTCTGTATGGCTTCAGCCACAACAGCCCAGTTATCCTGTAAATCCGCATTTATCTTTTCCTGGTTTAAAATAAGTTTGCCAAAACCTCTTTGCAAAGATTTCAAAGCAATCATTGTATGAGCCATGGGAACACCAATATTCCGGGTAACAGTGGAATCTGTTAGATCCCTTTGAAGGCGTGATATGGGCAGTTTTGCTGAAAGATGTTCAAATATGGCATTGGCAATGCCCAGGTTTCCCTCTGAATTTTCAAAATCAATGGGATTAACCTTATGAGGCATGGCAGAAGACCCCACTTCCCCTGCTTTAATCTTTTGCTTAAAATAATCCATTGATATATAAGTCCACATATCACGATTCAAATCCAGGAGAATGGTATTTATTCTTTTGACATTATCAAAAAATGCTCCAAGATTGTCATAATGCTCAATCTGGGTTGTCACCTGTGAACGTTTTAACCCAAGAATATCATTAACAAGGTGATTGCCAAATCCAACCCAGTCAATATCAGGATATGCAATATGGTGAGCATTAAAATTTCCCGTGGCTCCTCCGAATTTGGCAGAAAAAGGTATGGTTTCAACAAGCTCCATCTGCTGCTTTAATCTTTCAACAAATACATAAATTTCTTTACCCAGACTGGTGGGGGAAGCTGGCTGACCGTGAGTTCTGGCCAACATGGAAATATTTTTCCATTCATTGGCTTTTTCTTCCAATATCCCAATAACATCTGTTATTAGCGGTTTTACCACATCATTCCACGCATCTTTAAGAGAACGTGGAACAGCAGTGTTGTTTATGTCTTGGGAAGTAAGGCCAAAGTGAATATATTCCTTATAATCTGTAATACCCAGTTCATCAAACTTTTCCTTAAGAAAGTACTCCACTGCCTTAACATCATGGTTTGTAACTTTCTCAATATCTTTTATTTTCTGAGCATCTTCCATGCTGAAGCTTTCAATAACAGCTCTGAGTTGTCCAAATAAATTCTTATCAAAATCTTTTAACCGGGAAAGGGGAAGATTGCACAAAGCTATAAAATACTCCACCTCCACCAGGACACGATACTTAATAAGTGCGCCTTCTGAAAAATAATCTGCCAGTTTTTCACTTGCCTTACGATAACGGCCATCCACTGGAGAGACCGCGTTTAATGTTGAAAATTGCATTTTTGTATTCCTTTTGTTTTTCGTAGGGACAACCCCTGTGGTTGCCTTCGTTCAAGGGCAGGCACAGGGGTCTGCCCCTGCATATGTTGCAAAATATTTGTTTAGGTACTTAGATTCAGTAATTTAAATTTCTATGTTTTGGGGAAATCCAGGCATCATTAACGAAAATTCTGATTTCCTTTCAGTAGTATAAAATAACATCTGTCCATTATCACAAATCCATACCTCTTTTGCTCCGGCTTCAAAATATAATTTCTTTTTTTTCTGCATTTCATCTTCAGTATTGCTTTCAGACATTACTTCCACACAGATGTCAGGGGCTACGGAACATTGGGTCTCATCCTGAACAATTTTAAGGCGATCATCTGAAATCCAGGCAACATCAGCAGCCTTGGTTCCTTTTGATGTTTGAATTGCACATTCAGGAACAACTTCACCATTTTTCATTAATCCTGAAATTTTACGGATAATTCTTCCCTGATAAATTGAATGCAGCACTTTTACCGGACTCATCACAATCTGCCCCCATTGGTTAAGTTCGATTTTATAAGGTAAATTTTGCAGATTCGGATCATTACATACTTCCTGCCAGTTCATTTTACCTCCTTAATTAAGATACTATTTTGTATAAGGATTAATCTTTTATCCATTTTTGCTTTGTCAGCAAAAGTCAAAGTTATTTTTTATAATATTTATCTAATATATTTCCTGCAAATTTTCAATCTTTTTGCCTGGATTTTGTTTTTGCTTTTCCAATTCAAACTTGACACATTATAAACTTTGGTTCATAAATCAGGTATAAAATTTGTTTTCAGCTTTTATGGATTTAAATGATTTATTAACCTTAATAAGAGCTTAATTATATGGAACCTCAAATAGATTCACAGACAACTCAGCAGACAGACACTCAAATAATTCAGGATGAATTGGAAGCTATTCTTTCTGAAAACAGGGGTTTGGAAAAAAATATAAATGTCTTACAGGATGAACAAAATACCTTAAAAAATGAGCTGGAAGAAGCCAGTTCTGAAAACCGGCATTTAATAAAAACAATCAATGTCTTAAGGGATGAACTGGAGCAAACCAGTGAACAAGCCGTAGAAAATACCCGGAATTCTCTTCTTGAAGCTAATGAAAATATTAGACAGTTAAAAGCAGCAATTAAAAATTTACGTGAAAATCTTGAGGAGGCGGAAGCCCAAAAAAAGGAAAATATCCGCCTTGGCCTTGCTGAAGCAAAAAATGAAATAAAACATCTAATAGAGACTGTTGACACTTTGCGTAAAGAGATAGAGCAGACTGAAGGCAGTAAGACAGAAGCCATTGAAGTGGTAAAATCTGCTGGTGATAAAGATGCTTTGGAATTAAAAGACACTATTGCAAATCTCAGGGAGGAGATGGAGCAGATTGAAAACAGTAAAGCAGAAACTGTCAGAAATGTGAAATCTGCTGCTGAAAAAGATATTTCAGAATTAAAAAATGCTATTGCAAATCTTCGTGGGGAAATGGAACAGATTCAGTATGAAAAAACCGAGGCTGTCAGAAAAGTTGAAATTGCTGCTGAAAAAGATATTTCAGAATTAAAAGACGCTGTTGCAAAGCAGCGAGAGGATATGGATCAGATTCAGTATGAAAAAACCGAGGCTGTCAGAAAAGTTGAAATTGCTGCTGAAAAAGATATTTCGGAATTAAAAGACGCTGTTGCAAGGCAGCGCGAAGAAATGGACCAGGCTGGATTTGAAAAAGAAGAAAAAATCAGGCTGGCACGAATTGATGCAAATAATGAAATAACACAATTAAAATCAGCAATTTCTAAACTGCGTGATGAAATTGACAATGCAGGATTTGAAAGAGCCCAAAAAATCAGGGAAGCTGTATCACAACCTAAGGCTGAGTTGATTCAACTTAAAAAAACCCTGATAGACTTGCGTAATGAACTTGATGGTTATAAAATAGAATGTGACCAGGAAAAACAGGGAATGATAAAAACTGCACAAAAACAGGAAAAAGAGCTGCAACAGACCATATCGTTATTGCGGGAAAAATTAGAGGGGTATCATGGATAATCAAAAAGAACATAATATTGAAAACAGTGAGCCTAATAAAGACAGTAAAACAACAGGTGATGAAAAACGGGCGGAAATGCTGCTTAATGTTGCTCAGACAATGGCTGCTTTTGAAACACTGGATGAAATGCTGGAGGCACTTGTAGAGATTATCTCAAAAGAGGTTAAAGCTGAGCGGGGCACAATTTATCTTTATGATAATGAAACAGATGAATTATATTCCAGGGTTGCCACAGGAAATTATCAGCGGGAAATCCGGCTCTCTGCAAAAAGCGGTGTTGCAGGCCATGTATTTCAGGCAGGTGAAGGAAACATAGTTCAAGATGCTTATTCAGACAAACATTTTGACCGAAGTGTTGATGAAAAATTCGGAGGCTTTGTTACTAAAAGCCTGTTAAGCGCTCCTATCAGGACAAATAAAAAAGAAATAATCGGTGTTGCCCAGGCCCTGAACAAGAAAAAAGGTGATTTTACACAAAAAGATCTTGAGCTTTTAGAAGCAATGACAACCCAGGCATCAGTTGCTTTGCAGACCATCCAGTTTATTGAAAAAATAAAGAAAACCCGTGAACAGGAAATGGAGTTCTTTGATGTTGTTTCCGATGTTATATCTGAAATTGATCTTGGGACAATATTAAACAAGGTTATGTCCCAGGCAACAAAAATGCTTAATGCAGACCGCTCAACCCTGTTTTTAAATGATGAAAAAACAGATGAATTATTCTCCCAGGTTGGAGAGGGTCTTGGAGCTATACAGATACGTCTTCCAAATAATATGGGAATTGCCGGGGCAGTATTTACCTCTGGAAAATCTATAAATATTCCTCATGCTTATGCAGATCTCAGGTTCAGCCCTGCTTTTGATAAAAAAACCGGTTATTTTACCCGTTCCATTCTTTGTGTTCCGGTTATTAATAAAAAAGGCAAGACAATCGGGGTTACCCAGGTTTTGAACAAAAAAGGCGGTGCATTTACAGATGAAGATGAATTCCGGCTCCGGGCTTTTACAGGGCAAATATCCATTGCACTGGAAAATGCAAAACTCTTTAGCGAAGTCCAGGAAATGAAAAATTACAGTGAAGGCATGTTAGAGAGTATGTCAAACGGTGTTATCACAATAAATACATATGGCAAAATTGTAACCTGCAATGCTGCGGGCCAGAAAATTATGCATATTAACGCTGAAAAAGATATTATCAATTGTAAAACCGAAGACTTTTTCAAAGACCCAAATTCATGGGTACTGGATAAAATAAAATTAGTTGAAGAAACCCAGGAATCCGAAGTTACAATGGATGCTGTAATAGAGTTCGGAGGTGAAAAAAAATCCGTAAATTTCACAGTTCTTCCCCTGACCATTGTTGAACAGGATGAACAGAAAAAATTGGGTTCCATGATTATGCTTGAAGATATCAGCAATGAAAAACGTATGAAAAGCACAATGGCACGATATATGGACCCTGATATTGCAGACCAGCTCCTGGAAGGCGGGGAAGATATTTTAGGCGGCAAAGATATTATTGCAACCTGTCTTTTTTCCGACATAAGAGGATTTACAACCCTTACCGAAGAACTTGGACCCCAGGGCACTGTTTCCCTGCTTAATGAATATTTCACTATTATGGTTGAATGTATTCAAAAAGAAGAAGGTATGCTTGATAAATTTATCGGGGATGCCATTATGGCGGCTTTTGGAGTTCCCATTGCCCGTGAAGGAGATGAAGACCGGGGCATGAGAGCAGCTATTTCAATGATAAAAGAACTGAATATCTGGAATGAGAAGCGCCTTGCTCATGGTAAAAAAATTGTTGATATGGGTATAGGAATTAACACAGACACAGTTGTTACAGGAAATATCGGCTCACCCAAGAGAATGGATTATACCATGATAGGCGATGGGGTAAACCTGGCTTCCCGGCTTGAGAGTGCATGTAAGCAGTATTATTCACGCATTCTTATCAGTGAGAATACCTATCGCAAACTCGTGGGAACTTATCGTATTCGCGAAATTGACAAGGTTGTGGTCAAAGGTAAGACAGAACCTGTAAGTATCTATGAAGTTCTTGATTATTATACAGAAGAGACATTTCCAAATCTCAGGGCTGTTATGAGGCTTTTCAAAGACGGACTGGACCAGTATCGCAATAGAAAATGGGATAGTTCCAGCGAAGCCTTTCATGAAGCTCTCCGCCTTAATCCAAATGATAAACTTTCACAAATGTATATTGACAGATGTGCTCATTTTAAAGAATCTCCTCCCGGAGATAAATGGAACGGAGAATGGGTTATGACATCCAAATAGATGTTTATATTTGAAAGCAGATCACTAAACTACGAGGTCCTGATATGAAAAACAATACACCTGTCAGAAATCCTAAAAATGAAATTAAAACCAAGGTTTTTTGTATATTAAGTGATGAAAGGGCCTTTAGATCAAAATCTCCGGCCATGTTTAATGCAGTTTTAAAACGTACAGGGATTGACGGAGTTTATGTGCCTTTTATGGTTGATCCTGAGCATATAGAAGAAGCTGTAAGAAGTTTAAGGGTTTTAAATATTGCAGGTGCAAATATAACCCTGCCTTACAAGGAATCTGTTATTCCTTTTATAGATGTTCTTTCCGAAGGGGCCAATATAATCGGGGCCATAAATACCATAGCCAGGGATGGAGAAGTACTTAAGGGTTATAATACCAATGCAATCGGATTTATGGATGCCCTGGAAGATGCGGGTTTTGACCCGGCTGGGAAAACCGCCCTGGTTTTTGGAAACGGGGGAGCAGCAAGAGCTGTTGTTTTTATGCTTAACTGGCTCAGGGCCGGAACTATTTTAGTGGCAGGACGCAGCCAGGAAAAGACAGGAAGGATAATAAGCCGTATCGGAGGTGAAGCAAAGTCTTTTGAATCCCTTGTTGATAAGCCTTTCAACGCTGATATAATCATAAATGCAACATCTGTTTCCAGCCCCAAAGAATCTCCTGAAATGGCTGAAATGGCCGGCAGTCTTCAAGTTAAAAACTGCCAGCTTGTTATTGATCTGAACTATGGCCGCAGGCAATGCTTCTGGGAGGATATGGCAAAGGGCCTGAATATTCCCTATATGGATGGGCTTCCAATCCTTGCCAATCAGGCAAGGCGAAGTTTTTCCCTGTGGACTGGTATAGATGTCGAGCCTGAAGAATTTCTTAAGCCATTGAAATCCTAAAAAACAAGCAAACATATTTTTGTAACAACTATATAGATTTTCAGAAAATTCATTTTACCCAGTGAAATTATTTTTCTGGAAATCTATATAGTTCATGTATCTTCTTTTGTTGATTTATCCTTATAAAACTCATTTACTATTTCCAAATATTCTGCCAGCAGTATTTTACTTACCACAAAAATATGACCCACATTTTTTTCAATGGTACGATTTAAGCCTCCCCTGGTAATACAAATATTTCCAATCTGGCCTTCAACAGCGCATTCATCTGTCTGGCCCCATAATTCACTTCCTACGCATGAACCTGTGGGCGCTATGGGGTCTCTTTGTCCCCTGTAATCAAAAATTGCAACCCCTGACTTTCGCAGCATATCCATATTTACAGGCTTTTTATCCAGTTTTGGATTATCCGAAGGAAGGCAGTATTTGCCTTTATAAATCTGATTGCCTAAAAATATATTATTAATCCATTCCCTGTGCGCTTTGAATGGAAATTTTGTGCCGTGAGCAAGCCAGTATATAAAAGGAGCTGAATCCTTAATTGCCCCTGGAAAAGAAGCCCTGCCGTAAAATCCACTGAAAACATAATATTGAACCCCGGGCTGAATTTCCTGCATTCCAAAATCAATAACCTGGGAAGGCACATTAACTTCATTGAATAATTCCTGCATAAGCAGGTTATCATACTGCTCCTTGATTATCTTTCTCATTGGACCGTGTCCGCTGTCTTCATCATCAAACTTGACAGGAGAAGCCATAAGCGCCAGTTTTTTAATATCCATTTTTTTGCCTTCTCCCATACGTTCTTCTGCACGTCTTGCAAGATAGGGCAGAAGAAGGGTTCCGGCCATGCAGTAGGCCATTGCATATATTTCATGTTCAGGATGTTTTTGTTTAATGATTTCAATATATTTATCATGTATAGTTTTGGCAAAAAAATCCAGGCCCAGATCACTTGATTCAGGTCCTGGATCTCCGTAATCTACCAGATATATTTCATATCCCTGTAAGTGCATTCCTTCTATTACGGATTTTCCCTTATCAAGATCAAAAATTTCAGGTTTATTAATTAAAGGGGTAGCCATGTACAATATTTTACCATTGGGTTTAATCCCTTTGGGAAGCAGATAATGCCTCAGACTGACTGAGTACATTTCAGAATCCGAGACAACATCATAGGAAGAATAACCAAGCTGCCCCCCTGTTTCACCCTTGGAAAAATCTACAATATCAAAGGCTTTTTCATTATAAAGATTTTCAATTCGTATTTTTGTTGCTGCAAGATAATCGGAAAAATCAATGGCTGGACGACCGTCTTTATTCATTTTCATAAAAGGCATTCTTGCTTTTTCAAGGGGCTGCTCTGTTATAAGTGTGAGCAGACTCAGTAACAGCTCTTTCATGGCTGCAAGGCGTGTAAGCCCTGATGAAAGATAATTTCTTTCAATCCATGAAAATTCTTGAATATATTTTTTAAACAAAGCTTTCCCATCTTTTGAAGAAGAATAATTCCTGGCTTTTTGAAAATCAAAGTTTTTGCCGGTCATGAATAAACTGCAAAATTTATAAATCAAGTCTGCATATTTTTCTTCTGTCTGACGATTATGTTCTACAAAAATATCAGGTGCTGTTCCTGCGTTTGCAGCTTCTTTTGCCTGGGTTCGTATGGGGCCTAAAACAAAAATATCCAAAATAGTTTTTTGCCATTGGGCTGCAAATTTTGCAGATGCTAAAGGGCTGTAAGCAGATGTATTATCAGTTAGTGACTGGAGAAATTGCTTAAACTGAACCAGGCTCTTTACCTGTTGTGCTACAAGCTGGCTCATCCAGTGGCTGGCGGTTTTATTATTTCCGGGATTATCCGCAGGTGTTATACCCATCAATTCCAATAAATTGTCCGGGGATATTCGTTTTTCCATTTTTTTTCTCCCTTTTAGCTGTATCAGTTAAGTTACTTTTTTAAGTGCATTAAATAATTAACCTTTGCATTTTTACTAAGAAAATATTTTTGGGTAAACGGATTATATTCCATTCCTGATAAATCTTTTTTTTTAAGACCGGCTTTTTCTGCCCATTGTTCTATTTCAGATGGTTTAACAAATTTATTAAATCTGTGTGTTCCTCTTGGCAGCAGCCGTAATATATATTCTGCACCGAAAATTGCAAATATAAAGGATTTAAAGGTTCTGTTTAAAGTAGCTAAAAAAATATTCCCACCGGGTTTTAAAAGCTTGTAGCAGGCATTAATTACAGATTCCGGGTCAGGCACATGTTCCAGAAGTTCCATGCAGGCAATTATATCAAAACTTTCAGGTTCACTATCTGCCATAGATTCCACTGTTGTTTGATAATAATTTATCTGAAACCCGCTTTTTTCCAGGTGTAATTTTGCAGCAGCCAGGGGTTCTTTTCCCATATCAATGCCTGTAACATCTGCTCCTGAACCTGCCAGGGCTTCACTTAGAATCCCGCCTCCGCACCCCACATCAAGAACACGGGCATTTTTCAAATCTGCCCTTTTTTTAATATAACCTGATCTGAGCGGATTTATATCATGCAGGGACTTTGATTCCCCGCTCAAGTCCCACCATTTTGAAGCAAGTTTTTCAAATTTATTTATTTCATTAATATCAAAATTAGCCAGATTCATGTTTTCTCCATAAATTTCAAGGTGCGTTACGCTGCGCTAACGCACCCTACGGATGCTGCAAAAAGTTTTAACAGGTGTTTATTTATCATGATTATCAATTACATCATGGTAATCTGATGTTAAATTTTTGGGGTCTAGAAATCCTCAAATTCATTATCCAGCATATCTTTGTTATTATCCTGTTTTGCCATATCCAGTTCAAAGCCTGTTTCATTTTTTTGCTCATTAAAATCATGTTTTATTCTTTTTTTTTGGGGCTTTGCATAAGAAACTTTTGGAACAGAAGGCTTGATTTCATTAAGGGTTTCTTTTTTTATTTGCAGAATATCATCATCTTCATCATTGCCTGGGTTATAAAAATGTCCAATTTTAAAAAATGCGACAGCATCCTGCAATTGCTTTGCCTGTGATGCCATTTTACCTGCACCTGCTGACAGTTGTTCAGCACTTGACGATAAGTTTTCAGCACTTGCTGACATTTCTTCCGAAGCTGAAGCATTTTGCTGAATAACCTGATCAAGCTGATGTATTGCCAGGTTAATCTGTTCTGCTCCTGTACTTTGTTCATTGCACGCAGCGCTTATTTCCTGAACAAGATCAGCAGTTTTCTGAATATCAGGTGCAGTTTTTTTAAGAAGCTCTGCTGCTGTTTCCGCTACCTCAACACTGGATGTTGATAGTTTATTGATTTTTGCAGCAGCAAGCCGGCTGTGTTCAGCCAGTTTCTTAACTTCAAGAGCTACTACGGTAAAACCTTTCCCATGTTCACCTGCACGGGCTGCTTCAATGGATGCATTAAGAGCAAGCATGTTGGTTTCTCTTGCAATTTCTTCTATAATAGAAATCTTTTCTTCAATTTCATTCATGGCTTTTACTGTTTTTCCAACAGTATTGGCAATTTCCATTACATCATTTGAGGCTTTGATAGCTATTTTTTCCGTTTCATAAGCATTATCAGCATTTTGTTTAATGTTAGCGCTCATCTGCTCAGTTGATGCAGATGCTTCTTCCGAGGAAGCAGCCTGTTCATTTGAACCTTCTGACATCTGCTCTGAAGTGAAAGTCATCTGCTGACTTAATAATGAAACATTTTGAGCAGAAGCTGTAAAATTATCAGCCATTTTTTTGCTGCTATCAACTGTTTTTCTAACATTAATAACAACATTGAGCAGGGTTTCAACCATTTCTTTCAATGCATGGCCCAGGGAATCTTTTTCCGAAAGAACATTGACTTTTATAGTTAAATCACCCTGTGCAATCTGCTCTGCCATTAAAATAGTATTGTTAAGATTAAAAATCATTTTATTCATAGCTGTATTCATCTGGCCTATTTCATTTTTCCCGGGACTTTTATGAACATCTATATTTAGATCACCTTCGGAGATTTTACCCATATTATTTGCCAGTCTTTTAAACTTTCCGGTCATATAAGATGCAAATAGGTATGCTCCAGCAGATCCTATAATGATAAAAAGAACAGCTACAATAATTGTCAGTCGCTGAATCTCTTTTAATCCTTCAAGAAAATCATTGTGATATGCAGAAGAACCGATTATCCAGTTTAACTTGGGAAAAGATGTATAACAGGCCAGTTTCATCCTTGCTTTGTCTTCCCCTTTATTCTTCCAGGTATAATAGATTGTTGCAGTTTCCCTGTTTGCCAGTGCCGTGCCTTTTGATACCATTTCCTGAACAAAAAATTTTCCGTCTGCATCCTGGGCATCTAAAATATTTTCCCCGTCACTTTTTCTTTTGTATGAAAGAATATAATCACCTTTGTCATTAAGAATAAATACATATCCTGTTTTTCCAACGATTTCCTTTGAAAGATTATTTTTTAATTCATTAATTTTCTTTTTTTCATATCCTGTATCAATTAGTTCGTCATAATACACACTGACTCCCATAACCCAGTTATATTCAGGAAAATGAACAAGAGTAGCAATCTTCTCTCTTGTTTCATCTTCCCCAATATTTTTCCAGGGATAGATTTGATGGTCAATTGCATTTCCTGAAAGACGCCTTGCTTTATCAACAGCTTCCTGTATAAAATAAGTTCCATTGGCATCTTTTGCACTCCATATATTTTCACCATCTCTTTGACGATCTTTTGATACAATATATATGCCGTTATAATCTGTAATCCATATATACCCTGTTTTTCCAACTCTAATGGATGCAATAATGTCTTTCAGGTTTTCTTTATCACCTTTCCACGAACTGACAAATTTATATACAGCTTCGGTTTCTCCGTCTACTATTTGCTGTGCCTGAGAAATGCTGTTTTGTTTTGTTTTTTGAATTTCTGCATATGTATTTTCTATCATTGACTTGAGCAGCAATGTCTGCTGCTGCAATCGTTCATCTATTTGTGAAAAGGTCTCGGTTTTAACAAATTTATAACTTAAAGAACCCAGAGTTATTACCGGCACAGCTACCAGCACAATACATGTTAAAACCAGCTGCCATTTTATGCTTATATTTTTTAACATTACTACCTCCTGTATTTAGAAAATATATTATTTATACCTTTGATATTGGGGAGTTTGTTCATTGCCTGACAACCCTGACATATTTACTACATTTTGTCTTGTTTTTTGAAAAACTTCCTCCCAGTCTGCTCCGATTGACAATAAGGCTTTGCTGAGGTTTGAAATAAACAAAGAGGTAAAAAGTCCTCCCTGCTCGTTGTCACCAAAAGAAAACTGACCTGGAATGCTTCCGCTGGCAGCAATCTGGGTTTTGGATGTTAAAAACATCTGTTTAATTGCATCATAGTTTAATTGCCTGCCTGCATATAAAAGCCTTATGCTCGGACGGTTAACAACTGCATTGCAGCAGTCTGCAAGAATGATAAATTGTCTGGGGTTTTTATTTTTTATACTTTCAATGATAATAGCAAAGTCTGTTATCTTGCCCGGAGTATCCATTAAAGGCCACCTGGTTGGAGTTGATTGATAACGATGTCCGTGACCTGCATATAAAAAAACTATAATATCATCAGGATTAACCTTTGGATATTCAATAGCCCTGAGCAGATTGTTGTTATTTAGCGAGTCACCTTGAAGGACAATCTTTTTTAAAATCATTTCCCCTTTACTCTGTTTTACAATATCTTCCATAAGACTTTGGAATTTTCTTGAATCCACAGCAACAGATTTCCCAATCTGACTGTCATTGGTATCTGCTGCAATTATAAGATGAAGCGTAACAGCATTTGAATTTTCTGTTTCACCAGGTGTTGTATTTGTATTAACAGGTTTGACAATATCGGATGAAGGCAGAATCACCGGGTCTGCATCATGGGAATTAATATTATTACCTGCACAGGAGCTAATCACCAATAGCAATATAAACAAAAGTATATTCCTGCAACAGGCTTTATTCTTTGAAATAAATATTGTCCTCATTTCTGCCTCCTTAAATAATTTATATAGAATTGTGTATTTTATAAACCTGATTAAAACAACTGGATTAAAATAATTTGGAGATAATATTATTTAACTCAGTACTTGCAGATTTACTTATATCTTCTGTCATTACTTTATTGTCATGGTAAAATGCCCATTGCCTGGTATTAAAATCAATGGTAATATCTACTTTTTCCGAATACCTGATAAACCTGAGAACATGTGACGGCCTTATGCGGATTCTTTTTGACCATTTGAAATCATAACTTGAAGATGAGTTAATAATCTTTCTAACCGCTTTTATATCTTTATTATCAAGATTGTGTCCTTTTTGCGTAACAGGATAACTGTTAATATTATTACCAGTATGATTTGAGTTTCTCAACCGGTCAATTTGATATGTTTCTACTTTATCAGGGTTATTGATAATTCCCAGACATTTATATCCCAGAAATTTTTGGACATCCCTGTTATTATTACTTTGGTTAATATTACTTTGGTCAGCAGCATTTTTTTCATAAACAATAGACCTTTCAGGATAATTATTATTTGCACTGCATGAACAGCATAAAAGAATTAAGGCAGATAGAATAATATAAATTTTCAAAGTATTAAACATTTATCACCTCTTAAAATATTTGTCTTCCAAAATATTCACTTTATTATAGCTCTTTAGTCTATTCAGCCATATCAGACAAGTCAATGATGATTAATCCTGCAATACCTTATTTTTTATTATTTTCCTATTTTTTTCTTGTACTGAAAGCTGATTGACTGATAAGGAAAATGCAAAAAATCAATTAATCGGATAATTCTGATTCCAGAATAATACATTATTAACCAGATAAATTAAAGATGATAATCTATTATGAGCTTAAAAGTACCAGATTATATTTCCTGCATTACTCCATATGTTCCGGGTAAACCAATTGAAGAGCTTGAACGGGAATATGGCATTGACAATTCCATAAAACTTGCATCCAATGAAAATCCTCTTGGCCCGTCTCCCCTGGCTGTTAAAGCTATTAAAGAATCAATGTCAAAACTTCACAGGTATCCTGACGGCAGCGGATTTTATCTTGTTGAAAAGCTATCACAAAAATTGAATATTCCCAGGGGAAACTTTGTTCTGGGTAATGGTTCCGACGATATTATTGGAATGCTTTCAAGGGTCTTTCTTCAGCCTGGAGATGAGGTTATAATACCTAAACCTTCATTTCTAATGTATAAAATTGCTGTTCAATGCACAGGGGCAGAAGGGATTTATATTCCACTTAAATCACTTAATATTGATCTTGAGGGGATAAAAAATGCTGTCACATCCATGACGCGCATGATTTTTATCTGCAACCCGAATAACCCCACAGGCAAAATAATTTCCAGGGAAAACTTTGAAAAATTTATAAAAGAAATTCCCCAGGATATTATAATTGTTATTGATGAAGCCTATATAGAATTTGTCCGGGATATTGAATGCCTCCAAGGAATTGACTTTGCAGAAACAGGGAGAAATCCGGGAAAGAATATAGTTACACTTCGTACATTTTCAAAAGCTTACGGACTGGCAGGGCTTAGAATTGGATACTGCATAACATCTCCTGAGATTGCCAACCTGCTTAACAGGGTAAGAATGCCATTTAATACCAGTATCCCTGCCCAGGTCGGGGCATGTGCAGCATTGGATGATGAAATATTTTTAAACAAAACTATTGAAACCGTACATCAGGGCCTGGACTTTCTATATAAATCCCTTGAAAATATGGGACTAGAGTTTTTCAAAACCCATGCAAATTTTTTCCTTATTGATGTTAAAAGGGATTCAAAAGAAATATTTGAAAAGATGTTGAGACAGGGTGTTATTGTTCGTTCCATGACATCTTATGGTTTTCCCGAATATATAAGGATTAATGTCGGAACTTTTGAAGAAAACCAGAAGTTTGTCAAAGCATTAAAAAAGGCATTAAATTGAAACAGCTTTTAATAACCATTGACGGACCGGCAGGTGCAGGAAAAACCAGTGTAAGCAGTTCTCTTGCCAGGCAGCTTTCATATATTTATGTTGATACAGGCGCATTATACAGAGGTGTTGCCCTGGCAGTAAAAACCTCAGGTATATCTCCTGACAATGATGATGAACTTGGAAAACTCTGTAAAACCCTTGAACTGAAGTTTATCAGGTCAGAAACAGACCTTTGCCTGATTTCAGGTGATTCTGACATAAGCCGCTTAATTCGAAGTCCTGAAATCAGTATGCTGGCATCTCTAATATCTGCAAGACCTGTTGTAAGAGAATATTTATTGAAAATACAAAGAGATATGGGCAAAAACAAAGGAACTGTCTTTGAAGGCCGTGACATGGGAACCGTTGTTTTTCCAGATGCTGATGTCAAATTCTTTTTGGATGCTTCTCCTGAAACCCGTGCATTACGACGTTATAATGAGTTAAAGCATAAAAATACTCAGACCCTGGAACAGATTGAAAAAGACATTCGCCTTAGAGATAAAAATGACAGCACAAGAAAAATAGCCCCGTTAAAACCTGCCAAACAAGCTATAATTATCAATTCAACCAATATATCCATTCATCAGGTTGTATCTCAAATGATGTCGTATATTGAAATAAAATAAAATAAATCAAATTAAATCAAATTAAGTGTTGTAATTTATCAAATACCTGTATATATCTCACAGGTTATATTGCATTAGATATATGGCAGTATAAATAAAATAAGGCCAAGGGGGTATTTTTTTTTCATGGAAGAAATTGTTAAAAACGACGAAACAGAACAATTAGAACAAAACGATTTATCTGATATAGATTCCAGTACATCTGAAGTAGCAGAAGTAGAAGCAGATGTATCTGAAACAACAGAAGCAGATTTATCTGAAGCAGCTTTAAGAGAAGCAGCTTTAAGAGAAGCGGATTCCTATTCCGGGGAAGACGATGGCGATGACAGCATGGAAAGCTTGATGAATATGTACGAAGAAAGCTTCAAGCGCTTTGCTGAAGGTGAAGTTGTCACCGGAAAAATAATTTCCGTTGATAAAGACTATGTACTTGTTGACATTGGTTACAAATCTGAAGGCCAGATCCGAATTCATGAATTTCGGGATGAGGACGGCGAGATAAGAGCTGAAGTTGGCGATGCTGTTGAAGTCATGGTGGAATGGTGGGATGAAGAAGAAGAAGTTGTTGTCCTGTCAAAAGAGAAAGCTGCCAAAATCAAGGTATGGGATGAAATTAAAAACGCTTATGACGAAGACGGAATTGTTGAAGGTGTAATTCTGAATCGTGTCAAAGGCGGTTTTTCCGTTGATATTGGAGTCCAGGCATTCCTGCCCGGATCTCAGGCAGATTTGCGGCCTATTAAAAATCTTGATGAAATGGTAGGGCAGACCCTTACCTTCAAGATTTTAAAATATAACCGCAAACGCAGCAATATCGTACTTTCAAGGCGGATGATCCTTGAACATGAACGCGAGGCTGCAAGAACAGCAACCTTAGAGGCTATTGAAGAAGGCAAAATAATAACCGGTGTGGTCAAAAATATCACTGAATATGGTGTATTTGTTGATCTTGGCGGTGTTGACGGTCTGCTCCATATTACAGATATTTCATGGGGCCGTGTAAAACATCCGTCCGAGCTTTTTTCAGTTGGTGATGACATTAAAGTAAAAATTCTGAGCCTGGACCTGGAAAAAGAACGGGTTTCACTTGGAATGAAACAATTAACCGAAGATCCATGGACTATTGCTTCAGAAAAATATCCGATTGATTCTCGAATCACAGGAAAGGTTGTAAGTCTGACAGACTATGGTGCATTTATTGAGCTTGAAGAAGGCATTGAAGGTCTGATTCATGTTTCTGAAATGTCATGGACAAGGAAAATACGTCATCCTTCCAAGGTTGTCTCTGTTGGCGAAGAAGTTGATGCAATTGTACTGGATATAAAACCTGAAAATAGAAGAATTTCCCTTGGTATGAAGCAGGTTGCTCCCAATCCCTGGGATGTTATCAGCGAAAAATATCCCATTGGTACAACTATTGAAGGCAAGATAAAAAATATTACCGATTTCGGTCTGTTTATCGGTATTGATGAAGGTATTGACGGTCTGGTGCATATATCCGATATTTCCTGGACAAAGCGTGTGAAACATCCGGGTGATATTTACAAAAAAGGGGATGTTGTACAGGCAGTTGTGCTTGATATTGAAAAAGAAAATGAAAGATTTTCTCTGGGCATAAAACAGATGCAGCCTGATCCATGGCAGACAGTTGCTGAACGATATGAAGTAGGTAAAGAAATTACAGGCACTGTAACAAATATTACTGATTTCGGTGTATTTGTCGAACTGGAAGAAGGCATAGAAGGGCTTGTACATGTATCTGAAATCAGCAAAGAAAAAATAAAGAATCCTTCTGAAAAATATAATATTGATGATGTTCTTACAGCAAAAGTAATGAATATTAACAGTGATGAAAGAAGGATAGGGCTTTCCATCAAACGTCTGGATATGGAAGATGACCAGACTATTTTAAGTGATTATATAAATAAGATGGGTCCTGCAACATCATCCTTTGGTGAGATTCTGAGGGAAAATCTTCAGGAAAAGCTTAACGAAGACCCAGAAGAATAATACCAGATGAAGAATAAAAGATGAAGAATAAAATCAGGTTCCTAACCTGTTTTTGATTTCAAATAGGATAAAATATTAATGTAGGGGCAGGTTCCAAACCTGCCCTTTTTTTATTCAAACAGGCTTACATCCCCAATTCCTTTACGTATTACTTCAGGAATATCATCATACAGCGAAACAACACTGGAAGGCTGCCCTGAAACCGGGCCTCCGTCTATTACAGCATCAAGTACGGTTTTGAAGCGGTCATAGATAAAGGACGGTTCATATAAGATTTCTCCTTCAGGGGTGGCAGCACTGGTTGAGATAACAGGATTTTCAAGAGCATTAACCAGTGCCAGGCAGATTTTATTATTGGGAACCCGTATTCCGGCAGTTTTTCTATTGGTCAGCATGATTTTCGGAACCATCTTTGACCCAGCAAGGATAAAAGTATAAGGTCCTGGTAAAAGGCGTTTCATGGTTTTATAAGCATAATTTGAAACCTTTGCATAATCACTTATATTTTTTAAATCGGAACAGATAAAACTAAAGGGTTTCTTTTTATCTCTTTGCTTTATCTGGTATATTTTTTGAATAGCTTTTTTATTCATAATATCACATCCGATTCCATAAAAAGTATCAGTGGGATAAGCTATTACCCCTCCTTTTTTAAGTATATCCGAAACTTTATTTATAAGGCGCATCTGGGGATTATCAGGATTAATATCTATAAGCATTTATACTTCCAATCATAAATCAACAAAATTAAAACAATAACCATGATTAAATGATTAATGTGATGAACATGATGAATATTCATAGTAAACCATGAAAATCATTTAATCATGGTTCAAAAACCTGTTTTTACTTCTTAAGAAGTATATATGTCAAGATTACAAATTAAAGATTGCTAAAAACAAGCACCTTTGCTACCTTACGCGGTTAATTATTTTTCATTTAAATATAGTAGTATATATAGTTAACATCTTATAATTAAACATTTATTTTTTGGAGATAAGTCATGAAAAACTTTTCCATCGAAGATGCATTTTCTTTTGATGATATTTTACTTGTGCCAAACTATTCAGAAGTACTGCCTAAAAGTGCTGATACCAAAACAAAACTAACAAGAAATCTGGAACTGAATATACCTGTTGTAAGCGCTGCAATGGATACTGTAACAGAATCCAGAGTTGCAATCAGCATGGCAAGAGTTGGAGGTCTTGGTTTTATACATCGCAACCTTGATATTGAAAGCCAGGCCAAAGAAGTTGATAAGGTAAAAAAATCCGAAAGCGGAATGATTATTGATCCCATTACTATCCATCCAGAACAAAAACTTTGCGATGTACTTAAGGTAATGGAGCAATACCGAATTTCAGGGCTTCCTGTTACTGAAGGTGATAAACTTGTAGGTATTTTAACCAACAGGGATCTCAGGTTTGAAACTAATCTGGAAAAAAAAGTTTCCGAGGTTATGACCAGTAAAAACCTGGTAACGGTAAATGAAGGGATTACCCTTGAAGATTCAAAAAAAATGCTTCACAAACACCGGATTGAAAAGCTGCTGGTTGTGGATAAAAGCGGCAAGCTGACCGGAATGATTACCATAAAAGATATTGAAAAAATCAGAAAATATCCTAACGCCTGCAAAGATAACAGGGGAAGACTCCGTGTGGGAGCAGCCATAGGTGTGGGCCCTGACATGCTGGAACGGGCTGAAGCTCTTTTAAAAACAGGTGCAGATGTTATACTCATTGATACCTCCCACGGCCATTCTAAAAATGTCATTACATCAGTAAAAGAATTAAAAAATAATTATAAGAATATTGAGCTGATTGCAGGAAATGTGGGAACTGGGCAGGGAGCACAGGATCTTATTGATGCTGGTGTTGACGGCGTTAAAATCGGAATCGGTCCGGGTTCAATCTGCACCACACGTATTGTTGCAGGAATAGGTGTTCCCCAGGCAAGTGCAATTATGAACTGCAAAGAGGTTTCTGACAAAACCGGTGTGCCTCTTATAGCTGACGGCGGTATCAAGTTTTCAGGTGATGTTACAAAAGCCATTGGATCAGGTGCCCACTGCGTTATGATCGGCGGTCTTTTTGCAGGTGCAAAAGAAAGCCCTGGAGAAATGGTGTTTTTCCAGGGACGCAGTTATAAGGCATACCGGGGTATGGGTTCTGTGGAAGCAATGAAAGAAGGCAGTAAAGACAGGTATTATCAAGGGGAAGATGCAGATATTGACAAACTGGTTCCTGAAGGAATTGTTGGACGTGTTCCATATTCAGGTCTTCTTTCAGATATTGTTTACCAGCTTGTGGGAGGATTAAAAGCAGGTATGGGATATGTTGGAGCGCACTCAATTGAAGATTTAAGACACAAAGCAAGATTTTTGAAAATAAGTGCTGCTGGAATGCGTGAAAGTCATGTGCATGATGTTATAATCACCAAGGAAGCGCCTAATTATCGTTTGGATTAATTTTTCTTTTTTTTCACCACAGATTGCACAGATTAACACAAAGGGTTTTTAATCTGTGCAATCTGTGGTGAATATATTTTATTGACCAAGCTCAGACTTGGGAACCGAAACAGTTAAAACATTAACACCTATCAATCCCCCGTTAAGAGCAATTCGTATAGACTGGCCTTCCCTTACCACAATCATTTCAACACTTTCTTCAGGAGCTTTCTTCTTAACAGCCTTTACAAGCTGGCGTGCACTTTTAATCCTGTTTCCGTCATATTCAATAATCAGATCATCTTTTTGTAAATCAAGTGATTCAGCCTGGGTTCCTTCATTAACCTTTAAAATTTTAACAGCTCTTTCTTTATCTTCTTTTACAGGTTTTGGTGTTTGAGCAGGTATAGGCGGCCTTCTTACTATATCCTTACCTTTGGCTTTTGGCAGTACAGAAACCCTGCGGAGACTGGTTTTACTATATTCAAATGCAAAATTATTTTCATTAAGATACTTTAGCAGTCGTTTGATAACATTTTCCACCGGCTCCTGTTCTGCTGAAAAGGTTATAAGATCATTTCCCCTTGCTTCCAGACCAACTATTTCCACATCACATTCATTTATGATCTCATTAACAATATTTCCCAAAGGTTCTTTTTGAACCTGAAAGGTTAATTTATCCTTGTCCACTTTGATAATTGATAAAGAATCCGTTGCTGCAAACAATATGGGCTGATAGATTAAAAATATAAAAACAGCAAATATTATCCGGCACAGAAATTTTACTTTCATGATGTCACCCTTTATTTTACTTAATATGTTCGTTATTTATACTTCTAATTATTTTATAACAGCTTAAAACAAATTATTCAATTTGTATTTATTTTATCGGTCAAAGGAGGGGCTCAAAATTTATCATGACTATCATGGTTCAGGCACAGCATCAAGCGGGGGAATAAATCCCCCCGCTACAAACTAAACCATCCTAAAGGGTGCTGGTAAATAACAATTTACAGGTTTAATTTCAGCTGGCTTTAGCCTGCTTCAGCTTGTAGCCCGGAGGTTTAGCTCCGGGCGTTGTGGGCAATTTAATAATTTGGAAATTCCTAATCCTGAAAATCAAGGTTCAGACAGCCCCTCCAAAATCAACAAAACCTCCGCCGCATCTTGATAATTCAAATCTGGATTAGAAGCCAGACCAAGATCACGGGAACCGGAAAGGACGGCTTGCATGAAGGATGTGTTAATTACTGCAAATGTGCCCCAATTTCTTCAGTCTGCCAATCTTTAATCGCCTGTACAAACTCAAAACACAATCGCCCACCCACTATGATTCTTCACCATCATGGCAATAGGCTAAAAATAATTCTATGGCCTTGTTTCGTGCCTGTGCTTCAGTATCCTGTTCGAAGTTGTGCAGGATATGCAAGGCAGTCAAGTGTATAACTGCATGACCATAAGGTTCTTTACACTCAATAGCTTTTTTGATCAGAATTAAAAGAATTATCAGATGAGTTGCGGGAGATTGTCTGCCATGTTCTTTTGAGTCAGCCGGTTGATAAAGTTCTTTCTTTGTCTGCTTATACTCCTTCAATTGGCGAAACAATCACGATTACATCCCTACAAACCCGTTTCACAGGTCAGGTTTTAACTCAAAACTTGAAATGATAAATTCACATATCGGTATTGCATGATTAAAAAAATTTTGTTCGACAAAACTGGGTTTTTCAGACTATTATATTCTTGATGGAGATGGTGATGCTAAAGGCACGAATCAGTAAAAATAATCGAAGACATTAATACTTTGAAATTTTCTATAAACGGTCGGGTATTATCAAAAACATACCCCAAAAATTAATGACAATGTATGGAGGTAAAATCATGGCAGAAAAACAATTGATTGAGTTCCCTATTGATGATGAAAATTCAATATTTGTTGAGGCAGAAATCAACGAAGATGATGAAGGTGAAATGGAAGTATCACGAGATGGCTTTGCAAAAAAAGCAGCTAAAAATTTCCAGGATTCACTTGCAACTATAAAGCCAATAGCAGAAACACTTGTAACAAAAATTGGTGAACTTTCCAAAAAGCCTCAAGAGGTTGAAGTAGAATTTGGGTTGAAAATGAATGCCAAAGCCGGGGCCATTATTGCAAATTCTAGTATTGAAGGTAACATCAAAGTGGTTTTGAAATGGAAACAGGAAAATCTGGGATAAGTAAATGACTGACCTGCTGAAAAAATCCATTGTAAGAATTAAAAAGAAAAACGGCAATATTGTGGGGGTGGGATTTCTGGTAGGAGACTACCAGATTTTGACATGTGCGCATGTGATAAAAGATGCTTTGGGTATAAATGCAACACAAATTGATAAACCTGAAGCAATATGAAAACGCACTGAAAGACCATGGCAAAGCCATTGAATTAAATCCGAAATATGCAACAGCATATAATAGCAGAGGCCTTACTTACTATAAGCTGAAGCAATATGGAAACGCACTGAAAGACTATGACAAAACCATTGAATTGAATCCTGAATTAACATTAGCTTACTCTAACAGAGGATACACTTACCGAAAGCTGAAGCAATATGAAAACGCACTGAAAGACCATGCCAAAACCATTGAACTGGATCCTAAAGATGCTTTATCATACAATTACAGAGGAGAATGTTACCGATTACAAGGTAATTACACTGAGGCGATTAAAAATTATCAAAAAACAATAGAGCTTGATTCAAAAAATCCTTTTGCCTATTACAATCTTGGATTTTCTTACTACATAACAAACCGACCTTATCTTTCTATCAGGGCTTATTTGCTGGGTTTCATTAATGAAGAAAATGTCCTGGATGCCCTGCAAAGCCTTACTTTTGAAGATATAATAAGCGGAAGATTCTGAGACGGCGTTCAATGATTTACTCATTGGTGTAAAATTATAAATGATAGGCAGATTCTGACCTGTAAGATTGGTATTGCTGGAAAAGGAAATCTTTAATGACTCAAACATCAACAAAAACATCCTCGTTACCATCCAGAAAGTTCTATTTCCTGGACTATTTCTTCATTTTTCTCAGCAGCGTAGAAAAGAGCATAATCCAGGATGAAGTATTTAATGAATTTAGAATTCTCAAGCAGGAATACCGGTTAGGTGAGTCAAAATACAAAAAATTGGAAGATGTTGAAAATCCGACTTTGCATCAGCAGAGGCGTTATCGCTATACATTTAATAAAGTGATGGATGAGTGTAAGGAATATGACCTTGTTATCCAAAAGGAAGATCATTTAATACATCTGACAGAAAAAGGCAAAAAACTTTTGCTTCAGTATCGAACGCAAGGAGTTCTTGAATTCAATCTCACCGTTTTCAGACTGATGGAAGATGCACATAAAACATTTCGAAAACTGGTTGAATTTTTATACAAAGCAAATTCAAAAGGTTCGGGTGTACTGGTATTCCCTCATTATTCTCCATTGGAACTGCATTTTGACAGGAGAAATATACAAACAACAAAAGATATAATGAACTACACTGAGAAACTTGTTAAAAAACTCCAGGGTGATATTGAACGATACCTGAAGCGCAATGTTGATTTAGCCCCTGAAAACAAGATAATTTTGAAAAAACTTATTAACGACGGTCTTTTACCTGAAAATACTTCAGGGCGATTTAACCCTGAAGATTACAATAAGATAACAAAACGTATCCGTGACTTCTGGATTACATATTTTCTCAGGGAACTCTATAACTGCCCTTACTCTATGATTTCTTTCGATTTATGGTGCTATCGGGCCAGACAGATCGGTGTTATACAGGCAACAGAATATTATCCGTTTATTAATGGAAAACTGGTTTACCCCACATCTGTGGTTCTTGATAATGTTCATTCGGATGATTTCTCGGATATATACCAATATTCAGATGGTAGACACCTCTTCATTCATAAACCAATCCTTGGAGATGATGAAGAAAGTCCATACAATAACAAGTTTGTAGATACTTTAGTTAAAGGTTATTTTGATTTAAGGCGTCAGGTAAGATACAATTTTGTGAACCTGGCATCATTAAGAGAAATCGTTTGCTTCAGGTTGAAAATATCCATGCATACTTTTGAAGAAACACTGAATGAAATATATCGCTTGAATCTTTCTGGAAAACTTAATATCAGCATTTCTCTTGAAGTAGACAAACTACCGGAAGAAACCAGTGTCAGGTATATGAAACGTGAACCCGTCATGGTTGATGGGGGTTATAGGAATATTATTGCAATAACCTTGCAAAAGGAGAGACAGAATAATGAGCAATCTTCGTCGAAAGCCCAGGCAGCAGCAGTGTGTTGATCTGCAAGCCAAATATCAAAAATTTTCTTTAACAGAAAACCCATTTCCTACAAGTCCGGTAAATAAGGATTCGAAAGACCCTAGAATAAACGGCAAGATATATGAGGCTGACATAAGAATCAAGGAATACGGAAAAATTGAAACAGCGTTTCTAAAAGCACCCCAGGCAGACCCGTCACATCTTCGTCTCGGATATATCTGGGATACGTCATACATAGGACGAGGTAATGGGAAGTCGGCTTTCCTTGTAAATCTTATTGAGCAGATAAATAAGGAATACTGCCTGGATATTTCTGAAGAACTCAACAAGTGTTTTTCAGTATATGTAGGGCCTGAACCAGGAGGACGTACAAAAACCTTTGATAGTTTTATTGACCTGATTTTTGAGGCCATTTATTCTTCCGGAATCATTGCCTCAACTCTTGCAAGTATGAGGCTTGATGCCATTATTGAGGTTTATCCGGATATTGTTATTGATGAAGATAACGAACAGAAATTGATTGAAAATCTTAACTCGGAAAAATGGCTCATAGAACGTGGTATTGAACCGGGAAAACTTATGGATATTATCTGTGAAAACGAATATTTACAGAAAATACCTGATGTATTTCCATTATTTCCGTCACAACATAGATTATTATCTTCATTTATTTCATCAGAATCCTTTCTGGCTGCCTATCAAAATATAAAAAAAGGACGGGAAAAACTTGATTTTGTATTTTCTCATCTTGTACAGATGTTTATGGCATCAGGTTTCAATGGTGCATACATCTTTGTTGATGATTTCGAAAGAGTACCTGATTTTCAAAGTGGACGTCAGAGGCGGGATTTTGCTGCTGAGCTTAGATCTGTTTTACTGGATGGCCCATATGAGAACGCCCGGTATGGATTTTTTAATATGTTTCTCGTTTTGCATGCCGGAGTTCCGGCCCTTATTTCTGAAGCCTGGTCAAGTTCAGGGTTGGAACAGCGTTATCCATTATCACCAAAAATTGAAGCACCTCACCTTATACCTTTTGAAAAACTCAGCCGGGATCATGTGAGCCTTCTGATAAAAAAGTATCTTGATGAATACAGAAATAAATCGTTTTCAGGTGATTATTTGACCCCGTTTACTCCAGGTGCAATAAATATTATTGCTGAAGCAAGTGAGTATAATGCAGCAACAATTTTAAGAACCTGTTCTTCTCTTATTGAAAAATCTTTAGAAGAAGAAAGATATGATATTGATGAAGCATTTGTTCGTACCGGGATTGAAAAACGCGAAGGTATAATGCCAGGACAAGAACCTTCATTGGATGATCCGGGTGCAACAGACTTGATGCAAAAAGCAACAGATGGACTATAAATATGAATTATTGTCTGAATAGCAAGGAATTGGAATCTCTATTGCTGTTATATTTAAAATATAAGGCTATTGAAGATGCAGATCTTAAATCGCTTCTTGATAATGCAGCCCAATGGCAGGATAAACTTTTGTGCATGACCTTTTCTTTTGCGAGAATTCTTGAAAGGCACCGAGATTCAGCATCATTGACTGAATCCATGATAGAAGAACTGTTTTCCATGCCGGAGAAAATGTTTATTGATATACAGGAATGCGGTGAGGATTTTGTGGATTATATGCTGCGCTGGGAACATTCAGGTGGGATTGATTTGGAAGTATCTCTTCAAACAGTTGCAAGGAAATTATCGGAACATTGTTATGGGAAAAAAACGTTACGTGATTGATACAAACGGAATCATCTCTTATTTTTCTCAAATTTTTGATGACACGCCCAGGTTTGATGGTGCTCCGCCAATATCTCAAAAAGCAAGAAACGCAATTCAGGAGGCAGTTTCTCCCTTTGAAGGTCAGGTTTTGTTGAGTGTACCATCTGTGGTTTTTATTGAGATATATGAAAAGTGGCTCAGGTCAGAGGAATTTTTGCGTAAGTTTTTTTATGAAGTTTTCACACCTTTAAAGCAGTCGCCTAATGTTGAAATCCGTGCAATAGATCAAGAGATTTTAGAAAATCTGCTTGCTGTTGACGGATGCCTTGCAAAACATGATCTGCACGATAAAATCGTTGTGGCTTCAGCTATGACATTAGAGTGTCCAATCATTACAGTTGACAGCAAGATTATTGAATTTGTGGGAAATGGGAAGAAAAAAATACCAAAAGTATTCAACTGATTCTTAGAAATTAGGGGCATATAGCTTCAATTAAGTGACCATCAAATACCGTATGCTGCCCTTGAGTCAGGTGAAATAGACTGTATTTATACGGATCGCGGCATCCATATCCGACAGGCTCAAAAAGATGCGGAGCTTAAGGTATTCTCAGCCCTGGACAATGGGGCAGATATAATCAGGATGAACCAGAAATCACCGCCTCTGGATGATGTGCGTGTAAGAAAAGCAATCCTCCTTGCCTGGAATCAGGCCAAATATATTTCCGTCAGCTTGAAAGACACGATTCCAAAGATAGAACATACCTTTGGTAATACCCTCAAATGTGATGACGTGGGCTATCCTGAACATGATCCTGAAGTTGCAAAAAAACTTTTTGCTGAATATGGCAAACCGATTGTTAATGTTTTGGGGACAACAGCCATAGATTTGCATGTTGGTATTCCTTGAATTAGAAAAAGGAATCAGGAAAAGGAATAACCATTTGAAAAATGATCCCCAGCATGCTGTCAGGAATCTGAATAGCTGCAATGTGGTATGAAGAACAAAAAAATTGTCAAAAGGAGTACAGTTACATGTCAAAAAAGAAAAAACAAAACAAGGTAAAAAATCGTAAAATTGACAAACGCAAAATCAAACTCAAAAAAGAGAAAAACCAAGATGTTAAACAAAAACAGAAATTGCAGATTGAAGGTGCTGTTGATTACGCCATGTATTTGACTGAAAAAGAGAATTATAATGATGCTAAAAAAATTCTTGTGAAATTATATATAAAACATCCAGCCCACCCGCATGTACTATTTGGTATGGGAACAATATCTGCATTCACTGGAAAATTGGATGAAGCTGTTAAATATTTTGACAAGGTAATAGCCATAGATCCTTATTTATTGCAGGCCCACTTTAACAAGGCCGGTGTCTATAAAAAGACAAAAGATACTGACAATATGGTACGGGCATTTCAGGATGTTCTTAAATATGGTGATTCAAACCATCCACTTGTTCTTGAAGCAAAGAAAACCCTGAACAGCTTTGACGAACATCTTAAAAATTATGAGAACATGAACCTTGAAAACTATATGAAAGCCGGTGACCTGTTTCGTGAAGGCTTTGAATATATGGAAAATTATGAATATGAAAGCGCACTGGAATTATTCAAAAAATCTCTGGAATATAATCCTAATGCATATCAATGTTATGGAAATTTGGGAACATGCCTTGCAGCAATAGGAGAAAAAGAAAAAGCTTTGGCAGCATTTGACAGGGCAATTGAAATAGAACCTGGTTATGAGCCTGCAATATTAAATAGAGCAATCGTTAACAAACTGGACAAAGGTCAAAAACTTCCTTTTCATGGAAAAAGCATTAACTATAATTCAGAATATAAAAGCAAGAAAAAATCCTTTATTGAGGAAGTCCTCAAAAATGAAAATGTGATTAAATGATTTGTTATGAATTCATGCTGATTATTTAATCAGGACAATCATGGTTCTGGTAAAGGTTGCCGGGCATTACATAATTTATTGAGATATGCCTGCCAGTATGATAATAGACATTATCGGAAATAACATCGGGTATATTTTAACCCCAGCGGGGTGTCAGAAAATAGCCCGGCAATTTATTGCCGGGACATGGTGATTAAATACATTTAAATCCCGTAGGCATACGCGTCAAGCTAAGACTATAACCATCTGTTTTTATTGACCACAGAGAGTAGCCAAGTGTAACTGACGAACAATGAAAACCCTTGCCGGATAACGAGTTCTGAAATCAAATCAGCCCTTAGCTTGACGAGTATGCCCGCAGGGAGCGCACAAAAATGGTAGCGCCTCCCTCCGTGGAGGCAAACCCGTATTCAAACGTGCCTCCATGTAGGGAGGCGCTACCGTAAATATAACATAATTTATGCACAGGTACTTAATAAAGGAGGTTATAATGAATATACCCAATATCCTTGCAGGAGTTATTCTGCTTTTACTGGGCAGAAAACTTTTCTGGCTTTTTGTTGCCTGTATCGGCTTTTCAGTTGCTTATAAATATGCAGGACAGTTTATAGGAAATCAGCCTCAACATATATTAATGGCAATTGCAATATTTTTTGGCATTATCGGCGGTTTTATGGCTGTCTTCTTCCAGCAGATTGCTATTGGTATCTCAGGTTTTACAGCAGGTGGATATATTTCTTTATATCTTTTTCAAATTGCCGGATTTCCCCAGTCTCAAATAATATTGCTTGCCAGTATTGCAGGGGGGATTATCGGAGCAGTGCTTATGGTTTTCATTTTTGACTGGGCTTTGATTATCCTGTCGTCAATGTCAGGGGCTTCATTGATTATCCAGGCTGTAAATATTAATCAGGGCCTTTATCTTCCTGCATATATCGGTCTTATAATCATTGGATGTGCAATTCAGGCAAAGATTATGGATATAGAACCTGAGACAGATGAACGTAAACGTAAAAGGCTGGGTTAAACTCTATTCAAAAGGATTGTACCCCGGTTTTTTATAAAGCCTGTCCTGATTTTCAAGAATATCCGGCTGGTAAACCTTTTGTGCCCATTCAGACTGATCAATCTCTTCAATAGCAACCGATACAGCCTTTTCCTGACATTTTCCAATTTCCATAACATCTTTTGCTATTTTTTCAGCAAGCTGTGTTTTAACTTCATCTGTCCTTCCTGGATAAAGTTTAACAATTACATGGGGCATTAAATTATCTCCTTGTTGTTGAACCGTTTTATTAGATCCGTTTATTAGACCCGTTTATTAGACCCGTTTATTAGACCCGTTTATTAAACCAGATTCTCAGGCCGTTTATGGCCATTGCCAAAAGTATTACATATAATAAAGATAAGAATTTGACATCTTTTACATAATATAACCATATACCGATTATATCAACAAGAATCCAGTAAACCCAGCTTTCAATTCTTTTTTGTGCCATAAGAAACATTGCTGAAAAACTCATAATAGTTGTAAGAGCGTCAATAAATGGATATGAAGCAGGTTCAGGAAAAACTGCCGGAAAAATCAAATGTATGCGCTGCATGAAAAAGCTTGTGATTATTGAAAGAACAAGTGTTGATACTGCCCAGGAAATGATAAGCTTGCCCCGGCTGATTATTACCTTAATATCATCATCCTGATTTTGTATATCTTTTTTCCAGTACCACCATCCGTAAATACTTGCTCCCAGGTAATATAATTGCTCAATTGCATCGGAATAGAGCTGTATTTGATAAAACAGGAAGAAAAAAATGATAACGGAAATAATGCCAATGGGCCAGGTCAGCATATTTTTCCTTGAAATAAGCCAGACCGACCAGAGATAAAAAATAGTTCCTATGAACTCAATATAGCTCATGGGATATGACAGGATTTCAAATGCTATTGTGTTAACACTGAAAAAGGCAGCTATCTGATTAAAAGATGACATTTATTCTCCGTTTTTATCCCTAATATTATTATATTTTTTAAACTTTTTTAAAATATATTTTACCTGCTCAACTCTTTTTTCCATATTTCCTTTAAGTAAGAAGCATGGTATTTTCCTGATTTTCAAATCTGCGATAATCTGCTTTTGAAATATTTTCCTTTTTATCTCACCTGATCTGTCCCAAGTATTTTCATATGGAATATCTATATCGCACAAAAAAACAATATCATATCTTGCAGATGCCTTTAATGCCAGTTCTTCCAGGCGTAAATCTGCATTGTTATGATAATATCTGGAAAACATATATGTTGTTATGGCATTTGTATCTGTGAATAGGTATTTATCTGAATTTTCAAGTTTTTTATCTTCTTTTATTCTATGAATTTCTGCTATTTCAACAAGCTGGTCCAACGAAAGTTGCCGGTTTTCCTGGTTTTTCTCCCAGTATTCTCTTCCATATTCCGGCATCCACTGTGTCTGAAATTCCTGTGCAAGTCTCTTGACAATACTTGTTTTTCCAGTACAGGGAGCGCCGAGAAAAACAACATTGCTTATTAAATCCCTGTAAACACTTGGGCTTATAAATTTTCTGTATTTATACGGATTTATACGGATTTGAGAACCTGAGATATTATTATTTTTTCGTCCTGGATCTACTATGCGATTTACAGCTTTTAATGCCTTGCTCATATGTTTACCATAAAACTCACTTGAATAAAAAGCATTCATTTCCGGCAGTTTTAATTTATTTATAATATAATTTTCATGATTTGCTTTTATTTCAGTGCTATCCCCAACTTCACATGGCCCGTCCCAGGCTTCAATAACCCTGGTTTCAGGATATAGTTTTCTTATCCATTCAGAACGCACAGGTAAAGGAATATCCGTGACTTCAGGAGAATCATATATGATAACATAAACCTCATCCATCTCAGCCAGGGCTGTTTCAATAACTAACTGGTGCCCTTTATGCAAAGGGGCATATTTTCCAAGAGTCAGTCCGCGTTTCACTTTTTGCTTTCATTTTTATCTTCATTTTCGCTGATTCCTTGATTCTCCTGCTCAAAAACAAAATGAAGTGCCATTTCAAATGCTTTTTGCGTAAAATCCAGCACCTGGTCAAATCCTTCATCTGAAAGCTTACGCGCATTATCTTTGTTTCGATATATACTTATGAATTTCAACTCCCGTTCAGCTTTGATGAACATTCGGTCTATACCGGTTTTTTCCAGCAGTCTGCCTAATCCCGGATGATAAGTGCGTGAAAAACGGATAATAAAAGGAAGAGGGTCATTTCGTGAATAAAAAGAGGCCAGGCGCAGCATAAGGTCAACAGGAAGAGCTGCATGCCCTTCTTCTATACTTTTTAATATGCCGGGGTTGTCAATATTTATGACTGAAGATAGTTCTTCTAAAGATAATCCGGCAGTTTTACGCATATCTTTTAACACTTTACCGGCCTTGCCCATAAGTTCAAATTTTTCCGGGGTTTTAAGCAAAGCATTGGAGGATATGATATTGCTAGTTCGATCTTTTATTTTTACAGCATGTTCTATAATATTTGTTATATTTTCAAGAAAAAAACCTGTCTTGCTGCCAAAACCACTTTTTTCAGATGATAATTTTTTTTCTCCAGGGTCATTATTATCTGTATTGCTCATGTATTAGCCTCTTTTTATGTTGTTATGGGAAAATCATTTTGCTTTTCAAAATTCTTCCTTATATCAAGCAGCATTTTACAGGCTGCGTCAAAATCATAATTTTGAATCTGCTGTTCAAGTAGTTCAACCTTGTTTCCCATATCTGAATTATAAATATTTTGTTTTAATATGTATAAATATTCTTCAGCCTGGGTATCGCCGATCTCAAGAAAATGCAGCATTTTATTAATATTTGAAATTACCTCAGCAAGACTTAAAAAAATATGGTTTTGAGGCTGTGAAAAAACAGCTTCAGTGTTATTTTGAGATTCTCTTTTCTGATTTATATTATTTTGGTTTAAATTTTCCCGGTTTAGATTATTTTGATTTAGATTATTAAACTCAGCTCTGTGATAAGATTCTGCATCAGGAAAGCTTATGGTTATGACAGTGCCGTCTTGTTCCGAACTCTGCATATGGATACTGCCGTTATGTGTTTCAGCTGTCAGTTTTGCGCTGTATGTGCCCAAACCTGTTCCTGAATTTTTATTGCTTGTAACATATTTGTCAAAAAAATTATCATGAATATCTTTGGGAACGCTCCCTTTATTATGAATCCTGATAACGCAATCTTTTTCATTATTCAGCATTATTGTTACAGTCTCTCTTTCAGGAGAAGCTTCAAGGGCATTTTTAATAAGATTTCCAAGCATAGAATAACAAAGAAGCTCTTCACCCATAATAAGAAATTTTTTCTGGTTTTCAGGTGTTTTTCCATTAAAAATAATTTTAATTTTCAGTTCTTTTCTTTCTTTGATTTCAAAG
>JAUCGD010000777.1 GCA_030377945.1 Desulfobacterales bacterium HSG17 | reverse complement strand
CCAGAAACCAGGTTAAAGGTAAAAAACTTAAACCTTTTTTACATAGTGCCTGGCAAAAAGACCGCTTGGTTTAATGCACAAAACAAGTACAATAATAACAAATGCCACCACTGTCTTAAATTCAATGGAAATATATCCACCAAAAAGATTTTCTATAATCCCAAGCATATAAGCTGCTATCACAGCACCCGGCAGAGATGTCATACCTCCCATCACTGCAGCTGCAAAACCTTTAAGCATGGGATCCCACATCATAAAGGGCTGCATTACGGTGGGAGCAATCAATAAACCTGCTGTCGCTCCAACAAGTGAAGAAATCCCCCATGTCAACATCATAATCCTGTTGGTCCTGATCCCCACAATCTGTGCTGCAACTGAGTTTTGCTGGGTGGCTTTCATGGCAAGACCAAGTTTTGAAAACTTAAAAAACAGATAGAGTACTATCATGAAAAACAGTGCACTAATTAATGTGAGAACATCAAGCTTGCTTATATAAATATCCCCAATAATAAAACCATCATAGGGGCCAATGGGAAAAGGCATTGTTTTTTCTTCTGCCCCGAATTTCCAGGAGACAAGCCCGAGAATAATCATCTCAATCCCAATGGTTATAACTATCATCCCCAGAATATTAGGCTCTTTTGCACGTCGTAAAATAGCAAATTCCAGAAAAGCCCCCAGAATGGCAGCAAATACAAAGGAGAGAAAGAATGCAAGATAAACAGATATATTCATGGTGGTTAAAAGCATCATGGCAAAATAGGAGGTGACAAGAGCCATTTCACCCTGGGCAAAATTAGGTACTTCAGAAGTTTTATAAATAATGACCATGGCAAGGCCCATCAAGGCGTAGGTGCTTCCCGTTGCAATCCCGCTGACAATCATCTGGATAAAATCAATCATGCAATCTCCCTAAGTTAGAACGGCCATGTCCGCCAGTATTTTTTTGTTCGGATCCATATTCCATATATCCCAAGGGGTTCAAAGAGCATAATCCCCACCAAAATGGAACCAAATACTATATATTGAATATTGGATACACCTGTTAAGGAAAACCAGTTTTCAGAAAGAGCTTTCAACCACTCTCCAATATATGGGATATCAAGTATATTTCTAAGTTTCAGATCAAGCCAGCAAAGAAGTGTTGCACCTGCAATGGAACCAAACATGGAACCCAGTCCGCCCACAACAACCATGGCAAGAAACAGTATTGACATTAAAAGGGTAAAAATCTCAGGTTCTATAAATTTTAAGACAAAGGCATACATACCACCTGCAATACCTGCATAAAATGCACTTATTGCAAAGGCAAGGGTTTTATAAAAAACAATATTGACGCCCATTGTTTCAGCTGCAATATCAGCATCCCGTATGGCAATAAATGCTCTGCCCATTCTTGTTTTAATAAGATTACGCATGAAGAAAAGAAGAAAAATTGTCAAAGTAATCAACAGAAAATAAAATTCCTTA
>JAUCGD010000776.1 GCA_030377945.1 Desulfobacterales bacterium HSG17 | reverse complement strand
ATTATATTCAGATACATGCCTCCGGTTGTTACAAGTTCACATTTATTTATTTTACACCGGAAAACAATCATTGAAAGATGGGCTCCTGCATACTGAAACCAGCCTCTGCCCTTGTATTTCATGGTCATAAAAGTCATAAAATGGTTTTTTTTTAGCCGCTCATGCACGTTTTTATAAATGATCTCATTTGTTTTTATTATTGCATCACTGGGATCACAGTCTGTTAAATTTATTACACTAGTATGAATTGTCTGGGCAATCATCATTATAAGCCCTGGTGTAACCCCGTGACCTGATACATCACCAATGGAAATCCACAGATTTTTTTCCCGGTCATAGGAAATATCATAATAATCACCTCCAACCTGATCTGCTGTAATCATTTCTGCTGCTATCTCAAGATCAGGATGAATATTTTCCATAGATTCAGGTAAAAGGGATGTCTGAATCCGCCTGGCAAGCTCCATTTTATTTGTAAGTGAAATAGATGTTGCCACAGATGTACTTAATTCTTTTATCAGTTCATTAAAACCGTTAACAAGTGTGCGCCATCCTCCCTGAAATTCATCTGCATTTCCACAGATATTTAATTGGCCGGCTCCCACAGCACAAATCATATTATCTGTTTCCTTTTGAAGCTTTCCAAGGCTTTGAATCATGGAGTTTAATGCCTGCATCAGCCTGTCATTTTCAGAACGGTTTCTAACAAGAATATTTAAATTTCCGGCTGCGATTTCTTCTGCAACAAGTGTAACATTAGAAGTTGCTTCAATTAGAATATTTAAATTGTCTCTGACATGATTGAATTCTCCCCTGTATTCTTCATTTATCTTATCCGGTGTATCTCCTTTTGAAAGTCTGTCAATGTATTCAATAAGCTTTTGAACAGGTTTTTTTATGGAATATGCTGTAATTCCTCCCAAAATAACCACTGGAAGTATTCCAAGCAGGATAAAAAGATTGAATGTCAAAGTATTACTAAGAAGCTTATTCAAAGACAGGGTTGCATCATCAGTTTTTTTTTCTATTTCAATGTCAATCTGTTCCATTATCAGCAGAAGTTTTTCCCTTTCATCTGCCATTTTTTCCAGCATTATCTGCAATCCTGCTGATGTATGGTGAAATTTCGGAACAAGTTCTTGATAATTTTTAATTAATTCAATCAGCTGTTTCCCATGTTCTGAAATGACCGGGGTAGAGGCAGTAAGGGTACGGAGTCTGAGGTGAAGATCATCCAGTCCTGCAATTAACGGATGCTCCTGTTCCTGCATTGGAGACTTGAAATGCTCCAGTCCCAGGCGTAAAAACCAGAGTTCAATCTGTATAAAAGAACTGCGATAACCGCCTATAAGAGAACTGATTTGTTCAATATCTATTGCATCTTCGTTTTTAATAATAAGATCAATCAGCCTCTGTGCAACAGCATCATCCAGTGAACTGAGTTTGCTATCAAATTTATTTTCTATTATTTCAA
>JAUCGD010000775.1 GCA_030377945.1 Desulfobacterales bacterium HSG17 | reverse complement strand
GTAGTACAAACTAACAGGAGGAATAATTATGAGACTTGTAAGATACAATCCTTTAAACGAACTGGCTTTCTGGGGTAATTCATTTAACCATTTTTTAATGACCCTGTTTTTAAAAGTGAATCTAATCAATCATGGTCACCTGCTGTAGATATCTTTAATAATGAAGATAATGTGGTTCTTAATATTGAACTGCCAGGTCTGAAAAAAGAAGATATTTCAGTAAAAATTGAAGAGAGAGTTCTAACTATCCAGGGTGAACGCAAAATTAACAGTGAGAAGAACAATGAAAACTATTATAGAAGAGAGAGAACCTATGGCAATTTTAAACGCTCTTTCAGCCTTTCTGATGATGTTCTTATTGATGATGTTAATGCAGATTTTAATGACGGAGTTTTAACACTGACCCTGAAAAAAGATACGACTAAAGAAGAGCTCAAACAGATAACAATTAATTAGTGTTTGAGAGAAAACTCAATACAGCCCGGGGTTGTCACTCAACGCCCGGGTTTCTTAATCCTACCAGGCGATGGCAGAGGCGTGTATGCCGTCTTGATGCTTTAACAGTATTAATAGCAATTGCGAGGGCTTTTTTAGTCCCCACAAGTACAACAAGTTTTTTACCTCTTGTTAAGGCTGTATAAATCAAATTCCTTTGCAAAAGCATATAATGCTGGATCACTACAGGGATGATAACAACAGGATATTCAGAGCCCTGGGATTTATGGATAGAAACAGCATAGGCATGTACAATTTCATTAAGACTCGTAAAATCATATTCAACCTGCCTTGAATAAAACTCAATAATAATTTTGTGATCAGTAAAATTAATGTCAATAATTCTGCCGATATCTCCATTATAGGTATGCTTGTCATAATTATTTTTTATCTGCATTACCTTGTCAGATATCTTGAATTCCCTGGTACCGCTTTGAAGAACCTGACTGTTTTTATTTAAAACAGTTTGCAATTTCTGATTAAGATTTGCAGCCCCTGTAATACCTTTATGCATTGGAGTCAGCACTTGGATATCATTTACAGGATCAAAATTAAATTCATTGGGTATCCTTTTTTGAACAAGTTCAAGAATAGTGTCCAATACGTCTTCAGGAGTCTCTTTTTGAATAAAATAAAAATCACTTTTTCTGCCTGTTGGCAGAAATGGAAACATGCCCTGATTGATTCTGTGGGCATTTACAACAATAAGACTTTTTTGTGCCTGTCGAAAAATAGTATCAAGGGTTACAACACTGAAAGAGTGAGATTCAATCACATCATTTAAAACATTGCCAGGCCCGACAGAAGGCAATTGGTTGATATCTCCCACAAGGACAATACTGGCTTTTGAAGGGACAGCTTTTAATAGATGATGCATTAGCACAGTGTCAATCATGGAAGCTTCGTCAATAATTAGAATATCACATTTTAATGGATTTTTACTATCTTTTTTAAACCCGGGTTTTGTCATAGAATAATCA
>JAUCGD010000774.1 GCA_030377945.1 Desulfobacterales bacterium HSG17 | reverse complement strand
ATATTTCAGGGGTTTTAAGATTCATTAATCCTCAGTTAATCTGAAAACCGAAACCGATTCATTCAATTGTGCAGACATTTTTGCAAGGCTTTTCATAGATACTGCTGTCTGACGACTTGCAGATGATGTCTGGGAGCTAATCTCGCCAACTTCCTCCATTGTCTTTGCAATCTCTTCCGATGCTTTGGCCTGCTGCTTTGATGCCATAGAGATAGACTGGATCAGGGTACCAAGCTGTGTTGAAACTGTTTCAATTTCCTGAAGTTTTTTCCTGGCACCGTCTGCAAGCTTGGAACCTTCAACCACCCTCTGGATACTTTCTTCCATACTTGCCCCGGTTTCATTGATTTCTCCCTGGATATTTTTTATCAGGGTATCAATCTGTTTGGTAGCATCTGTTGAACGCTCTGCAAGACGCTGAACTTCTTCAGCAACAACTGCAAATCCACGGCCTGCATCTCCTGCCATAGCAGCCTGAATGGAAGCATTAAGGGCAAGTATGGAGGTTCTGTCTGCAATATCGTTAATCAACTGTACAATATTCCCGATTTCCTGGGAGCTTTCACCCAGCCTTTTTATAGCTCTGGCTGTTTCCTGGGCATGTTCACGAATGGATTCCATAGCCCGGTTTGTGGCACGGACAATTTCCGCTCCTTCTTTGGCATGAATGGTTGACTGCTCCGATACTCCGGCAGACTGGCCTGCATTTTCGGCAACCTGCTGAATTGAAGTTGACATTTCATTTATGGCATCAATGGTTTCAGATACCTGAACTGCCTGCATCTCACTGGTTTCTGCCAGATTTTCAGTTGATCTGCTGACCTCCTGGGATGTTGAAATAACCTGGAGTGTAACATCTTTTACATTTTTAACAACCTCGCTGAGCTGTTCGGCCATATCATTAACAGATTCTGCAATGGCTCCGGTAAAATCCTCGGTTACTTCTGCCCTTGCAGTCAGGTCTCCTTCAGCCAGTCCGCTGATTTCTTCCAGAAGATTCATAATGGAACCCTGCATAGAGTCTCTTTCTTCACTGCTCTGGATAAGATTAAGTGTATTGTCAAGCATGGCATTCAGGCTCTGAGACATCTTGCCCAGTTCATCATCATATAAAATAATAGCCCTTGCTTCAAAATTACCTTTGCCGATTTCTCCGAAGATATCCATAATATTAAGAATCGGTCTGATAACCGTTCTGTCAGCCACAAGCCAGATCACAAGGATAATCAAAAGAAACATAACAGCAGTAAGTCCTGCAATTTTAAATAAAAAGCTGTTAACCGGATTTAAAATCTCCTGTTTTTCCACATCCATCATCACAATGCCGTTTGATCCGGGCAAAGGGGAGAATGCACAAATCACATTTTTTTGTCTAAGGGACGATGGATTTCAATTATCATTTTCTGTTTGGATTCAATGGCATCTTTGTTGAAATATTCTCTGTAATTTTGTAATTTATCTAGTGATTCTCCTAAA
>JAUCGD010000773.1 GCA_030377945.1 Desulfobacterales bacterium HSG17 | reverse complement strand
TTTAAACAGTGGTATTATTTTTGCTTTGTATATTCTAAATTAAGACAATTAAAAAAAAGTATACTGACAAATATGATTAAGCGTATTCAGGAACAGTGAAAAATATGGCAGGCATGAAAAAAAAGAATTTTCCATTAATATCTCCTCTGTTATTTGCAGGAATTTTATTGATTCTGCTGCCGATTTTTACTTTCATGACTCTTGACAGGCTTAAAAAACAAAAAGAATTTTCCACCCAGAGGCTTTTGGGTAAAGGGGTGTCTTTAATCAGGACATTTGAAGCCGGAACAAGAACCGGGCTTTTTACCATGGGATGGGGAGCCAGAAGAATCCAGGCCATGCTCTTTGAGACATCTTTGCAGCCTGAAATTGTTTATATGATGATTACTTCAGAGGATGGCAGGATACTTGCCCACTCAGATGCATCAAAGGTAGGGAAAATTTTTCATGATATGCCTGGGCTTGCAGATATAAAGCAGGATGTATCCTTGTTCCATCACAAAGTAAGACAGCAAAAAGATCAAACCCAGGTTTTTGAAGTATTCAAGCAGTTTGCCCCTATGCACCGGAAATTTAAAAACAGGCATATGCAAAGATCAATGATGTTAATGCATGATGGTGAAGTACGGACCAACTTGAATAATTTTGCCAGGCAGGGCGAGGACTGGAGCAAATCATATTTTAACAACAAAGACGAAAAATTGTCTGCAGATAAACAGAATTATATTTTTGCCGGACTCTCCATGAAAAGAGAACAGATTGCCAGGGCAAGGCTGTTAAAACAGACTATCTGGAGGGGATTTTTCTTTTTTATATTGGGATGTGCAGGTATTATTGCTTTGTTTGCATTCCAGGGATACAGGTCTGCAAGAGCATCTTTGACGCAAGTTAAGGCATTCTCTGATAATGTGATTGAAAATATGCCATCCGGGTTGATTACAATGAATCCTGCCCATGAAATAACTTCCATGAATAAAACAGCAAAAGATATTTTTGGTGTTGATTTGACCCAGGTGCTTCCCCAACTGATTGAGTTAATAAAAAAACAGGAAATATCTAAAGAGGTCATTAATCAGGAAATTAATTTTGTTGTTGCTCCAGCCGGAATATCAGGCAAAATCCAGAACAAAACCATTGGCCTTGATATAACAGCTTCCTCCATAAAAGACAGTGAAAACCAGGTTACAGGGTTTCTGTTTTTGTTCAAAGATTTGACCCAGATTAAAGAGTTGAAAAAACAGGTAGAGACCAACAAGAGACTTGCAGCAATTGGCAAACTTGCAGCAGGTGTTGCCCACGAAATAAGAAACCCTTTAAGCTCCATCAAAGGTTTTGCAACATATTTTGGCAAGCGCTATGAAGAAAACAGTTTTGATAGAGAGACCGCTCAAATCATGGTCAAAGAGGTGGAGCGTATTAATAGATCCATTACGCAGCTGCTTGAATTTGCAAAACCAATGAATATTGAGAAAAAGC
>JAUCGD010000772.1 GCA_030377945.1 Desulfobacterales bacterium HSG17 | reverse complement strand
GGAGAACATTGAACAAAAAAGTATCCTGATAGTAGATGATATGCCTGCAAATCTTCATCTTTTAGGGCAGATACTGGAAAACGAGCAGTATGATGTACGTCTTTCACCAAACGGTACATTAGCTCTTAATTCAGCTAAGACAGAGCCTCCTGATCTGATTCTGCTTGATATCAAAATGCCGGGCTTGACCGGATATGATGTCTGTGAACAGCTAAAAGCCGATGACCGCACCAGGGATATCCCTGTGATTTTTATCAGCGCTTTACAGGAGACAATGGAAAAGATAAAAGCCTTTAAAATAGGCGGAGTTGATTATATTACCAAACCTTTCCAGGAGGAAGAGGTTCTGGCCAGGATCAGGATACACCTGCAACTGCAATCATTGCAAATCTGCCTTAATAAAAAGAATTCGGAACTTGCTGATATGAACAAACAGCTAAATGAGGAGATAGCTACTCGAAAACGCCTGGAAGCAGAACACCTAAAGATAAAGACCCTTGAATCCCTGGCTTTTTTTGCCGGTGGAATTGCTCATGATTTTAATAACCTCTTGTTTATCATTATGGGAAATACCGAGTTGATTAAAGATGATACCAAAGGAAACTCTGGGGTATTAAGTCATATTAACGGGATTGAAAAGGCAGTATTCCGCGCAAATGATCTTACCAGGCAGTTTATCAGCATTTCCAGGAGCGGGGGACCTGAAAACAAAAAAAAAGATTCTTTGCAGGGATTGATATCTAATTCCATATACTTCTCAGAATCTGTTCCCAGTATAAAATATAATAACAAAGTGCCTGATAACCTATGGCTGGTCGAATTTGATGCAGGCAAAATGCTCCAGGTCATGAAAAATCTTCTTGACAACGCAAATGAATCCATGCCTCACGGCGGAACAATTTGTATTAATGCAGAAAATGTTATTTTAAACCAGGAAACTCAAAAACACAACATTCCTCTTCCGAACGGCAGATATATTCGTATATGCATCCGCGATCAGGGGATTGGTATTTCAAATGAAAATCTTTCCAGGATTTTTGCTCCATATTTTTCAAGCAAGGATAGATGCGCCAGGAAAGGTATGGGACTGGGGCTTACAGTCGCTTTTTCAATTGTCAGAAAGCATCATGGTCATATTAGCGTAGAATCAAAACAAGGAACTGGAAGCGAATTTTGTATTTATCTCAAGGCAGTTTTATAAACAGCCAGGACCAAGCCTGCCCCTGCTATTGACCGATGTCATTATGCTTGGTATAAAATGTACAGACTTGTTTTCAGGGCAGAAATTGGAGAAGTGTTTGTCGGATACTGGCAAGCATTTGGAAAATACTGAAGGAAAAAAATAAAAAACTGGGTAAAGAGTATAAATATCACCCCTTTCAGACTGGGGAGAACATCTGCTGATACAGGCAATGAACTTTGATATGGAAGCACTGCCGGAAACATTAGAGCAGTTCTTTAAAATAATGACCAAGGT
>JAUCGD010000771.1 GCA_030377945.1 Desulfobacterales bacterium HSG17 | reverse complement strand
TACAGACAATAAAAATTCAATTATAAGATTATTTAATGTCAGCAAGAGATATGGTGGCAAGCTTGCTTTAAAGGATATCTCCCTTGAGATTGAACAGGGTGAATTTATTTTTATTTCAGGACCTTCAGGTGCCGGGAAATCAACCCTGCTTAGAATTTTATACCTTGCTGAAAAAGTGTCAGAAGGGCAGATTCTCATTGACGGCATGAACCTTGCCAGAATCTCTTCTTCAAAACTTCCTCTGCTGCGGCGCAGGTTTGGAATGGTTTTCCAGGACTTTAAACTGATTCCCACAAGAACAGTATATGAAAATGTAGCCCTGGTCCTTGAAGCTGCCGGAGAAAAACCTTCCTATATCAGAAAAAAAGTAGTGCAGGTCTTGAGAACCACAGGCATGGAAAAAAAACTAAAAGCCCTGCCCCCAACACTTTCAGGAGGAGAACAGCAGAGAGTTGCCGTGGCAAGAGCAGTTGTTGGAGAACCTTCTATTATCCTTGCTGATGAGCCCACAGGCAGTTTGGATTCATCTTCTGCCCAGGCAATACTTGATCTTTTAATGGAATACCATAAAAAAGGTGCTACCATACTGGTTGCCAGCCATAATCTGCATCTTCTGGAAAGCAATATACGAGGCAGGAATATTGAAATCAGTGATGGTACAATAAACCGAACTGCAACCATGCTTTAGAGTAAAGAGAGAAAAGGACTATGACCCATTTTGTAAAAAAAGCACTGGCAGATATTCGTGCCAACAGTTTTTTAAATTTTATTACAATCATGACTATTTCCTTATCCATACTGATTGTCAGCGTATTTTTACTGTTTTTTGAAAATGCAAGCAGGGTAATTGAATCATGGAATCAGGGTGGCAGGGTCATAATTTATCTTAACAATGACTTTACTCAAGAGATGCTGCCCGAACTTAAAGCACAAATCAATACTCTGACCCAGACTGATACAATGACCTATATCTCAAAAGCCCAGGCACTTGATAAACTTAAAAAAGATATGTCCTCCCAGAGTACTTTTTTAAATACTTTGAAAAACAATCCCCTGCCTGATGCTCTGGAAATCAGGATGAAGTCTTATAATAGTTTTGAAACAGTTCAAAAAATTGCCAAAAACATAAAGGCAATTAAAATTGTAGAAGATGTTGAATACGGGCAAGGCTGGCTGGGAAGATTTTTAAAAATTTTTAATCTGTTTAAAATTACTGGCTATGCCATGTGCAGCCTCTTTTTTTTAATAGCCCTTTTTATCACGTCAAATACTGTACGCCTTGCTTTTTATTCCCGCAAACTTGAGATTGAAATCATGCGTCTTGTGGGTGCAACAGAGACGTTTATAAAAGCTCCATTTTATGTAGAAGGCCTGCTGCAAGGCTTTTTTGGAGGGATCATAGGACTTGCTATCCTTTTAATTTCATATTTAACTATCTCATCCGGGATAACACAGAATCTTGCTTCCTATATATTTTTTGA
>JAUCGD010000770.1 GCA_030377945.1 Desulfobacterales bacterium HSG17 | reverse complement strand
GGATCCAAAAAAAATAGAAAAAGAGCTTGGAGAATTTTTAAATAAAAAATTTGGCGGTAATGTTAAAATTGTTACCCCTTCGATTCTTCCAAAACCTGAACAAAGTTCTGGTGACCCTGTTTCCAAGGGTACAAAAAACTTTATTAATTTTAATACCAAACCCCAGGAGCTTATTGCCTATCTTGATCAGTATGTTGTAAAACAGACAAAGGCAAAATCAATTCTCTCCACAAAAATCTGTACCCACTTTAACAGGATAAGGCATGCCCAGACAACTGAAGAGGGCATGTCAAAAATTACCGGTAATATTAAAGCTAATATTCTAATGTTTGGCCCCACTGGAATTGGTAAAACCTATTTAATTAAATTGATCGCAAAAAAAATAGGGGTTCCATTTGTAAAGGCTGATGCTACAAAATTTTCTGAAACAGGTTATGTAGGCGGGGATGTTGAAGATTTAATCAGGGATCTGGTCAAAGAAGCCAATGATGATATTGAACTTGCACAATGCGGCATTGTTTATATTGATGAGATTGATAAAATAGCATCAAGCCCCAATGTAATAGGTTCCCAGGTATCAAAAACAGGTGTTCAAAGAGCTTTGTTAAAACCCATGGAAGAGACTGATGTTGATTTAAAAGTTCCCCACGACCCTGTATCCATGATGCAGGAACTCGAATCCTATCAAAGAACTGGAAAAAGATCTAAAAGGCGCGTCAATACAGCAAATATCCTTTTCATTGTCAGCGGTGCATTTTCAGAACTCTCAGATGTTATAAAAAAACGCCTATCCAAACAAAATATTGGATTTGGTTCAAAACTTTTAAAATCTCAAAAAGATGACGAACTGCTTAAACAGACAAAAGCCCAGGACCTTGTAAATTTTGGCTTTGAATCTGAATTTATAGGAAGACTTCCTGTCAGATGTATCTTGGACACCCTGACTGAACACGATTTGTATTTAATTTTAAAAATGCCCAATAACCCTGTTATGTTAAGCAAACGTCTCGACTTTAACGCCTATGGCATTGAAATTGTATTTACAGATAATGCTTTAAAGACTCTTGCAAAAAGAGCATACAAAGAAAAAACCGGGGCAAGGGGGCTTGTAAGTGTAGTAGAAGATGCCTTGCTTGTTTTTGAAGAAAAACTTCCTTCCCATAAAATTTCAAAACTTACAGTCACACAAGACGTTTTAAATGACCCTAAAACTCATCTTGATGACCTGATTTCAGAAAAAAACAGTGTAAAATGGGACAAACTTTATGAAAAAACCTTTGTACAACAGAAAGATCATATCCTTAAATATATAAAAGACAACTGGAAAACATTTTCTCTTCGTCACGGGCTCACCCTCTCACAGGTACGATGCAATATGGTGGCTCTCTATTTTTGCAATCATGTCATGGAAATTGAAGATGCTGTAAAAAGAATTAAAAATTTCCATGATTCAGTCAAGGAAATTGAAGTTGAAGTATCTAAA
>JAUCGD010000769.1 GCA_030377945.1 Desulfobacterales bacterium HSG17 | reverse complement strand
AAAAACAGCACAAAACCTCTGGTGCTTTTAATTGATGAAGTTGACTCCCTGGTAGGCGACAGCCTTATTTCTTTACTCAGGCAGTTAAGGGCAGGATACACAAAAAAGCCTTTTCTCTTTCCTCAATCAATTATTCTCTGTGGAGTTCGGGATATTCGGGATTATCGGATTCATTCTGATATGGAAAAAGCAATTATCACAGGGGGCAGTGCATTCAATATTAAAGCCAAATCCCTTAGTCTGGGCAATTTTTCCCAGGAAGATATCCCGGTACTTCTCCAGGAACATACAAAAGAAACCGGTCAGATTATAGATTCTGAAGCTCAATCGCTGATATGGGAATTTACAAAAGGCCAGCCCTGGCTGGTCAATGCACTGGCTTATGAAACCTGTTTTGAAATGCAGGAAGGCAGGGACCGGTCAAACCCCATAACAACTGACATGATTGTACAGGCAAAAGAAAACCTGATTATGCGCCGGGAAACCCATCTGGATCAACTGACTGATAAATTAAAAGAGGAGCGTGTCAGGCGGGTAATGGGTCCGGTTCTTGAAGGAACAAGCCTTGAAAATATCCCTTTGGATGATATTCAATATGTACTTGATTTGGGCCTGCTTACCAGAACCTCATCCGGGCTGGAAATTTCCAATGCCATTTATGGGGAAATCATACCCAGGGAACTGACCACCATTACCCAGTATAATCTGGAACCTTTGTATCAGACTTCCTGGTATGTACTGCCAGACGGACAACTGGACATGATTAAGCTGTTTAAGGCATTTCAGGAATTTTTCAGAGAAAATTCAGAGATATGGCTGGAAAGATTTGATTACAAGGAAGCCGCACCTCAACTATTGTTACAGGCATTTTTGCAGAGGATTATAAACTCAGGCGGACGCATAGACCGTGAATACGGGCTTGGCAGAAAACGAACTGATCTGCTGGTGATATGGAAGCATGAGCAGGGTGTTCAGAAAGTGGTGATTGAGTTGAAAATTCGTTATAAAAGCCTGAAGAAAACCATTATAGAAGGTTTGGAGCAAACCACTGAATATATGGACAAGTGCGGTTCTGATGATGGGCATCTAATTATATTTGACCGAAGGCCCAAACAAAAATGGGCAGATAAGATTTATTGGAAAGAGGAAACATATGGCGGGGTAATTGTTAATGTCTGGGGGATGTGAGAAGTAATCAGATTCTTGTTTCTATGCAGAGCCTGAAAGTTTGTAGTGAGCGCTTTAGCGCTCATTTTTAAGCGCTAAAGCGCTTACTACAAACACTCATTTTTAACAAACATGGGAATGAGTTAAACATTTAATGGTTCTCTAATTCCCATCAGCAAATATTGCCCTGTTTTGAACTTTTCAATTTTTTTTGACATTATTTTTTTTAATGTGATAACAAATACCGGAAACATTGTAATGTTAACTTTAATCCGCAGGGACAGAAAATAAACATATCATCCTATTGTCTGTTGTTA
>JAUCGD010000768.1 GCA_030377945.1 Desulfobacterales bacterium HSG17 | reverse complement strand
AACATTAAATAACAAGGATTTTTTAATTCCCTGAAAACAAAAGGAGGCACAATATGAAAAAATTTCATCTTCTAATAATAGATCCCCAGAGAGATTTTTGTGACCCTGACGGAGCTTTAGCAGTTCCCGGTGCTGATGCTGATATGGAGCGTCTGGCAGATATGATAAACAGGATCGGAGACAAAATATGGGATATTCACTGCACCCTGGATACACATCATGTTTTTGATATTTCCCATCCCATATTCTGGTTAAACTCAAATCGTGAGCATCCTGATCCTTTTACCATAATCACAAAAGCAGATGTGGAAAACAGTGTGTGGCGGCCAACAAATCCCCAGTATCAGAAATATGTACTGGATTATGTATCCCAGTTGGAAACAAACAAGCGTTATCCCCTTTGCATCTGGCCCCCTCACTGCCTGATCGGAACAAAGGGACATAATGTCTTTCCTGCGCTGGCTGATGCAATGCAGAAATGGGAAACAGATCATGTTGGAATGGTTGATTATGTAACCAAAGGAAGCAACTACAAAACCGAGCATTATTCTGCTGTTCAGGCTGATGTGCCTGATCCGGGCGATCCGTCAACAATGCTTAACAACCGTCTTATAAAAACCCTTGAAGAAGCGGATATTATTCTTCTTGCAGGGGAGGCCCTGTCTCACTGTCTTAAATTTACAGTTGAGGATATTGCCAATACATTTGACGAAAAACATATTAAATCAATGGTTCTCCTGGAAGACTGCGCCTCTTCTGTTGCCGGGTTTGAGCAGCAGGGCAAAGATTTTGTCAAAGCCATGACAGCAAGGGGAATGCAGGTTTCAAACTCTGTGGTTTTCAGGTTTAATTAAAAACAAAAGGAGGTACACCATGCCAAGAATGATGCCTATAAGCGATGATATGCAGATAACAAAAATACCAGGACCCGGAACCTTTCAGTTTTCCGCAGTACGTCCAGAAAATCTGGGAGCAACCGAATATACCCTGGTGACAATTGTGGTGGATGAAACCGGCAGTGTTTATAATTTCGCATCTGATCTGTTAAAAACCGTTAAGTCAATTGTTGAAGCCTGTCAGAAAAGCCCCAGGGCTGAAAACCTTATGATAAGACTGCTAAGCTTTAATGATGTGCAGACAGAGATTCACGGGTTTAAACCCCTTTCATCTATTAATGTAAAAGATTATAAACCTTTTAAGCCTGACGGAATGACAGCTCTTTACGATGCCGCATATTCGGCAGTGGGAGCAACACTTATGTATGCCCAGACCCTGACAAACCAGGACTTTGACGTCAACGGAGCCATATATGTAATAACAGACGGAATGGATAACCTGTCTTCAACCACTCCAAAGGATATTGCAGACAAGATTAAAAAAGCTGAAAATAATGATGATATTGAGTCTATGATTACAATTCTTGTTGGATTACAGGCACCTGGTGCAGGGTATTCTGATGATATTTCCAAAGCCCTGGATGGTTTCAAGGATC
>JAUCGD010000094.1 GCA_030377945.1 Desulfobacterales bacterium HSG17 | reverse complement strand
TATATGCGGTTCCAAATACGGAAATAGCGATACCTTGATATACACCCTCATATCGTACGCCGTAACAGGGAAACATGGCAGTATTTCGAATTATATTTTTTTCGCAAACACTGTTTCCCAAATCAAATTAAGAAAACAATAATATTTCAATATAGCATAACAAAAATAACATAATAAAGTCATGTCGTCAGTGACAGAATGGAAATTTCAGCCGCCCCAAAATGCACTGTCCGAATATGAACACCTGCTGTATCATTATCGAACATTTTTTCCTGCTGTTATTTCATGAATGTTCTTTGAACAAACGAAAAACTGAGAAGCTCAACTGTGGTACAATTATTGCTTTTATTTTGATAATTGTAAAAGTTTGGTTTCATTAATAACAAAAAGGAGAATAGCATGAAGCAGTTCAAGTCAATTCTATGTTCGGTAATCACATTGTTTGTCTTTTTTTCTTCAATTGACATGGTTATAGCTGAAAAAAAAGCCACCAAAGAAGAATGTATTTCAAAATGCGAAGATGCTGCAAAACTGATAAAGGAAATCGGGATCAAGGAAGCTGCTAAAAAAATCATGGATAAAAAAGGATCTTACAAATGGAAAGACAGTTATGTTTTCTGCATCGAAGATGAACAGGGTAAAATGCTGGCACATCCGATTCCCAGGTTTCTCAACTTTCCTATGAAAAATTTCAGGGATGCAGACGGGGAAACTCCGTTTGCCGATGTTCTCAAAATGGCCCGCAAATCCAACAAAGGGTGGAAAAGTTATATGTATGTTACACCAGGACAGGGAATAGCTGCAAAAAAAACCATATATTTTATCAAGGTTCCTGAAGCAAAGGCCATTGTGTGTGCCGGTTTTTATGAAACCCCCAGTACCCAGAAAGAAGCATCTGAGTTTGAAAAAATTCATGATTTCAAAAAAGCCGAACTGTTTTCAGATGTTGGTGGAAATCCTCACGGCATAGCTTTTGATAATCTCGGCAATATGTTTATTGCAGTAAACGGCAGGGATATTATAAAGGTAAAACCTGACGGTGAATATTCTGATTTTTGTACTGTAAAAGAGGCAAAAGGGTTTGGCACCCAGGGAACAGGAGGAACATATCTTTTTGATCTTGAGTATGGCCCGGACAATAAGCTTTATGCAGCAGCAGAAAACAAAATATTGAAGATAACTTCTGAAGGCAACGTATCTTCAGTAATACAGGAAAATTTTCCCGGAAGGTGGGGAGTATGCGGTATAGTCTTTGATAATTCCGGCAATATGTATGCAGCATATGGCAATAAAGTTTGCAGATACACACCTGGTCTTGAAAAATCAATATTTATTGACGGAGATAATGAGACCACTAAACTTGTCTCTGCAATAGGTATAGAATTTGATTCCGATTTTAAAAACCTGTTCATCTGCGACAGCTACGGAGGCAAGGTTGTAAAAGTTTCTGTGCAGCCTGACAACACAGCAGGTGATTTTTCAATTGTATATCAAACACAATTTTACAGGCCCGAATATATTGCAGTTGACAGCAATAATAATGTCTTTATTTCCAATCATGGCTCCGGTGTTATTATAAAAGTTGGAAAAAATGGTCAGCAGAAGGCGGTTAAATACAAAAACCTGCCGGGTAATCAGACCATTGCTTTTGCAGGAAAAGGATTTGAGGATAAGTTCATGTATATCACTTCAGGAAGAAGCGGAGAAGTGTTTAAGGTAAACAGCTATTAAAGGAGAATCAGATGAAAATATCTGAGAAAAATGAAAGACGCGAGTTTATCAAAAAAAGTCTTTCAATGGGGATTGCAGTCGGTGGTTCGTTTCTTGCCGGTAATCCGTGGCAGTTATTTGCAGGTGAAGCAGCAGCTAAAATCCCGGATCTCGTGGCTGTGAAAAACAGCGAACCTGACATCATGTTCAATAAAGCCATTGAAATGATGGGAGGCATGAAACGCTATGTTAATAAGAATCAGACTGTTGTTGTAAAACCCAATATCGGATTTAACAAAACCCCGGAAATCGGTGCAACAACCAATCCGCATCTGGTAAAAACTATTGTTGAGCATTGCTTTCATGCAGGTGCAAAAAAGGTTTATGTTTTTGACAATGTTGCCTCAAGTTCCTATGGCATTGCACATAAATGCTATGAAAACAGCGGTATTGAACATGCAGCAAAAGGGGCCGGAGCTATGGTTGTGCCTGGTGATGATGAAAAATATTATCATAAAAAGGACATTCCCGGAGCAAAACTCCTGAATTCCACAAAAGTTCATGAACTTGTGCTTGAATCCGATGTATTTATCAATGTGCCTATTTTGAAAAATCACCGCTATACCTATCTTACCTCTGCCATGAAAAACCTTATGGGTGCAGTCTGGGACAGGATGGAATATCATAGCCTGGGGCTGGATCAGTGCATTGCGGATTTTTGTGTTTTCAGGAAACCTGATTTGAATATTGTGGATGCATACCGGGTCTTAATGAAACGCGGTCCCCAGGGAAGAAGTCCAAAAGATGTTGCTTTTAAGAAAACCTTGCTCATTTCCGAAGATATTGTTGCAATTGATGCAGCCGCAGCCAAAATTTATGGAAAGGACCCGGACAATATTCAATATATTACCCATGCACATCAACTTGGCATTGGTAATATGAATCTCAATGAACTGAAAATTACAAAGCATGTTTTTTCATGATGAACAGGCCGGTCATGGCAAATCTGCCAGGTTTCAGAATAATCCGTATCCTGATTTCCTGCATCATGCTGTTCCTGTTTTTCCTGGTATTTCTTGGAGATGAGAAAATATCAGGATTATTGTCTCAAACTTTGTTAAGCTTTCAGTTTGTCCCTTCTTTGATACGGTTTTTCATAAATCCGGCAGGTATTTTAAGTTTTTCATTCTTTCTCATCCTTTTATTGAACCTTGTCTTTGGCCGGGTTTACTGCTCTTTTCTCTGCCCTCTGGGAATGCTCCAGGATTTGTTTATCTTTATTTCCCGTAAGGCAGGAGTCAAAAAAAAACATGCTTTTCAGACATCTTCATCTGCGGTTCAATATTCTTTGCTGGGCATTATTATTGTTTCTGTTATATTTGGATCGTTAAGCATTGTTAACATCCTGGACCCTTACAGTCTTTTTGGAAAATTCAGCGCACATTTGTTTAAGTCTGCTGCACTTTTTGTCAATAATATTTTTGTCAACCTGTTTGAAATGTTTGACATATATATCCTGCACATCAGGAAACTGCATGAGATTCCAATTTCCATCCTTATTTTTACGATCATTTCTCTGTGCATAGTCTTTCTGTTTTCAATCTTTCGAGGTCGTCTGTATTGCAATATGGTCTGCCCTGTGGGAGCAGTTTTGGGGCTTATTTCCCGTGTTTCTTTTTTTAATTTTTCCATAGAAGATCAAAAGTGCAAATCATGCAGATTATGTGAACATGTGTGCAAAGCCGGTTGTCTTGATATTAAAAATAAAACCATTGATAACTCTCGTTGTATTGCCTGTTTTAACTGTCTTGATGTGTGCTATGAATCGGCTGTGAAATACTTATTTCAAATGCCGGTGTATAGACCGGCGTGCAGAAGCAATCATGCTCAAGCAAGACGGATATTTCTGTTAAGTGCTGTGGCTGGCATTGGTACTGCATTAGCAGACTATTCACCTGTTAGTCTGATATGGGCCAGGGGAGCGTCTGGAAAAGACATGCCCATTACTCCTCCGGGCTCACTGAGTATTAAGCATTTTACAAAAACCTGCACATCATGTCATTTGTGCGTAAGCGTGTGTCCCACAAATGTAATCACACCAAGTCTTGCAGATTACGGAATTTCTGGTTTAATGCAGCCAAAGATGAATTTTCGCAAAGGTCATTGCGATTTTAGCTGCAATGCCTGCGGAATTGTGTGTCCAACAGGTGCCATATCAAGGCTTTTGCCTGACGAAAAAAAACAGGTTCAGATCGGTACAGTCTCCTTGAATAAAAAAAAATGTATTGTTCATGTTAAAAAGAAACATTGCGGAGCCTGCGGTGAAGCCTGTCCTGCAAATGCAATTTCACCGGTTCAAAAAGATCGTGTACTGTTCCCGAAAATCAACAAGGATTTTTGCATTGGATGCGGGGCTTGTGAACATGCCTGCCCAACGCATCCTAAAGCAATTTTTATTACGGCAAATCCTGTACATAAACAGGCTGTAAAATATGCTGCCAAAGATTCCTTTGTTCAAGATGGGATTTCTGATGACAAGGGATTCCCTTTCTGAAATAAGTTCAATTCCAGCCTCTTGATAAAATACACATAAACTGATAAGATTAAATAATAAATCATTTCCAGATAAAAGTCACCAAAAGGGCAGAAAGTAAATCATGATCTGGACATCAAATCTTAAAAAGATATTTACACTAGAAAATATTGAGACCCATGCTATCAACAATATCTCTGTTGAAATCAAAAAAGGGGAATTTATAGCTGTTATGGGGCCTTCAGGATGCGGAAAATCAACCTTTTTAAACCTGCTTGGTCTGCTTGATAAACCTTCGGGCGGGAAATATTGTCTTATGGACAAGGATGTAACTTACTATTCGGAAACACAGCGGGCAAACCTGAGAAAAGGAAATATCGGGTTTGTATTTCAAAGTTTTAACCTTATAGATGAGCTGAAGGTTTTTGAAAATATAGAACTGCCCCTGCTTTACCTGAAAATCCCTGTAAAAGAACGTAAAAAACAGGTGTCAGATATTCTGGAAAAAATGAATATTGCACATCGCAGAAATCATTTTCCCCAGCAATTGTCAGGGGGGCAGCAGCAGAGAGTGGCTTTTGCCAGGGCTGTTATTGCAAAACCCAGGCTGATTCTTGCAGACGAGCCAACAGGAAACTTAGACAGTGCCAACGGGGAGGAAGTCATGAAAATTCTCTCCAGGCTGCACATGGAAGGTACAACCATAGTTATGGTAACACATTCTCCCCAGTGCGCGGAACAGGCTGACCGGGTTATTCATCTTTTTGACGGGCAGATTGTGGGGCATGATGTTTAAAAACTATCTTGTTACAGCATTTCGCAGCCTGCTGCGTAATAAAACTGCAAGTATCATAAGTATAGCAGGTCTTGCTCTAGGCATGGCCTGTGCGCTCCTTATTTTTCTCTATATTCAATTTGAGCTGTCCTATGACAGTTTTCACACTAAAAGAGAACTTATTTACAGGGTATTGATAAAAGGAGAAAGAAAAACCAAAGACAAGTCAGTAGAATACCGTTCTTCTGTTGTTTATAGCCTTGGGCCTGAGCTTATGAATAAATTTAAAGAAACCCAGGTTAAAAAAGAAAACCCGAGCTTATTTCAAAAATCAAAAATCTCTCAAAAACCTGTTGTCTATCCTGCTATACCCGGAGAAGAGACCATTCGGAAAGAAGACAGGCTGGTGGATTCGGTTCTCCAGCCTTTTACATATCCTGACCTTGACCCTGTTCTCAATAATGTTGTCAGAATGTCTCCCCAGACAGGATATGTCAGGTATAAGGATAATTTCTATGAAGAGGAAAATTTTTATTTTACAGATCCTTTGGTTTTGAAAATGTTTGACTTTCCTTTAAAAAAAGGCAGCCCGGATACAGCCCTGTTAAATCCAGATTCGCTTGTGCTTACCCAGGAGATGGCTGAAAAATATTTTGGTTCCCAGGATCCCCTGGGCAAAAAAATCTCTTTAAAAGTTTCCTATGCAGAACCTTTTCTCTTTACAGTTACCGGTGTTCTTGAACCTGTGCCCAAAAATTCTTCCATTCAGATCAATTTTCTTGCATCAGGCTCTTTTAATACTCTAAAAAAATCCCTTCCAAAGTGGCAGCCCTTATATACATATATCTTTATAGAATTTGGAGGTATAAAAAGAAAACAACCTGAGTCAATGTTCAAACAGATGCTGAAAGACCTCATTATTATGAAAAGGCCGGTTTATGTATCAATCACAGCCAATGATTTTAACAAATCTATTGCAAAGATAAAACTGCCTGATTTCTACGCAGATAATATTTTTCAAAACTGGCACTTTACCACAGAACCTTTTCAAGGTAGCTACTTTGCCAATAAAAGTGTCTATATTGCAAATCCGGGGCAATACACCAGGCAAGAAAAAAAAGGAAATTTTCTACTGCTTGTTCTCCTTTTTCTCCTGGGTTTTCTCATTCTTTGTGTTTCATGTATCAATGTGATGAATCTTTCTACTGCCCGCTCTGCAAACCGTGCCAGGGAAATAGGTCTGAGAAAAATTATGGGGGCAGACCAGGGCCAGCTTATTTTCCAGTTTTTAACAGAATCAACTTTGTTAAGCATTTTATCCCTTATACTTTCTCTGTCCCTTGTTGAACTGTCTTTGCCCTGGTTTAACAAAATGGTTTTCAGGAACCTTGTCATTGATTATGCAGGAAATTGGGGATTTTTGCTGGCAATGGTCGGTATTACTGTACTTGTGGGACTGATTTCAGGTCTGTACCCTGCTTTTTTCCTTTCATCTTTCCAGCCTGTTGAAACACTGAAAGGAGAAAATCTGCCAGCCTCAATAACCCTTCGCAAGAGATTGATGATTTTTCAGCTTGGGGTATCTGTCTGCATATTTATATTCTCTTTCCTTGTATCAGGAGAAACCCGGTTTCTTCGAAATAAATCACTGGGATTTGATAAGAACAATATTATTTTCTTTAAAGCAGATGATCCGAATCTTAATAAATCATACCCGGATTTCAAAAATGCCCTGGTTTCACTAACCGGGGTTCATAATGTCAGTGCATCAAGCCAGGCTGCATGGCAGTATGGGGGCCTGGAATGGTCAACCTTTTCATGTCCGAAAACAGATAAAAAAGTCCAGACCCGTGTAATGCTGGTTGATTCGGATTATTTCAGGGTTTATGGCATACCTGTTGTCCAGGGGGGTAATCTGCCTGATTATAATTCAGATGGGAACAAAAATAATGTTAAAAATCTGTGCATTATAAACCATGCTGCTCAAAAGGCATTTAACATTAATAATATATCAGGCAAAACTCTTTATCATGGAGGAAAATATATCCGGCAGATTGCAGGTGTTGTTGATGATTTTCATTTTCAATATCCGTCCAAAAAAATAGAAAGCCTGGTTATGTTGACATCAGACCATTATTATGGAATGCAGCGCCCGTATATCTCAGTAAAACTGATTCCAGTAAATCAGGCAGATACCGTCAAAGAGATTAAAAAGGTATTTAACAAATTTTTCCCGAATCTGATTTTTAAATCTGATTTTATAGATAAAGAAATTGAAAAAATGTTCAGGGAAATCAATAATCACTGGGAGATCATCCTGAAATTTTCCACAATAATCTCGGTTTTTCTTGCAGGTCTTGGTCTTTTCGGGTTTGCAGAATATGAAAGTTGGAGAAAAACCAGGGAAATAGGCATTCGCAAGGCATTGGGAGCAACGCGCATTCAGATTGCAATCCATTTTATCAGCCACTTTATCTGTATTGCAGTCACAGCCAATATTATTGCATGGCCCATTTCCTATATATTTACACAGCTTACCCTGTTCAATATAACTTATCCCTATCCCCTGAAAATGGGGCCTTTGGTTTTTATTTGTGCAGGACTCCTGACCCTGATTTTGACTATTGCGGCTGTAAGCATCCAGACATTCCGGGCTGCTTCCATGAATCCTTCTGATGCTTTAAGAGATGAATAGGTTGAAAACATGTCAAAAACAAATGGAAATATATTGGTAATTGATGATGACAAAGATGTGCTCTTAGCTGCACGGCTTCTTCTTAAACAGCACTTTTCTTTTATTAAAACATCGGATGATCCCCGACAGATTCTGCCGTTAATGGAAAAGGATTTTTTTGATGTTATCCTCCTGGACATGAATTTTACACAGGATGCCACCAGCGGCAAAGAAGGATTTTTCTGGCTGAAACAAATTCTTGGAAAAGATCCCCTGGCAGTTGTTATCCTGATTACTGCATATGGAAATGTTGAAACAGCAGTGCAGGCCATAAAACAAGGTGCTACTGATTTTATACTAAAACCCTGGGAAAATGAGAGACTTATTGCCACCACATCAACAGCTTTAAACCTGCGCAAATCCAAAACAGCGGTTGAGCGACTCCAGACCTGTCAAAAACAGCTCTGTGCAGATATGGATTCTCAATTTCATGAAATGATAGGAACCAGCCAGGAAATGAAGCAGGTCTTTAATATTATTGAAAAGGTTGCCAAAACCGATGTTAATGTTCTTATCACAGGCGAAAACGGCACAGGAAAGGAACTGGCAGCCAGGGCTTTGCACCGCCAGTCCACCAGGGCAGACCAGGTTTTTATCAGTGTTGACATGGGAGCTGTTCCTGATACTCTTTTTGAAAGTGAGCTTTTCGGCCATGAAAAAGGTGCTTTTACAGATGCAAAGCAAAATCGTACAGGCAGGTTTGAGATTGCATCTGGCGGCACTCTTTTCTTAGACGAGATAAGCAACCTGCCCATGTCTCTCCAGGCAAAGCTGCTGCGCGCTATTGAGCAGCGCCAGATAATCCCGTTAGGATCCAACAGAGCCCGTCCCATTGATATACGCTTATTATGCGCTGCCAATGCACCTTTATATGATATGACAGCAGACAATACATTCAGGCAGGATCTTCTTTACAGGATAAATACAGTTGAAATAAATTTGCCGCCTTTGCGAAAAAGAGGAGATGACATTCCTTTGCTAACAGAGCATTTTGTCAATAGATACGGGAAAAAATATAAAAAACCTGTTACCGGGGTAAGTGCATCTGCCATGAACAAGTTAAAAGCCTATCACTGGCCCGGTAATATACGGGAACTTCGGCACACCTTAGAACGAGCAATTATTATGAGCGAAAAAAAAGTGATTGGCCCTGATGATTTCCTTTTTCCTGACACGGAAAAAAAAGAGCCTTTGTTTAAAAACTACAATCTTAACCATGTTGAAAAAGTGATTATCAAAAAGATATTGATAAAACAAAAAGGCAATATTACCCATGCTGCTGACGAGCTTGGGCTGACAAGGGCTGCACTCTACCGGAGAATGAACAAATATGATTTATAAAAGCTTCCGCATAAACTGCATTATCCGCATTTTGCTCATAATTGCCAGTCTATACGTTTTTTTCTATCTTTTCTTTAAGACTCAATTATACTTCACAATGATTTTTATTGCTTTTCTTCCTGTTGTTCAAACCATTTCCCTGCTCAATTATATTAACAAAACCAATATTTTTCTAACACAGGCTTTCCTGTCCATCCAATATGACGATTTTTCAGAACGGATAAAAACCAGGGTTCAGGATTCTTCCTTTAAAGAAATCTGTGAAGCCCTGAATCAAATTATAGAAAAATTCCAGAAAAACCGCATGGAAAAAGAACAGCAGTTTCAATATCTCCAGGCTGTAATCCATCAAACCGGTATGGGCCTGATTTCATTTACCTCAGAAGGCAAAATCAATCTTATTAACAAGGCTGCCAGGAAAATGCTGAAAATATCCCCGCTTAATAATATGCGCCAGCTTGAGTCTGTTAATAAAGAGTTTACAGATTCGATAGTTCATATGAAAACAGGGGAGAGAAAGCATATTAGTTTTAATCATGGCACACCCCCCCTTCAACTGGCTGTTTATGCAAAAGATATTCGCTTAAACAGGAAAGAATACCGGGTTTTGACATTTCAGAATATTCAAAAGGAACTGGAAGAAAAAGAAATGGATGCATGGAAAAATCTCATCAGGGTATTAAGCCATGAGATCATGAATTCCATAACTCCTATCTCCTCTTTGGCAGCAACTGCAAACATGCTCATGAGCAGTGAGGATAAAATGAGCCAGGCAGATATTGAAGATATCCGCATGGCAATACAGACCATAGAAAAACGCAGCCAGGGACTCATGCAGTTTGTTAAAAACTATCGGCAGTTTGCCCAGCTTCCCAAACCGGATTTTCGGGTTGTCCCGGCTGATCTTTTATTTCAGAGGATTAAAAATCTGTTTCACAGCCGCCTGGAAAGAAAAAACATTGAATTAAAAACAAGCATTGAACCGGATAACCTTAATATTAAAGCTGATCCAGATTTAATTGAACAGGTATTGCTAAACCTGATGTCAAACGCAGTTGAGGCAGTTAAAGAGACTCATTCTCCGAGAATTGAACTGACTGCTGTCATGGATGGCCAGACAGGGGCAGTTATAAATGTTGCGGATAACGGACATGGCATTAAACAAGATGTTCTGCCCAGGATTTTTATCCCGTTTTTCACAACCCGGTCAAAAGGTTCTGGGATAGGGCTGAGCCTGTCCCGGCAGATTATGCGGCTGCATGAGGGGAATATTCGTGTAAATTCCGAACCTGGGGTACGCACGGTTTTCTCTTTGTTGTTTTAAATGGCGAATGTAAATTCATTGGATTTAAACTCAATTTTAAAGATAATCATCTCACATCTTCCCCTGCTTAATTCCATTAAATGATAAAGATTTTTCCGGGAGTTCCAGCTTCAGGTCCGAAATTGCATCATTAAGTGTGTCCCGGAGAGCTTCTAATATTGCCAGCTTATTTTTCCTTCTTAATCCCTTGGATAATGCAATATCCGATATTTCGGAAGCTATTTTGAATGCTGCGCGTTCTTCAGGAGTTATAGAGTGCATGTTTATCCTTTTAATTCCATATGATCTATTGTTATTCTAATGCTTGCAAGTGTATTAATCGCATCATCAAAATCAAAATTATTGATCTGTTCTGCAATGTGGTTTATATCTTCAATAATCGCAGTTCCTTCAAAAGCTGATTCTAATTTTTTAACAGAGTCCAATGCTTCGGAATCACCCTGTTCAAGAAGATTTTCCAGGTTTTTTACTATAAGTTTTACATCTTGAAAATCTATAATTCTGCCAGGTAAATTTTTAAAAAAAGGATCTGAATTATTTAAACACTGACCTGATGGCTTAGTATTTATACATTTTACAGATAACAATACCTGGTTTAATGATTTTTCAAATTTTTCAATAAGTTTTATATATTCATCAGAACTATTATTTATTATTCCAATATCTTTAATACCGGATTCCAGTCTGCTTGCAGCTTTGGATAGTTCATATGCTCCCATATTGCCGGAAAGCCCTTTAATTGTATGAGCCAGTCTGCCAATCTGTTCAAAATCCTTATTTTCAATCCAATTTTTTATAAAATTACCTGTTTCTGCATAATCCTCATAAAATTCCTTGAGCAGTTTGTTATACAATCCAAGGTTTCCTGCAACCCTTTTTAACCCGGATTTTTTATCAATACCCGGTAAATCTTCCAATATTTGCGAATGCTCATTATTGGTATTTTTTTCAAGCGATGACTCCAAAACCGCATTATTATTTTTTATTTTTTTTTCCCCATTCCCACTTGAATCATAAATCTCTCTTTCTATTTTAAAAAGAAATTCACAAAAAGGCTAAAAAAAAAAAAAAATTTTTTTTTAACATTATATTATATACCCCGCCCCCCC
>JAUCGD010000767.1 GCA_030377945.1 Desulfobacterales bacterium HSG17 | reverse complement strand
CAGCATTCTCATGGAATGTCAAGCACTATCGTGATAAAAAAATTCTAACCACCATATTTTAATAACGTACTGTATCTTGTTTCTTATATAAAATCGACTTGATTTGTACTGACCATTACGAATTTACAATCGTATAAAACTCATAGAAATACAATATATTTTTTTATAACTATCTGATTGCATTTTCTCTACAGCAAAATACCAATACAATTTACCAACAGTGTTTTCCACGGCATTTACTATGGATCCATCTTCCAACAATGCTTTTACCTTGGCAATATCTGTGGACAAAAGCCTGTCTTCTTTCATATAATCAACCTTGGTTCTGATGACTTCATAGGCTGCAAGGGTTCCATCGCCGGCCTTCACATTGGTAAAAAGATCAATTGCCTGGGCTGCACATAACAGCTCTATGGCAATGACTTCTTCTGTATTTGATACTATTTCCCGGCATTTTCTTGCGGCAATGGCTCCCATGGAGACATGGTCTTCTTTATTGGCAGAGGTTGGAATGGAATCAACAGAGGCTGGATGGGATAAAACCTTGTTTTCAGAAACAAGCGATGCCGCAGCATACTGTGCAATCATGAACCCGGAGTTTAAACCTCCATCTTCTATGAGGAATGCGGGAAGCCCGGAAAGGTGAGGGTTTACCAACCTTTCCACCCGTCTTTCTGAAATACTGGCAAGCTCTGCTATTGCAATACTTAAAAAATCGCAGGCAAAAGCAAGGGGCTGGCCATGGAAATTACCGCCAGAGAGAAACTCTTCAGATTCAGGAAATATCAAAGGATTTTCCGTGGATGAATTCATCTCAACTTTTATAATATTATCCACATAGGCAAAAGTATCCCAGGAAGCACCATGCACCTGGGGAGAGCACCTTAAACTGTATGCATCCTGAACCTTTGAGCAATCTTCATGGGAAGAGATAATCTCTGAATTTTCTGTAATCTTAAGCATATTGGATGCAGCTTTAATCTGACCTTTATGTGGTCTTGCAGCATGAATTCTGGGATCAAATGCGCTCCTAGTGCCCATCAAGGTTTCAAGGCTCATACTTGCTGCAATATCTGCATGTTTGCAAAGATTTAATGCATCATGGAGGGCAAGACATCCAAGAGCAATCATGAACTGGGTTCCATTTATAAGAGCAAGCCCTTCACCTGCTTCAAGTTCAAGAGGTTTTATTAATTTTTTTCTTAATGCAGCAGCACCACTCATTTTTTGACCTTCAACAAAAGCTTCTCCTTCACCTATCAAAACAAGGGCAAGATGCGCCATGGGAACAAGATCTCCACTTGCTCCAACAGAACCTTTTTCCGGGACCACAGGTATAATTCCTGCATTTAAAACCTGGGCAAGCTTTTCAATGGTTTTAAGTCTTAATCCTGAATTACCCCGGCAAAAATCATTTATCCTCAGAGCCATCATTGCCCTTACAACATCATCCGCAGCAAGGTTACCCATTCCCGCGGCATGGCTGAGCAAAATCTTTTT
>JAUCGD010000766.1 GCA_030377945.1 Desulfobacterales bacterium HSG17 | reverse complement strand
CCATTAACAGGGAGGTATTGCAGGATGAATTCCTGAAAATTCAGGCAAAGCTCAAAAAAACCATTGTATTTGTAACCCATGACATACATGAAGCCGTAAAAATGGGAGACAGGATTGCCCTGCTGGATGCAGGAAGACTGATTCAATACGGGACCCCTGAAGATTTGCTTACACGGCCCAAAAATCAGTTTGTCAAAGATTTTGTGGGGGCTGATCGTGCCTTAAAACGTCTGGATCTGCTTAAAGTCAAAGATGCCATGATGAAAGATCCAGTATGCTGCCGAACAGACGATCCCAGTGAAAAAATCCTTGACCATATGCTGTCAAAAGATCTCAACTTTTTGCTTGTCATTGAACCGGACAGCATATTCAAAGGCTATGTAAATATTGACATGCTTAAAGGGCATAAAGGCATGGTAAAAGACATAGTTCATCCCATGACCATAACAGTCAGGCCCGAACAAAACCTGAAGGATGCACTCAGCAAAATGCTCACTTATGATCTTGGCATTGTTGTTGCGGTCAATGAACAAGGCATACTGGAAGGTATTCTCAATTCCAGAACCCTGGTTTCCGTAGTCGGTGAAACCTATGATGAAACAGGCGGACATTGGGGCAAAATTACAACAGGCGGGAGGGTAATATGAATGAAATCAGCCAGGAAAAAAGTTTTGCAGCCCGGTTCTGGCTAACAGCTGCGTTCATTCTTACATTTATAGCCGGTATTTATGCTGAAAAACTGGGATTTCTGGAATTTATGCGGGAAAATCCAGATGAAATATGGATACTTTTTTTAGAGCATGTACAACTGGTCTTTATCTCCAGTGCCATTTCCATCAGCATCGGCATTCCCACAGGCATTCTTCTGACACGGGGATTCATGCGGCAGTACCGTGAATGGATTTTAAATATTCTGGGCATCTGCCAGACCGTTCCTTCCCTGGCTGTAATAGCCATTGCCATGACCTACATAGGCATAGGAAAGGTGACAGCTATTTTTGCACTGGTTATTTACGGTCTGCTGCCCATTATACGAAACTCTGTGGCAGGTCTGGCTGGAATTGATCCTGCACTGCTGGATGCAGGACGGGGCATGGGCATGAAACCCGCACAACTGCTTTTCAAGGTGGAACTGCCTAATGCCATGTATATTATCCTCACCGGAATCCGCACATCCACAGTAATCAATGTGGGAACAGCAGCCATGAGTTTTCTGGTAGGCGGCGGCGGTCTTGGAGATTTGATTTTCAGCGGTATTGCAATGGTAGATGCAGGCTATATGCTGGCCGGAGCCGTGCCAACAGCAGGGCTGGCTATTTTCATAAACTGGTTTATGGGCATGATAGAAAAATGGGTTGTCAGTCCGGGACTGGTTTATGAGTAAAATTGGTTTATGAGTAAAATTGGTTTATGAGTAAAACACTATTAACATTCAAGGAGGTTTAGATGAGTTCAATGATGAAAAAAATTGCAGGTATGGTATGTTTTTCCCTGGTAATGC
>JAUCGD010000765.1 GCA_030377945.1 Desulfobacterales bacterium HSG17 | reverse complement strand
ATTCACTATATTTTCAAGTTCAAAAAACCGCTCTTCAATTTTATCAAGCTCTTCAAATAATATTGAGGCATTGTCATCAGGAATAGCTTTTGATGCTCTTGCTGTAACCAGTTTTTTTAATTGATTTTCAAGAGCCTGCTTTTTATCTTCCAGGTTTTTAATGATTTCAGTGGTTTTTTGTTCAAAATCATCAGCATTAATAAGTTCTTTATGAGTTTCAATGTTTTGTAATGTTTCTTTATAAGACTGATATTTTTGTATGATTTTGGAAAGCTCTGCATGTTCCTGTACTTTATATTGCAGCTCTTCATATTGCAGCTCATCGTATTGTAGTTCCTCTGGTGTTTGGGATTCTCCTGTTTTAATTTTTCCGGTGCTTAATTCTTTTTCAAGTTCCCAAAAGCGGTCTTCAGATTCTTTTAACTTTTCAAACAGGCGTTCTATGCTTTCCTGTTTTTTTCGAGCTGTTATTATTGCTCCAAAATCCTGTTCAACTACCTGGCCTTTTTTTAAACGGATCTTATTTAATATTTCCTCCATTGGGATTGTGGTATCCCCGATTTCAACAGACTCATTTTCCTTAACTATCATGTCAACGCCCTTATCAAGACCATACTCAGCCTTTCGCCGTTTCATGAGTTCCTGGAAATTTTCATCGTCCTTATCATAACGGATTACTGTTTTGGGTTCAGGGGGCTGAGCTTTTGGTGATTTGGCAGGCTTATCAACAATTCTGGCAGGAGGAGCAACTATTGCCTGTTTTGGTTCCTCCTGAAACCAAAACCACCAGATACCAAGACCAATGGTTATGATAATTGCAAAGATAATAATAAGTTTAAAAAATTTTTCAGACCCGTCTTTTTTTGTCCAGCCCATAACTATCCCTCAAGTTTTATTGCTCACAGATAATCCTGCTTTCCCTTGGAAGCATTGCTGCATCTCCTTCAATCAGGATACGAATCTCTCTGTGCATTTCCAAATCCAGAATTTCTTTTCTTTTATTATTGAGAAGATACCCTGCGACGCTCACAGGTACAATGCCTTTTACACTAGTAATGCCTTCTTTCAGGGTTTCCAGGTGAAGTTTCCTGAGAAAGCTGATAGCAATTGTTTCCGCAGACGGCTGCAAGCCTTTGCCCTGGCAGTGTTTACATGGCAGATATCCCCCGTATTCAATAGAGGGCCTGATTCTCTGCCTTGACATTTCAAGAAGGCCGAATTTAGAAATTTTTCCCAGTTTTATTCTTGCCTTATCAGCTTTTACATAAGATTTAAGTTTTCTTTCAACCTCCTGCTTATGTTTCATTTCTCTCATATCAATGAAATCAATAACAATCAGTCCCCCCAGGTCTCTCATGCGTAACTGACGTGCAATCTCTTCAGCAGCCTCAATATTGGTGGAAAATGCTGTCTGCTCAATATTTTTTTTATGAATGCCTTTACCTGAATTAACATCAATGGCAACCAAAGCTTCTGTCTGGTCAATTACAATAGAGCCTCCTG
>JAUCGD010000764.1 GCA_030377945.1 Desulfobacterales bacterium HSG17 | reverse complement strand
GTCTACGAATAAAAATAACTGAGTATACGATTACGATGATTTCTTTTTCGTTTTTCGTTCAAACCGACCGCGTTGTAAAAATGAAATCGTCTGGCGAATCACGTGTTTTTTTTTCATGATAAAGGGGTGCGTCGCATGCAGCACCAGAAAATCGGCGGCCCCTTGTATATTGGCGCTTTTCAGGCTGACTTTACCATCATCCGGACCGGGTATCATGCATGATAAAAACCAATTGATGGATCGATCGCCGGTGATGACACCCAGGTCAAAGTTTACCGGACCTAATATATTGGGGATACTCTCAGGACCTGTTCCCAATTGCTGACCAGCTGGGCCGTTCAACCACTTAAAAGGAGTCGTCCAGCCTAACTTATCCACTGCCTCAGTTCCATGATTGGGCGGGCTGAGCATTACCACTCGTCCCAAATTGCTGATATCATGGTGCGCCAGATAATAGCGGACCAGGATACCCCCCATGGAGTGGGTTACAAAATGAATTCGAGCAGCATTTCCGGTGCTACATTTTTCAAGTGCCTTGGGGATAAATTTTTCAGCAAGTGTTTCGATGGCAAAACGGGTTGATGGATAACCCTGATTAATAACATGATACCCGTTTTTTTCCAGCTGTTTGGCCATTTTGTGCATGGAACCGGGTGATCGGGTGAGACCGTGCAATAAAATAACCCATTCGTTTTTCTTGTCCATTTCATTTCCGTAAGCGTTATGGCCGAACAGGTTCAAAAGTGAAAAACACATAATAATTGTAAAAACCAATTTCACGTTTTTGATGAACATCTCCATTACTAGAAATTTTCAAATAGTCGAAATAGAGTAAGACTCATATTGAATAGAAACGCTTTTCATCCATCACCAGATTTTACGCCTGGTTTGTTTTTGTCTACTGTGCCTGATCTTATGTTCTTTCAGTTTATTCAAAAAGGCCTTTGATGGTTTGGTAGGTCTTCTTTTTTTATTTTGAAAGATTGCCCTTTGGATGAGACTTTGCAACCGAAACAGGGCCTCCATCTTATTTTTTTCCTGACTGCGAAAATTTTTGGCTTTGATGATTATTTTTCCATCACTGGTGATCCGCTTGTCCTTGAAAGCCAGAATTCGATCCTTGTAGACAGCAGGTAACGAGGACGTCTGAATATTAAAACGCAATTGTACAGCGGTTGAAACTTTATTGACATTCTGTCCACCCGGTCCACTGGCGTGAACGGCTTTAAATTCCAATTCCGCCTTGGGTATGACGATGGTAGGTTGATTATCGGTTTGCATGATTTACAATTTTTCTTTTACACTTTTTTCAGAATGGTCAATGTAATATTGTCTTCCCGACCCTTTTCAAGTGTGAATTCATTTAATTCCCTAATTACCATCGTTTTAATTTGTTCTACGCTGAGATCATGGTTTGTCCGAATGATTTCGAGAAATCGTTTTTTCCCGAGCATTTCACCGACAGAATTGCGGGCTTCCCAAATTCCATATTGACCGATTACCA
>JAUCGD010000763.1 GCA_030377945.1 Desulfobacterales bacterium HSG17 | reverse complement strand
TTACATTAGCAACTCTGTAAAGAGAGCTTATGGGCATTAGCATGACAGAAGGTGTTGTTGCTCCCCATGAAGTATGTGCACCGTTATCCAGCACCATTCTCATGTCTCTGAATGTGAGTTTTCCATCTTTGTCACATCCTTGTTTAATGTAGATGACAGTGGGCTGCCTTGTGGAAGTTGCAGTGAATTCTTCCCCACGATCAAAAACAATTTTTACAGGTTTTTTGCATTTGTGTGCCAGAAGAATTGCTATGTGCTCATAAGCATAAGTATCAAGTTTGCTTCCAAAACCACCACCGATAATCGGCTTGATAACTCTGACCCGTTTGTTTTCAAGCCCCATACTTTTAAGAGCTTCAAGAAAATCCTTTTGAGCCAGGGAGGGAATCTGGGTGTTGGAGTATATGGTCAGGTTATCAGCAGCGTCAAACAGGGCAATAGCACCACTTGTTCCCATACAGCAATGGGTAACCCATGTTGTCGTAAATTTATCTTCTACAACAAAGGCTGACTCTTTTTCTGCCTTTTCCACATCACCATAGTGAATGTTCCAGGGCATTTTAAGTACATTTGATTTAAGGTGATCATGGACCAGAGGGGAATCTTTTTCCATGGCTTTTTCAGGATCAAAAATTCCGATCTTCTCTTCATATTCAATTTCAATAAGATCCAGGGCTTTTTTTGCAATATCAGCACTTGTGGCTGCCACCGCAGCTACTTCATCTCTGAAAGAACTGACCCTGCCCTTTTTTATTGGAGGATTGTCTTTGATAAACCCCATTTTCATTTTCTTTGGCACATCCTCGCCAGTGAGAACTGCATGCACTCCGTCTAAAGCTTTTGCTTTTGAAGTATCAATTTTAACAATATTTGCATTGGCAAATTTGCTGTAAAGAATTTTTCCATACAGCATACCCGGCAGTTTGACATCCTGGATGTATTCAGCCCTTCCCATGGCTTTTTGCGCGGCATCAAGTTTAGGGATTGGTTTTCCAACCACACTTAATTCTCTGTTCTGGTTTTGTGTGACATTCTGGTTATCCATTTTGTCCTCCCTTGTCTTCTGAAACAAGTTCTCTGGCAGCTTCTACTGATTCAAAAATCTGTATATATCCTGTGCACCGGCATATATTGCCGGCTAGGGCATGTTTTATCTCTTCACGGTCTGCATCAGGGTTTTCATCCAACAATGCTTTGGAAGACATTATCATTCCAGGGGAGCAGAATCCGCACTGGATACCGCCTTTATCCACAAAAGATTGCTGGAGCGGATGCAAAGTTCCATCTGTTGATGCAAGCCCTTCAATGGTTTCAATATTTGTGTCATCTGCATCAATTGCAAGATAAAGACATGAATTTACAGCAAGCTTATCAACAATCACAGTGCAGGCACCGCATTCGCCGTTGCCGCATCCTTCCTTAGTTCCGATAAGCCCCATCTCTTCTCGTAAAAGATGTGACAGTGTCCAGTGATCTTTAATCTCGTAAGAGATTTTGTCACCATTT
>JAUCGD010000762.1 GCA_030377945.1 Desulfobacterales bacterium HSG17 | reverse complement strand
GAGAAAAATAGAAAGAAAGAGAAAAATGAGAAGGAAAATAAACTCAAAGGGAAAAGATGGAAAGAGAAAAGTCGTGATATTTGTTAATCGGACATGTCCCATATATTTCTGCGACACGCTCTAATTATGGATAAAAATCAATGGATATGTATAGAAAAATAATTGGAAATTTTCAGATTATATCTGTAATAAGTTCGAATGACATGACTACTGTTTATCTAGCTCAACATTTAACTTTACAAAAAAAATATGCTGTAAAAGCTCTCAGATCAAGATATATCAAAAATTTTGAATTTTACAAATACTTCGAAAATGAAGCTAAAGCACAATCTCTTCTTGATCAACATCCGAATATTGTTTATGTGCATGATTTTATAAAAGATGATAAAATTATGCTTCTTGTTACTGAAAATGTTGAAGGCGAAACTCTTGATAACATAATAAATAAAAAGGGAAAGATGCCTGAAAATGATGCAATTACAGTTTTTAAAGATATTCTTTCCGGCATATCTTATGCCCATAGCAAAGGAGTAATTCATAGAAATATAAATTCTTCAAATATATTTGTTGATAAGTTTAGTCATGCAAAAATTATGGATTTTGGGATTTCACAGATAGATAAAAATCCAGATATAATGAGAGAAGGTATAACCATTGGAACTCCACATTATGTAAGCCCTGAACAGATAACCAAACCAAAAGAAATTGATCATCGGACTGATATTTATGCATTAGGTGTAGTTCTTTATGAAATGCTTTCTGCACAATTACCTTTTGATGGAGATACCAATTTTGAAATATATAGTGCTTGACCGGAAAATATAAGTCATTATAAAAACAGTAAGTTAGGCTCAAAAATATATTTGAAAAAGTCAAATAATGCGAATTATTTTCTTTACATCGCATTCTCAATATGATATTAACAGCATGTTTTATAACTATAAATTAGTTCTCATAAAAAATTGAGAATTTTACTAAACCAATAAAAAATGAAAAGATTCGGTGAAAAAAGGAGAAAAAATGAGAAAAAATATTGAAGAGCAGATGGAAATCGGTGAAGTCGCAATAGCAGATGTTGAAATTGATACAAAATCAAGAGACGAAATTCCAAAGGTATTGTTTGGTCTTCAGAGTATTTACATTAATAAGATTGTAAGATGTCAGGTCTTTGATGCTCTCAAAGGTATCATTCCCAAAGATGTTAACCCGGATATCGGGTGTCCGGGAATGAACTTGTGGACAATTCTTGTTCTTGGAGTCTTGAGATTATGTTGTAATTGGGATTATGATAAACTTTTAGATATTGCAAATAATCATAAAACTGTGCGGTTAATCCTTGGCATTTCAATCTTTAACAACAAAAAGTTTAAACTTCAAACATTAAAAGATAACATTTCGCTTTTCAAACCCGTTGTCCTTGATAAAATTAATCAGATAGTTGTCAATTTTGGACATAAAGTTTTAGGAAAAAAATCAGGGGAAGAATTAAGAGGAAGCTGTGATTCTT
>JAUCGD010000761.1 GCA_030377945.1 Desulfobacterales bacterium HSG17 | reverse complement strand
AGTAAACTGCCCCAGGTAAATCCAGCTCCAAAAGCTGACAAAAGTATCCAGTCATCTTTTTTTATACTTTTATCCTGGTATGCCTCTGACATTGCAAGGGGGATTGTTGCAGCAGTTGTATTACCATATTTTCCAATATTTACGAATCCCTGTTCAGGCTTTAATCCTATCTTTTTAGAAACAGAATCAATAATCCTTAAATTTGCCTGGTGCGGAATAAACATTTTAATATCATCAGGAGTCAAATAATTTTCATCCAGTATTTTTTTTGATAGAGTTTTTTTATATTTATCAATAAAATAGTTGCATAAAAGAGGAATATCTTCACTCCTGTCTCTGAGAGGAGGAAGTTTAATAGGTAATACATTGAGTCTGTAAAATAAATCTTGTCTAAAATGTCCTTTTTTAGCTTCTTCTTCTAAATTTTTTGAAGTAGCTGCAAGAATGCGCACATCAATTTTTCTTGGCTTTGACTCTCCGATTGGCCTGACCTCATTTTCTTGTAAAACCCTTAAAAATTTTACCTGCAAATTAGCTGGTAGTTCGCCAATTTCATCAAGAAAAAGGGTTCCGCCGTTTGCTTCTTCAAACAGACCTTTAGTATTTTTATCAGCACCTGTAAAAGATCCTTTTTTATAACCGAAAAATTCACTTTCAAGTAAATTGTCAGGTATTCCTCCACAATTGACAGGGATAAATATTTTATTTTGACGTTCACCATTAAAATGAATTCCTTTTGCAATCAATTCTTTTCCTGTTCCGCTTTCTCCTGATATTAATACAGTTGTGTTATATTGCGCTGCCTTAAGTGCTAACTTAAAAGTTGATTGCATTGCATGACTTTTTCCTATCATGTTTGCAAAACTATAATTTTGTTCTATAGTTTTAATTCGCTCCTTGAGTTGTAAATTTTCTTTTCTAAGAGTCTCTCTTTCTTCAGCTTTTTTAAGTGACAGGTAAACTTCATCGGTTTTAAATGGCTTTGAAATATAATCATATGCTCCCATTTTCATTGCTTCAACTGCTGTATCAATACTTCCATATGCTGACATAACAATAACAGTGCTGGCAACTAAATGTTTCTTTGCAGATCCTAAAAATTCCATACCCCCCATATTTGGCATTTTTAAATCGCAGAGTATAAAATCATAATGAGATTTGGAAACTTTTTCAAGAGCCTGATATCCATCTGATGCTGTATCTACATTATATCCAAATTTGCCGAGCAGGGTTGTCAGCATATGACGCATATTTTCTTCATCATCAATTACAAGCAGACGTTTTTCAGTATTATCAGTAGTCATAGTTTTTTATTATTATCATATATAGGGAAATGAATTATCATATTAGTACCTTTTTCACTAGTGGTTGCTATAATGCTCCCATCCATTGAATCAATAATCATGTAGCATACAGACAACCCTAATCCAGTGCCTTTTCCAGGATCTTTGGTAGTATAGAAAGGGTCAAAAATATTATTTAAAGCATCTTTAGGAATTCCAGAACCA
>JAUCGD010000760.1 GCA_030377945.1 Desulfobacterales bacterium HSG17 | reverse complement strand
GCCAGTAACCACATAATTGTATTCCTCATCAAATTTACCCACACCCGCGTTATCCCACAACACAGAAACAACCCACTCTTTCTGCTCTTTTAATTTTAAAGTTGGATCTTTGATATAGGTTTTAAATAGATTCGTCTCAAGAATTTCCTTGCCGGTATCTGCATCCCTGTACCTGAAAGTTCCCTGGAAAGTATTATGATTACAGTGATCACTTCTTGCCTGGGAAATATATTCAAGCTCCAGATCTGTGGGCTCTTTAAGACCAACCTCTTTTCTTGATTCCAATACTTTTGAATCCAGAAAATATTCTCTTATTACTGGGATATCAAGGATATTGAGAGCGAGATTTCTTTTATCTGAAATATCTGCAAGGCCTGCATTGGAACCAATATTTATCACCTGACAGCAGGGGGTATGGTCAAGGATAACCCTGGCAGGTTTAACATTGGCTCCTCTGGCTTTATCCCATTCATCGATATGAAAAACTTTAAACTGCTGGATGATGGAGTTGGACAGAAGCTCGGATGCCAGTTTTTTCACATCCCCACGATTTAATCCTTTGGCAGAAATACAATATCGTTTGGAGGTATATATGCCGTCATTAGATCTGAATGTTTTTTTAAGATGATCCTGTATCGCCTCTTGTGCTGTAGCCCCGGCATTATCTTTAACTCCCGGTCGAAATCCTATCCAGATACACCAGTCAAAGCTAATATCAAGGGGTTTCAAACTTGAAATCTGGGTTACGGGGTTGGTAAAAATTTCATCTTTAATTGTTTCAAGCTGTGACTTATCAAGATCTGATTCAATTGTCACAATATCTATACATCGTGCATCCTGAATCTTGATCCCAAAATAAGATTCTGCCTTTTTTTGAAGTCCAATACCCTGGGCATCCTTTAGCTCTTTTTTAAGAGCAATCTCAATACCACAAATCATATTATCCACCATTAAACATTCTGACTATGTCATTATAAAAAACAAAAATCATTAACATTACAAGCATTGCAGCACCAAATTGAATTAATTTCCCACGCAGTTTTTCACTTACAGATTTGCCTGTAATGGCCTCTATGCCAAAGAACAGGAGATGACCGCCATCTAAAACAGGAATTGGAAAAAGATTAATAATACCAAGATTTACAGAAAGCAATGCAATAAACCAGACAAAATTCATAATCCCGGCTTTTGCCTGTTCACCTGCCATCTGTGCTATCATTAAAGGCCCGCCAAGGTTATCTGCTGACACACTGCCACTAATCATTTTTCCCACAGAAATTATGGTCAGTTTAATAAGTCCATAAGTATCTTTAAGGGAATGCCACAAGGCTGCAATGGGATTTAAACTCTTATGAAAAGTCTCTCCATTTCCAACAATACCTATTACATATTTTTGTATATCTTCTCCAAAAACATTTTTAACAGCAAGATTATGTGGTGTGGGAGTAAATGTATTTTCCCTTGGGTTTGGAACTAAAATTTTAAAAAAAAAATATGGCCGTACTGAA
>JAUCGD010000759.1 GCA_030377945.1 Desulfobacterales bacterium HSG17 | reverse complement strand
TGTTATTCGTGTTATTCGTGGTTAAAGAAAAAAAAGGTTTTATAATTTCCTATACAATAAAAAAACGAGGAAGATATTAATGATTAAAGCAAAGCATGCCTTTATGTATAAACAACTTGCCGATGAAATTGAATTAAAGATTCATAAAGGAATTTATCAGCCAGGGGAGAAACTTCCTTCCATAAGACAATTTCACCGTAAATTTCATCTGAGTATAAGTACGGTTTACCAGGCTTATATGGAACTTGAGACAACAGGTCTTATTGAAGCCCGGCCTAAATCAGGTTATTATGTCCGTCCTGTTATATTAAACACTTTAAAACAGCCTGTGTTTAATAAAAAGGTTTCAGGCCCTCAGAAGGTTGAACTGACTTCAATGGTTAATTCTGTGTTAGCTGCAATTAACAATCCCAGGATGCTCCCTCTTGGCTCATCAACAACTTCTGCTGAACTGCTTCCTTTAAAGTATTTTTCACGTATTCTAAAAAGTCTGTCAATAAAGCAAATGAAATCAGTTAGTTCTTACTCAATTACCGAAGGTAATCCTGAATTGAGAAGGCAGCTTGCATTAATGACAACCGGTGTTCTTAAAGATATTACACCGGATGATATTGTTGTTACAAGCGGCTGTATGGAGGCTGTAAGTCTGTGTCTTCAGGCAGTGCTGAAGCCTGGAGATACCTTAGCTATTGAAGCTCCAACACATTTTGGATTTCTTCAGTTTTTTAAGGAAATGGGAATCCTGGTAGCGGAAATTCCAACTCATCCGAGTTTAGGTGTTGATATTGATGAGCTAGAAAAAACTATAAAGAGCAATGCTGTCAAAGCATGTCTTTTTATGCCGAATTTTCAAAATCCCCTAGGATCCTTAATGCCTGATGATAGTAAAAAAAGGCTTGTCAGAATGCTTAACAATTATGAAATTCCCGTTATTGAAGATGATATATGCGGAGAAATGTATTATGAAGGAAATCAGCGGCCTTCTCTTTTAAAAGCATATGATAAGAAAAACCTTGTAATGACATGTTCCTCTTTTTCCAAAACACTGGCCCCGGGATTCCGTATTGGCTGGGTAGTTGCAGGAAAAAGGTTCAGGGAAAAAATTCTGCGTCTTAAAGCAGGAAATACTGTTTGTACATCCAGTTTGGATCAATTTGTTATAAAAGAATTCCTAAAACAGGGAGCCTGTGAAAGATATTTCAGATCTTTACGTAATGCTCTTAAAAAACAGACAATAAAGACTGCTCTGGCTATACAGAAATATTTTCCTGACAAAACCAGGCTGGCTGTTCCTGAAGGTGGAGCATTGTTATGGGTTCAATTACCTGCCGGGACTGACAGTTTGAACCTTTATAAAAAGGCATTAAAACATGAAATATCCATATTGCCCGGTATAGTCTGTTCGGTTTCAGATCAGTTTGGCAATTATATCAGAATTGGATGCGGGCATCCTTTTTCAGAAAAAACGGAAAAAGGTATTCAAAAACTGGGAGAGCTTACAAATGAGT
>JAUCGD010000758.1 GCA_030377945.1 Desulfobacterales bacterium HSG17 | reverse complement strand
TTTGAAAGCTCCCTGTAATACTCGGTGTTTTCCATTTTTTTATTATTCGTCAGCCAGTACAGGCATTGATCTGCAATAAATCGGTCTCTGCAAAAAATTGTCTGATATTTTGGTGCCATCTCAAATCTTTTGCAGATTTCTTCTGATTTTTTTTTGTCAAACCGGCGTATTAGCATCATAAAATAAACAGACCATCTAAGATATTCTTCATCTAAAAACAAGAGATCATGCCAGGCCAGCACTTTTTTTACTGCTGTAAAATCAGCAATCATTTTCCGGGTCGGTTTGATTGCCGGATGAATTATCTTGAGCAAATCATAATCATGCATACGCTTAATAGCAGGGGTGGGATTATCTTCTTCCAGTATCTGGCGCAGTTCATTAAAGGTTCTTCTGCCGCTTAATTTTTGAAAAAAACCCATTTTAACGGAATTTTTTATCAGCCCTGAAGTCAGTTTGCCAATGGTAAAACCGAATCTCTGTTCAAAACGAATGGCTCGAAATACCCTTGTGGGATCTTCAACAAAGCTTAAATTATGTAAAATCCTTATGGCCTTTTCCTTAATATCTTTTTGGGCTGAAAAAAAATCAATAAGTGTTCCAAAGCGATTTGGATTCAACTGGATAGCCAGGGTATTAACAGTAAAATCCCGTCTGTAAAGATCAAGTTTAATGGAACTCATTTCAACTGTGGGCAGATCAGCCGGAAAACGATAATATTCAAGCCTGGCTGTTACCACGTCAATTTTAAAGCCTTTGGGAAAGATGACAACGGCCGTACCGAATTTTTCATAGGTATGAACACGGGCATTATGTATTTTTGCATATTTTTTTGCAAACTCAATTCCGCTTCCTTCTACAACAATATCAATATCTTCATTGGAACGAATCAAAAATAGATCCCGAACAAAACCGCCAACAACATAAGCACCAAATCCTAATTCATCTGCCACATCCCCTGCACTTTTAAGAAGTTCTGTAATATAATCGGGAAGCCGTTCATCCATGAGCCTGACAACATTTCTGGTTCTGGCATTTATTTCCTGTTTATAAGGGTCAGGCTGATTATGATTTCTATAATCTGCCTGATGTACCAGGATATTTAAAAGATCGGTGCGGGTGATTACCCCTGTAACAATCCCTTTATCACCATTTCCTTTGTCACCATTTTCTTTTTCACCATTTTCTTTTTCAACAACAGGCAGAACCCGCTGTTTATTTTCAATAATTTGCTCCTGAATCTCAGAAAGCTCGGAATCCGGCCTTACTGTCCCCAGTTCTGTTGACATATATTCATGAACACAGGCTTTATCCAGTTTTAAATATATGGCTTTGGCAATAACCTGCCTGGAAATATATCCCAGCAGTTCCTCATATCCGTTTTTTTGCTCAATCACCAGTAATGCATTAATATTATACCTGGTAAGCAGGCTTCTGGCCTGTTCAAGGCTTGTCTGGGCGTCAACTTTAATGGCAGGGGATGACATCAAATCTTTTGCACGTTTACTGGA
>JAUCGD010000093.1 GCA_030377945.1 Desulfobacterales bacterium HSG17 | reverse complement strand
ACAGAAACCAATTATTATGAATTCTATTATTCAACGCCAGATGCCAGTGTATTAATATGGGACAGGGCAGTCCTTTTAAGTGTTGATGATTCAAGTATCCTGTCAAATATTAATATAATTATTGATCCGAATCAGGGCAGCACCATAGAAGGTTATGTTTTTCTTGAGGACAATACACCGGTTGAGGGTGTTGATGTATATGCGTGGTCAGATTCCCTGGAAATTGGAAACGGTGCTGTTACAGATGCTGACGGTTATTATAAAATATGGGGGCTTGAAGAAGTAAGTGCTGCCAATGCTGTTGAACTGGGATATATTGTTGATATTTATTCACAAAATCACCCTTACCAGGCATATGAGCATTCAGACACTTATGATAATGCAACATGGATCGGAACAGGCAGCACAGGCATTAATTTCTTATTGAAGAATTCAGCTTCAATATCAGGCACAATTTTAGACGAGAACGGGAACCCCGCAGCAAATGTATGGATAGATGCCTGGTCTTATTCATCTCCAGGATACGGATATGCAGAGTCTGACAGTTCCGGGAATTATGCCATAGCCGGCCTTCTTCCTGCAAGTGATTATATTGTTTCAGCTTCATCACCTGATTATCAGACTCAGTATTTCAATGGAAAAGTTGACGAGGGGGCTGCTGACTTTGTTAATCTCACCAAGGGAGATGCCGTCAATATAAATTTCGGACTCAAACAGGGCGGAAGTATCTTTGGTATTGTCTATCTGCCTGATGGTAATCCGGCTGTTGATGTATGGGTGGATGCTTGGTCGGAAACCACTTATACTGGTAATGGCGCATCAACAGATAACAATGGTTTCTATGAGATTACCGGCCTTAACCCTGATGTTAATGACTATATTCTTTCTGCATGGGCAGATGCTTATCCCCAGGCTTATTATAATACGCCTGTTGCACCTTCAGAAAGTTCCAGGAATATTAATTTAACAGACGGTTTCAGTATTAGCGGGAATGTAACATCAAACGGTTCCCCGGTTTCCGGTATATGGGTCGAAGCCTGGGCCGGAGATAGCGGAGGCTGGGGAAGTACAATTACACAAGGAACAATCACAAACGGAAGCAACTTCATGATTTCAGGGTTATCTTCAGGAACCTATGAGCTATCTATTTATTCCATGGATTACACTGAGCAGGTCTATCCAGATCCGGTTCCCGTATCTGCCGATGTATCAGGTTTCAACTTTGTTCTTGAAAAGGCATACTCAATAGCAGGAAATATAAATATCAACAACCTGCCAGACGGACAGATGCTGTGGGTAAATGCCTGGTCACCTTCAATAGATTCAGGGAACTATGCAGAGATAACCGGGACAAGTTCCACAGTGACATATCAGATTTCCGGATTGAGCCCTGCACCTGACTATATTGTGGACATATATTCAGAAGGATATCCCAGCATTGTATATGACGGTAAAAATAATTGGGATGCACCTGATCTTGTGGATTTATCCCAGGGAAACCAGACAGGTATAAATTTTGATCTGCCCTCTTTTGACAGCTTTGCCGCTATTTCAGGTACAGTAACTTTTCCGGCTGAAGCTCAGCCTGGAGAATATGCATGGATTGAGGCATTTTCCATGTTAACAGGGGTTGGAAACGGGGTCAGTATAGAACTTGGCACGACTTCACCTGTCAGCTATAAGATAAACGGTTTAATCAAAGCCGAAGATTACATTGTTTCCATATGGTCGGATAAATATAAAGGACAGTATTTCCAGGGGGCCGCTGTTCAGGAAGATGCAACACCAGTCAATACTAACGATTCCCTGCCTGATAATGCTGTCAATTTTACCCTTGAAACCGGTGCTGTGATATCAGGTACGGTTTATCTTGTAAAAGACAATATTCCACAGCCAATGCCCGGAGTTGAAGTGGATGCCTGGTCAGAATCTACCGGTTCCTGGGGATATGCTTATACCCTGGATAATGGAGCCTATACCATTGAAGGACTTGAACAGGCAGATGATTTTACGGTAACAATCTGGCATCCGGTTTATGGTGTATTTTTCTATAACAATATACAGACTGTCAGGGATGAATCCAGTGCAACATTGCTTGATACAAATATTCCAAATACTGACATTGATTTTAATTTAACAGAGGGAAAAAGCATTGCCGGTAAGGTTAGCAATCAAAACGGCAGAGGCCTTCCTGATGTCTGGGTTGATGCATGGTCAGATCAGCAAATGGCCGGAAACGGCACCTATACTGATGGAGACGGTATATATATTATCGGGGGCCTTCCTGAGGGGCAGTATGAGGTCTCAGCCTGGCCAGACTGGGAAATGTCATATCTTCCCCAGACAAAGAATAATATTGCCGGCGGCACAACAGGAGTTGATTTTAAACTGGCATCACAGGCAGAATTCAATGTTGTACAAGGACTTGTTACAAACAGTTCCGCTGTACCTGTTCCAGATGCGGTTATTGAAATATGGTCTGAAACCGAAGATTTCAACGGATTTGGTTATGGATGGACTATAACTGATGACATGGGTACATATAAAATTTCAGGTCTTTCAGACGGGAATGACTATGTTTTGATGGCCTGGCCCCCGGAAAATTCATCCTTTGGATTTACAAGTCAAAATATAATAATAGATTCCGATAAAACGATTAATATTACTCTTGAACAGGCACAATCCATAAAAGGAACCATATATAAAAAGGATGGTGTTACACCTGTCAGCGGCGTATGGGTTTATGCCTATTCCGATCTGAACTATTTCTGGGGTGAAGCTGTCAGCAGCAAAAATGGAAGTTATGAAATTAAACAGGTTCCCTCAGGATCGGATTATGTTGTAACAGCAGTTGTTTCAGGATTTCTTGAAAATGAAAAGACCGGCCAGTCTTCAGAAGCGACTGTTGACTTTATTCTTGATACAGGAGGTTCCATTACAGGAAAGGTACAAACAGCAAGCAGCGGCCCTGTTGCAGATGCATATATTGAAATTTATTCACAGAGCCAGTCAGGAATATCTCTTTACGGCGGGGTTTCATTAACAGATGCAGACGGAAACTATGTTGTTCACGGACTTAAAAAGGAAGATACTAATGGAAATCCTGTAAGCGATTATATTGTGACTGTATTTACAAATGACTACCCTCCCCAGTCGGCTGCTGGAAAGAAAGTTGGCGATATTGTTAATTTTACCCTTGGCACCACAAGTGAGTTATCTGGAACTGTCAAAAATCCCTTAAATCAGCCATTTCCTGATGAAACAATCATAAAACTGGCTTTTTACGAGGCAACAGATACTAACGGCACTATCACATACAATTATACCAGGATAGTTGAACTGCCGGTTGATGCTTCAGGTAATTTCACAATTTCAGGTCTCAGTGAAAATAAAGGATATCAGTTGAAATTTACAGCTTTTGCAGAATCAGAACTGGAACAATGGGCAGGAACAAATGGAACAGGTATTATTACATTACCTGCTGATGGATCTGCACCTCCAGGCACAGAAGTTTTTTATCCTGGAAATATTGATTTTACATTCAGTACATCAATTGGCAGAAGTGCTGTTTCTTATGATGAAGCTGTTAGTGACGAATCAGCTCCGGGACCTGTACAAAATCTGAGATCCACAAGCCATATTTCCATTGATTTTCAGAATGCAGGCATAAAAAGAACTGGCCAGAATCTCAGTACATCTCCATCGTTTAAAATCTCCAATTCTCCGAATATTACTGTCACCTGGGACCCTTCTGCCGGCAGTGAGGATGAATCTTATTATCATGTATTTAACACTGAAACTGAACATGAAATTACCAAACGAAATGCACCCGGCACAAATCCCGTAAAAACCAGAAAAACCACAAGCCGGAATCTGGCAGGAGACGATGTCACCTATTATTTCCATGTAGCAGGAGTTAATGACAGGGGAAGAATCGGGGATACATCAAGTCTTTCATTCCGTATTGACACTGTTGCTCCCAAAAATGTACAGGTTAATGTAAATAACAGGAATGCAAGGTCAGGGGACAATAGTGTTGTCCTTGACCTGGGTGCTACCGGAGCTGTGGAAATGTATATCAGCAATACAAATTACGGTGCAGACGGCAAATGGGAAAACTTTAGCAGTACAAAGCAATGGAAGGTATCTGACGGAGCAAGGGCAGCAAAGATTTACGTGCAGTTCAGGGATGAAGCAGGCAATATATCCAATGCCCTGGCAACTGTTAATCTTGATTCAGCAGGCAGTGATCTTGCAAATGCAATTAAGGTATTGCAGGTATTGACAGGAATTACTGTTGATACTTCAAGCCTTACGCCGGTAAATGATACACAGATCGGTCTCCAGGATGCAGTTATGTATTTAAAGAACGCAGCAGATTAAGGAAAAATGGAGATAGCATGAACCTGAAATACACCCGATATATTTTGATCTTTATAATAGCATTCTGTGTTGCCGGAAATGATGCTTTTTCCGAAAATTCTCCCGTAAATTCTCATAGAATTCATATGGATAAGGGATTTGATTTCCTGGAAAAAGGTGATTTTGAAAAGGCTGCTCAATACTGGGAAGCAGCCGCAGGTTTATTAAAAGATAAAAAAACCCTTTCCCTTTATACAGATATTGTGATTCGTCTGGCACATGCCCGGCAGGCTCTGGGGGATTATTCCGGGGCATTGTCGGTTTTGCAGAAGCATCTTTCTCATGCTGATGAAATCAATAATCAGCGGCAAAAGGCATTGTTCTTTAACAGACTCGGAAATATGTGGCTTTCAGCAGGAAGTATTGAGCAGTCCATTTATTATCTGCTCAAAGCCGAGGATATTGCAATAGAAGCAAAGGATTCCTATGCCCTGGCCAGTATTATGAACAATATTGGAAATACCCTGGTTCGCAAAGGAGACAATCATGACGCAGAAGCAGCTTATTCAGAATGTCTGGATGTCATTAAAATGGCTGAAAATGCTGAAAATATCAATTTTCTGCCAGACCTGAAGTCTTCTGTTTTAATAAATCTGTTCAGGATCAAAAAGCAAAACAGCAGGCAAAAGGATGAGCTTATCGCCTTAAAGAATAAGGCTGCTATTGCTGTTAATCAGCTCCCAGATTCACACATTAAAGCTGCAAATCTGGTTTCACTGGCTTTAGCTGTCCGTGTTTATTCTATAAATGAAACCATGCAGCTCTTGGAAAAAGCAGAGCAGATTGCTGATAAGCTTGATGATTTCAGGGTCAGGGCAAATGCCAGCGGATATCTGGGACAAATATTTGAATTAAAGAGCAATCTTCCCAAAGCCCTGGCTTTGTCCCGAAAAGCTGTATTTTTTGCCCAGCAGGGTAATTCCCCTGAAATTCTCTATTACTGGCAAAGACAAATGGGCAGAATCTTCAATACCCTGGGCAAAACCAAAGAGGCGATTTCAGCATATAAAGAATCTGTCAACACCCTGACACCAGTCAGAACCAGGCTTATAAGTCAAAAAAATGTATTCCAGTCAAAGATCAAACCGGTATATCTTGAACTGGCCGGACTGCTGCTCAAGGAAGCTGAAAACATAGAGAGGGGTATTGAACAGGAAAAACAACTGCGCCAGGCCAGTCAGATTCTGGATCTTTTGAAAACCGTGGAACTTCAGGAATTTTTCCAGGATGAATGTGTAGCAGACCGCCTGAACACAACCAGTGTTGAAGAACAGATTACCCCTGGTGCAGCAGTTATTTATCCGATACCTTTTCCAGATTCCCTGGTATTATTAGTGATAATGAAAAACCAAATCCGCCAGATACGGGTACCAGTCTCATCTTCTCAGCTTGAAGGTATAGTAAAACGGTTTCGCAGGCAGCTGCAATATGGTCTCAAGGAAGAATTTTTAAAAGATGCAATACAGCTGTATAGCTGGCTTATAAGCCCGGTTGAAAAATTCCTGACATCTGAAAAGCCTAATGAAAAGCCTAATGAAAAGATTGATACCCTGATTATAGCCCCTGACGGAGTGCTTCGATTAATCCCTTTTTCAGCTCTTCATAATGGCAAAAATTTTCTCATTGAATCATATGCCCTGTGTGTTGTTCCGGCTTTAACCCTTACTGAATTCAAACCCGAATTTAATCAGGGTGAAAAACAGGATCTGCAAATTTTGCTTGAAGGGCTTTCCCAGGCAAGGCAGGGATTTTCTCCGCTTCCAAATGTCAAAAAGGAATTGCAGGGTATTATGGAATTAATGGGCGGCAGGGTTTTGCTGGATGAAAATTATACAATTGAAAATTTCAAAAAAGAATTAAAAGCTGAGCATTATTCCATTGTCCATATGGCAACACATGGTGTTTTTGGCAGTAATGCAGCAGAAACCTTTCTGCTGACCCATGACGGTAAATTAACTATGGACCTTATTGAACAAATTTTCAGCCAGACACGGGAACAGGGAAAAACAGTTGATCTCCTGACTTTGAGTGCCTGCCAGACAGCACTGGGAGATGAACGGGCAGCATTCGGCCTTGCCGGTATTGCTGTTAAAGCCGGTGTTACAAGCGCAATTGCCACCCTGTGGTCAGTAGAAGATGAGGCTGCATCCCTGATAATGGGAGAGTTTTACAAAGAATTAAAATTAGCGGGAATGACAAAGGCAAAGGCCATGCAGAATGCACAAAAGCAACTTATTTCACAGAACAGGTACAGGCATCCGGCCTTTTGGGCTTCGTTTTTGTTGATCGGGAACTGGATGTAGCGGCCTGTTCGTAGTAAGCGCTTTAGCGCTTAAAATGAGCGCTAAAGCGCTCACTACAAACGTACAGCCTCGTAAATATAGGTAATATATAAAGGAGGAAATATCATGAAAATCATTTATCACAAATACCTTGTTGTATGGCCTGCACTTTTCCTTATGCTTTTTTCTGTTATAATTCCGGCTGCTGCCGGTTCGCCAGGTACGGTTTTGAGCGTAATGGGTACTGCTTTTGTTAAAGCATCCACGGAACAGGCATGGAATTCTCTGAAAAAAGGTACTTCAGTCCAGGCAGGAGACTCTATCAAAGTTGAATCAGATTCTTTTGTGCGGCTGCTCACCCCAAAAGGGAGTATTATGAAAATTGCTTCAGGAAACAGTGTTGTATTGAATTTTGCCGGTAAAAAGCCTTTAGATCAGAAATTACCAGATAACAAAAAAGGAAATTTTACTGCATTTGTAAATGAGTTTTTCAGCCCTAATACCAGAACCCGAATAAATGCAGTCAGAAGCATACTCTCTCCATTACAGCAGGACTGGCTTGCCTTCAGCAGTTTTGACAGCCTGTCTCCTGATCGAATTGAGGCCGCACTTGAGCTTTCTGCTGCTTTTCATAAAGAAAAAAATATGAAAAACCGGAGTGTCTTTATTTTATGGAAACTGAGCGAGCTTTTCCCGGAAAATGAAGGTTTACAAAATCTTAGCGGTCAGGCTGTGAGCCATTATAAAGATTCTGGCAAATGGGATGTAAAAAAAGATCTTCAAAAAGGTGAGGTTTTGACAATCAGTTATATAAGCAATAATGAAAGCTTTGTTTATTTATTTAAAACTGTCAAAAATAAGACAGGAGATATAGAAACTATCCGCATTTTTCCCCAGTCCGATGATATTATGGCTCTTGAAAACGAGAAATTTTTTGCTTCCCGAATTGCTCCAAAGGAAGTATTGTTTGCAAAGCAGGACAATGTAAAGCTTACAAAAAAACCTGTGCCCTTTTCCGATGAAACAGGGATTTTGCAAAAAGGACAAATAGTTAATATAATAAAAGAAAAAGGTCTTAGGTACCTGGTGCAGACAGATGATAATTTAACAGGCTGGGTATCAAAGCTGAAACTGACTTCTGAAAATCCTCCTGAAGGAATAAAATCAGGAGAGACCCTCGCCGCTATATCTTCAAATGATATTGAGGGACCAGCATTTGTCTGGGGATATTCTAGCCTGGGGCCTTTATCTGAAAGAATTGTAAAAAAAACAATCTTTCAGATAGAAGACAGCCTGAAAAAAGCAAAATCTCAATTCAACGGAAAAACAATGAAATCATTTCTTCCGGTAATCTGCCGGAATGATTTTTTTGAAAAGGTTCAATTTGATAATCCGGTTGATAATCCGGTTAATAATTCGGCTCATCAATAACTTCAGGAGTAATTCAGGGAGGCTCATTTCTTGTTCAAAAAACGTCTGACAAAATCATCTAAAATTTTAGCAGCCCTGGTGTTTTCTTTCATCTTTGCATCTTTTTTTCCTGACACTGCTGACAACCTTCTGAAAAAAATTGAAAACAGGTCATTAGACTATCGATTTCTTCTGAGAGGTCCTAAACAGATTTCCGATCTTCCCATTGTTATCGTATTTATTGACAATCCTTCTGCCCTTGAATATGGCTATCGGTCTCCCACCCCCAGGAAACTTCTGGCAGATTTGCTGCGGCATCTGACTGTTAAAGGTGCAAAAACTATTGGCATGGATGTTCTCCTGGACAGGTCTTATCATGAAGAGGAAGATATAGAGCTGGAAAAAGCTCTTAAAGAAACCGGGAATAAAGTAGTCCTTGTTGAGGAACTTCATCAATCAATTAAAGAAGCTGATACTGAAAAAACAAAAAATTTTCCTGAAAAACAACCTGGCATTTTACCTCAATTTTATAAATTGACTCATCAGGGGTTTTCAGCTTCCAAATCTGAAGGCGATGATTATCACCGGTGGGTAAATCTGGGAATATATGAAGAGCAGAAACCATTTGCCATTACAATATTTGAGCAATATACAGGCACACCTGTATCCCTGCCTGATCGTCTTGATTTGAACAAAAATAATCCCTGGATGCTGCTGAATTTTCCAGGACAGCCAACCAGACTGACAGATCTCAATCCCAGCTTTGAGGTAATCTCAGCAAGCGAAGTTTCTTTTGTCCCTGAAGTTTTTTTTCGGGATAAAATAGTTCTTATCGGCTCCAGTATTGAAGACCTCGGAGATACTTTTCTTATACCTTTCAGTACTCAGGATAACGGCTATAAGCAGACTTTTGGTGTTGAACTCCATGCAATTACCCTGAGCATGCTCCTTACAAAGAACTATATCTTCAAAATGGCAATATACCAGCGTTTTGCCATGTTATTGCTCCTTTTTATTCTGTCATCAATGGCTTTTTTACTTTTCAGACCTCTATTTGCACTGGCTTGTCTGCCCCTGTGCATGCTGGCATGGTCATGGATTTCAGTTTATTTTTTCATCAATTTCAATCTAATCGTTCCCATAGCCTATCCCCTTGCAGCCTTGATTTTGATATTTATCCTGTGCCAGTGGCTGATATATTCCACAGAATTAAAACATTCACGTTTTTTAAAAAATACATTTCAGCACTATATAGCTCCCCAGGTACTTGAACAGATGGTGTCGCATGGTGAGAAAGTCTCATTAGGAGGAAAAAAAGAAGAGCTTACGATTTTCTTTTCCGATCTCAAAGGTTTTACTTCAACCTCTGAAAAACTGAGTGCAGAAGAAATGGTGGAATATCTGAATCTATATTTTGAAAAAATGACAAGAATACTTTTCAGACTAAGAGGAACGCTTGATAAATATATCGGGGATGCGGTCATGGCATTTTTCGGTGCTCCCAATCCCCAAAAAATCCACGCTTCCAGGGCGTGCCGTGCAGCAATCTTAATGCAGCACCAGATAGCATCTTTGAACGAGAATCCCGAATCCGGCTGGGTTAATACGGAGGTTCGAATCGGCATTAACACAGACCGTGTAATTGTCGGAAATACCGGTTCACAGACTCGTTTCAGCTATACGGTTATCGGTGACGGGGTTAATCTGGCTTCTCGTTTGGAAGGAGTAAACAAGTTGTTTGGTTCCAAGATTCTTATCAGCGAATCTACTCAACAAAGCTATCTTCTGAATATGGAAGACCCCTTTGGACCTAATGGATTTTTTACCCGTGAACTTGGGCGTTTTGTGGTCAAAGGTAAAATCCAGCCTGTGGCTGTTTATGAACTTATTGATTTCAATAAGAATATAACTGCCGAACAAAAAGAATTAAAAGAGTCTTATGAAGATGCTCTATTTATTTTTTACAAACAGGATTTTAAAAAAGCGGAAAAGGTATTCACCAGATTGCATGATGAATTCAAAGATCAGGCATCTGCATTCATGCTGAGCCAAATCCGTCATTTTCTGTCAATGCCTCCGGTAGAAGACTGGAAAGGAGAGATTGTTCTATTAAGCAAATAAATCAATAAATTCTTAATCAAATTGCAGGTGGGTTCAGCGACAGCGAAACCCACCATGTAATGCTGCCGATCAGCTCCGTGCAGCAGCTTCAATCCCTTCCGCACTCCGCATCATTTACCTGCCAATGCTTGTCTTCAAGGCTGATCTGGAAGGAGCACCAGGCGAAAGCCGATGTCGTAAACCTGGTAGTCAGGTTTACTGAAGCTCCGATTAGCAGAACGGCAGTAATGAAGGGACCTGATCCAGGAACCACCACGGGTCACCCTGTCCGAGCCAACTTCAGGACCCGTTGGATCAGCAACAGTTTTGGATGGATAAGCCCTATACCAATCTTGACACCATTCGCTAACATTACCGTGCATATCGTATAAACCCCAGTTATTAGGTTCCTTATTATCAGCTACAGGATGTGTTTTAGAGTTTGAATTATTAAGAGACCACCCAGCCCGAAAAAAGTCTGTTTCTTTATCACCCGTATAAAACCGGGTTGCATTACCAGCCCGGCAAGCATATTCCCACTCTGCTTCAGTCGGAAGTCTGTATTCTCCTGAACTTTGCTTATTCAATTTTTTAATGAATTTTTGAGCATCATTCCAGGAAACATTTTCAACCGGACAGTCATCACCACAATCTTTGAAACGAGAAGGATTGTCACCCATCACCATTTCCCATTGCCTCTGGGTAACTTCAGTAACCTGCATGTAAAAGTTTTTGGTCTGTATTACTTCATGCTGTGTTTCATCGTCACCTCGTCTTTTTTCATTTTTAGGGCTGCCCATATTAAAGGTTCCCTTGGTGATATGCACAAATTCCATTCCATAGCGGTTTCTAAGGATATCCAAATCATCTATCTTTTTATATTTAATTTCAGTAGATTCTATTCCTGAGCAAAGTATTAACTTAGCATTGTGAAGTTTAGTTCCCTCTAAATTAGCTTCTCTTAAATCCGCATTTCTTAAATTAGCTACACCTAAATCCGCATTTCTTAAATTAGCTTCTCTTAAATCCACATTTCTTAAATTAGCTTCTCTTAAATTCGCATTTCTTAAAATAGCTCCTCTTAAATCAAAATCTCTTAAATCCGCTTGCCATAAGTCCATACCACTTAAATCCGCATTTCTTAAATTAGCTCCTTGAAGCTGAGTTCTCTTGAAATTAGCTCCTTTTAAATTAAAATCTCTTAAATCCACACCCCTTAAATCCACACCCCTTAAATTAGCTCCTTGAAACTGAGTTCCTTTTAAGATAGCTCCTCTAAGATGAATTTCCTCTAAATTAGCTCCTTGAAACTCAGCATCCCTCAAATCTGCATTGTATAATCTGGATTTATAAAAATTTGCAAAGCGTAAATCTCTTCCTTTAAGATTCAATCCTATTATATGTTCCAG
>JAUCGD010000757.1 GCA_030377945.1 Desulfobacterales bacterium HSG17 | reverse complement strand
TATCTGCTTATCAAAGGCCGTTGAAGCATTTTTTCATAAAGTTGAATGTATTGCTGAGCTGTAACATCATGATTAAAATTTGCTAATCCATGTTTCATAATTCTTTTTATTTGGGGATTTTTTATTTGCTCAGGAAGATTATAAAAATACATGGCCTCACTGACAGCCCAAAACAACCCGTTAGAATCATAGGTTTCAAATAAAAATCCATTGCCAGTATTATTTTCAGCATTCATATGACCGATAGTGTCATGGATTCCCCCGGTATCATGGGCAATGGGAAGAGTTCCGTAGATAGGCCCGATCATTTGCGGAAGACCGCATGGTTCAAAGCGTGAGGGCATTAGAACAAAGTCGGATGCTCCATATGCCAGATGTTCCAGATGCTCATCAAAATCACATATTGCAATCCTGTTTTCAAAATTATGAAACCGGGCAATATTTTTAAAATAGGGCTGATACTCACCGTTTGCAACAAATATGATTTCAAGGTTCTGATCCCAGTATCTTGAAATTACATTGTAAAGTATTTCTGACAGCAACTGACAGCCTTTCTGAACAGGATCAAGCCTTGAAGGCCAGAATAGTACCGGAGCATACTCATCTCTTATAAGCCCCAGTGATTCCTGGAGAAAAAGTTTGTTTTTTCTTTTTCCCGATTCAAAATTTTCAGGCCCGTATGTACGGTCTTCAAGAGCAGGATCAGATATTGGATTAAATGCAGGATCAGGGGCATTAAGAATGCCCACAGCACAGTCGGCATTCCATTTATTGGTTAATTCCTGCCTTATGGACGGTTCAACAAAATTATGTCGTCCCTGAACAATTTCCTCGAGAAATGTAGGGCTTACCGTATTAACAAAATGGGCTGCAAATATTCCGCTGGTTAAAAAATCCAGGGGATTTGATTCACGGGATTCTTCATAGCTTTGAGGAGTGTTTTTAAAGTAAAGATGGGGCCAGAAATAGGCTGCATCAATTCCCCTGTCTTCAATATAAGCAAGAGAGCTTTTTACAGTGTGAATATTATGTATTGTAAAAAGGCATGGAATTTCCAGTTCTCTTGCCATTGCAGGAATAAGTGCGGTCATCCAGTCATTACAGTGTATCAGATCTGGTTTAACACGGGGAATAATATAATTCATAACATCCCGCTGAAAGGTCAGGGCTACCTTGGTGTTTTCAAGGCCGTCACCTGAATAAATCCGGTTCAGATAAAAAAAAGCCCGGTCTTCCACAAGGTGGATCCGCTCTTCAGGCATGTTTTCCCTCAAGCTCCTTTGTTCCTTTCTTAAAAACGGAGCCAGGCTGTCACTGAATATTGCCCTGTAATCAGGCAGGGCAACATGAACATCTGCACCCTGCTCAAACAATGATTTTACCAGAGCTGCGGATACATCTGCAAGTCCGCCTGCTTTGGCAGTCAAATGGTTTGCAAGACCACCCATGCGGTCAGGCAGATAAGTAACTTCAGGAGTTACAATAAGAATGCGCGGATTTGTTTTTAAATCCGT
>JAUCGD010000756.1 GCA_030377945.1 Desulfobacterales bacterium HSG17 | reverse complement strand
TTAAAAAATGAAACAAACATGGTTTAAATCATCTTTCCCAAATATCCAATACAAAAAACATACTACCAGAAAACACGGGGTAAAATTTGACCAGTATTATCGTGGTGCATATCAAGTGGCTGGAAAAAGGAAAGCCATAAATTTTGGATGGAGTTCAGAAGGATGGACAGAGGCTTTAGTAAAGGACAGTCTCCATCTGAACTTGTATTCAAGGATAATAAAGGAAAAAAAATAAATAAAATCAGTAAAACTTATTTCAGAACTGTTAATGAACTTGGCTTTAATAATGGTGTAACAGACAGTCGAGATAAAGCTTTATTCCATACTTGCCGTCACACCTTCGCATCCTGGCACGTCCAGAACGGCACTGACCTTTATACTGTTAAAGATTTGCTTGGACATAGCACGATACAATTAACTGAAAGATACAGCCATTTAAGACCTGGCGGATTAAAAAAAGCTGCTCAGAACTTTGATGAAAAAGTTATTAAAAATAATATCATTCCCCTTGAAAAGACAGAACAAGCTTGATATCACTTTTCCTGGATTATAGGATACAGACCCTGTGGGTTTTGTAAACCATAAAAGGAATTTCTATGGACGACTTTGATGAAATATTTGATGAAGATGAAGTACTTGATTGTTCTCTACTTGAAGAAATAGGAAAAGAGGATGGTAAAGTTACTAACAGTGGTTGTCTTGGTACATTAATAATATTTATCACAGTGTTAATCGTATTAACTTTGTTTACTGCCACAGTAGTTTTAAATGCGGATGAAATTCTGCTGAAAAATGGACGAACTATTAATGTAAAAAGTTATTGGGAACAGAATGGTGAAATTATCTATTATAAACACAGCATTAATGTTCACCTTGATAAAAATGAAATTGAAAAAATTATCAACGAAAACGGCGAAGTGTATGTTCCGAAAAATGAAAAACAAAAAAGGGATAATACGGCTCCATCACATGAAACCCAGGAAAAAGGTGATGAGTTTGTGATTGAGATGTATAACCATGCAATAGAGCTTTATAATCAACAAAAATATGAGGAGGCCATCGGATTTTTCTCCATTTGTATCACCAGTGGATACGACTTAATTAATTCCTATCTTTATCGAGGCTCAGCATTATATCAACGTGCACAGAAGTTGGATGAAAATGATAAAAACAAATTAGAAATGGCAGAGTATGCCAAATCAGATTTTGATAAAGCTATTTCAAATGGTGAGACTACAGGTTTTGCATATATAAACAGGGCAAAAGTTAAATGGCTCATATTTTCCGAGAATGAATCATCCAAGAATGATTTAGAAACAGTAATAAAGGGGAATTTCCCTCTATCAGATATGGCGTATTATTGGAGAGGGTTACAGGAAAAATCGTTGAATAATGATGATGAAGCAAGACAATTTATGAATAAATCTGCTAATTTAGGATACAAAGAAGCATTACAAATTTTGTTTGAAAACCCTCGCTGGCCGAATAAAAAGGATTAGTGGACAAAGATAAACT
>JAUCGD010000755.1 GCA_030377945.1 Desulfobacterales bacterium HSG17 | reverse complement strand
AATCAAAAAAGTAAGTATGGAAATTTTATTTAATGCAACAATTACAAAAAGGAGGAGAGATTATGATTTACAGACGATTTATTGATTTTCCAAAAATGGAAACCAGGAATCCTTTTGAGGAACTGGAGCGCATGAAACATCATATGGACAGACTGCTTGGCAATCTTTCTGAAAGGCGGACAAGAAGAGCTGGAAGCGGGGTATTTCCGCCCCTTAATCTGACTGAAGATAAGGACAGCTATTTTGTCAGAGCAGAACTTCCAGGTGTTAATGTTGAAGATCTGGATATTCAGGCAACAGTCAATACTCTTTCCATCTCCGGTCAGAGGACAATACCTGTGGAAGATGAAAAGGCAAAATATCATAGAAGAGAGCGTGAAGCAGGCAAGTTTTCCAGGATGATAAATCTTCCTGATGCTGTAAATGCCGATGCAATTGAAGCCAGGCTGGTAAACGGTCTGCTGACTGTTAAAATTCCGAAATCTGATATGGCAAAACCAAGACAGATAAAAGTTAACTGATTTTCATATATTTTATATATAAAAGGAGGAATAGATATGGCTGAGAACGATATTCAGGTAAAAGAAAAACAGGAAGCGCCTGCTTCGGCAGAATTAACAAAACCAGGTCCTGTATTTACACCTGCTGTGGATATTTTTGAAACAGATCTGGAGATTGTATTGCTTGCTGATATGCCGGGTGTAACACCTGAAACACTTGATATTGATCTGAGGGAAAACACTCTTACCCTGTCAGGTGAAGTAGGTTCAGTAGAGCATAAAGAAGAAAATGAAATTCTAACAGAATATGAAATTGGAAAATTCCACCGGCAGTTTTCCCTTTCCGAAGTAATTGACCAGGAAAAGATTGATGCAAATCTGAATAACGGTGTTTTAAGGCTGCTTCTTCCCAAAGTTGAAAAGGTAAAACCCCGCAAAATAACTGTGTCCACATCATAATTTGCAGGGGCGGGATCAAAACCCGCCCCTGCCGGGCAAATTTACAAGCCTAAATCCTGATTTATCAAAATCACTTTAACCCGCCCCTTTGGAAAAGACTTTTCATTAATTGACCAGTTATTACATATACGCTCGGTACTCTTGCAGTCCTGGCATCTGCCTGTTTTGATACAGGGAGTTTTCATGTCCAGGCGTATGGCATTGGCAGGGGCAACATAATTTTTTATACGGAGCATGGCATCTTCCAGTTCCGGAACAATTTTATTGCGGCCAACTATGACAACAACGTTTTTTGGTCCAAATGTTAAAGCTGCCACTCGATTTCCTATCATATCCAGATTCACCAGATACCCGTCTTCGGTTATTGCATTTGTTCCTGTAAAAAATAAATCAACAAGCAAAGCCTGCCTGCGGCGTTCATGCTTTTCTTCATGAGGAGTATCTTTTGCCGTTGTATCAATAAATGAAATCTCTTTTTGAGCCAGAATTTCATTGTAAATCCCTGAACCTGCAAATGTCACTGACCCGCCCCATGATATGGTTTCAGGTTTTAATTTG
>JAUCGD010000092.1:820-11744 GCA_030377945.1 Desulfobacterales bacterium HSG17 | reverse complement strand
GCACAAACGGCCAGGTTTTAAAATTTAACGGAACAGCCTGGGAATGTTCGGCTGAAACAGACAGCACAATTACCGATGCCACAATCAAAGACGGTGTGGATGCTTCGGAACTTAAAAGCGCAGCCGGGAAATATCTTGCATACAAGCCCAACAATGCAGCATGTACAGACGGGCAGGTTTTAAAATGGGATAATACAAACGGGCGCTGGGCATGTGGAGCTGATACAGATACCACCTACACAGCCGGAACAGGTCTTACATTAACAGGAACAGCTTTCAGCCTGAATTACACGGAAACTGATCCCACAATTACCGATGCCACAATCAAAGACGGTGTGGATGCTTCGGAACTTAAAAGCGCTGCCGGGAAATATCTGGCTTACAAACCGAACAATGTTGCCTGTACTGACGGCCAGATTCTCGTATGGAATTCAGTCGCCTCCCAATGGGAATGCGGTAGTTCAGGTGCAGGACTTATTCTACCCCAGGCAGCAGACGTATCTGCATTAACAGCAGAAGGTCAGATTACTTGGGATTCGGACGATGATAAGCTTTATGTGGGTGATGGAACAACAGCAAAAGTGATCGGAAGCAGTGCATTTGAAAGGGCAGGAAATGTGGTACATAGTCCCGGTATGGATGATACTCTTTTTGTTTTTGGTTCTACACAAATAGATGATGATCCAACAACACTGAAAGATGATGGACGCATGTTTTTTTTAGGATGCACCTTCCGTGCAGGATTTGTGTCGGGTGAGCAATGGAATCAATCAAATTTAGGAGGTTGTTCCGCGGCAATGGGGTATAACACCATCGCCAGCGGAGCTTGGTCCACGGCAATGGGGGATAACACCATCGCCAGTGGAGCTTGGTCCACGGCAATGGGTAGCTCTACCGACGCCAGTGGAGAAAAATCCACAGCAATGGGTTATAATACCACTGCAAGTGGAATAGCTTCCACAGCAATGGGTTATAATACCACTGCAAGTGAAGAAGCTTCCACGGCAATGGGACTTGAATCCACTGCCAGCGGATTATATTCCACGGCAATGGGAGCTCTTACAACCGCCAGTGGATGGGGTTCCACGGCAATGGGATCTCATACAACCGCCAGTGGATCAGCTTCCACGGCAATGGGGGGAAGCACTATCGCCAGTGGATGGGGTTCCACGGCAATGGGACTTGAATCCACTGCCAGTGGATACTATTCCATGGCAATGGGATCTTATACCACTGCCAAAGCTTTTTGCGAGATAGTTTTTGGAACATATAATACAAACTATACACCTATCAATGTTTTAGACTGGGATAGTAATGACCGCCTGTTTGTAATAGGCAATGGGTCTATGGATTCAGCAAGATCAGATGCCCTCCTCATGCTAAAAGACGGCACCACCACCTTCAAAGGTCCAGCAATATATTTCAACGAGACTGCAACCAATACCCCGATGTTCACATTTGACACCACCACCGGCGAAGGAACCGCAACAACCTGGACACAAACCAGCGACCGCAATGTCAAAGAAAATTTCGAGGAAGTAAACACCCGCAATGTCCTGGAAACCCTTTCAGAAATCCCCATAGAAACATGGAATTTCAAAAACAATGATGAAAGCATCCGCCACATGGGCCCAATGGCCCAGGATTTTCGTGCAGCCTTTGGCCTGGGCAAAGATGACAAAACCATAGCCACAGTTGACGCAGACGGCGTAGCTTTTGCAGCTATCCAGGGATTATATGATATGCTGAAGGAACAGCAGAAAATAAATGAAGAACAGCAGGAAGTAATTAACGAACTAAAAGCCCAAATAGCAACATGTAAAAAGTAGGGTGCGTTAGCGCTAGCGTAACGCACCATCTTGGATAAAAAACAAATGTGCATGATAAAATCCGGTGCGTTACGGCTACCGCCTAACACACCCTACGAAGAAGGTGTTAGGGTGGGCATGTAGGGTGCGTTAGCGATAGCGTAACGCACCATCTTGGATAAAAACAAATGTGCATGATAAAATCCGGTGCGTTACGGCTACCGCCTAACACACCCTACAACTTGGGAGGTAAAAAAGCATGAAAAAAATTTATTTTATTATTCTATTGTCGGTAATCTGCATGTTTTATCATCAAACTGCATTACTCACCTTTGCCAAAGCTCCGCCGCAAATGAACTACCAGGGAATCCTGAAAGATGCAGACGGGAATCCCATGAATGAAACCATAAACATAATTTTCAGCATCTATGATCTTGAAACCGGGGGAACAGCCTTGTGGACGGAAACCCAGTCCGTAACTATAACAGACGGGCTTTTTTCCGTTGTACTGGGTTCTGTCGTACCTTTGAACTTTCCTTTTACTTCTTCTGCCGACTTTCCCCGCTATCTTGGTATTAAGGTGGGAGATAAACCCGAACTTTCACCCAGACGCATGATAACAAGCACAGGCTATTCATTCCGATCAAATGTAGCTGAAACGGTTCTTGACAAGGCTGTTACAACATCAAAGATAGCAGACAAAGCTATTACAGCCTCAAAAATCGGCATAACCTGCACAAACGGCCAGGTTTTAAAATTTAACGGAACAGCCTGGGAATGTTCGGCTGAAACAGACAGCACAATTACCGATGCTACAATCAAAGACGGTGTGGATGCTTCGGAACTTAAAAGCGCAGCCGGAAAATACCTGACATACAAACCGAACAATGCAGCCTGTACAGACGGCCAGGTTTTAAAATGGGATAATACAAATAGCCGCTGGGCATGTGGGGCTGATACAGATACCACTTACACTGCCGGAACAGGTCTTACATTAACAGGAACCGCTTTCAGCCTGAATTACACGGAAACCGATCCTACAATAACCGATGCCACAATCAAAGACGGTGTAGATGCTTCGGAACTTAAAAGCGCAGCCGGGAAATATCTTGCATACAAACCGAACAATGCAGCCTGTACAGACGGGCAGGTTTTAAAATGGGATAATACAAACGGACGTTGGGCATGTGGAGCTGATACTGGTACCACCTACACTGCCGGAACAGGTCTAACATTAACAGGAACCGCTTTCAGCCTGAATTACACGGAAACTGATCCCACAATTACCGATGCCACAATAAAAGACGGTGTGGATGCTTCGGAACTTATAAGTGCGATTGGGAAATATCTGACATACAAACCGAACAATGCAGCCTGTACAGACGGGCAGATTCTCGTATGGAATACGACATCCTCCCAATGGGAATGCGGGAATATAACCCAGAACATGCTCTTTAATGACGGTGACCTGCTGAACCTTTCAGCAGTCAATGCATCAGGTACAGGCGAAGGGCTTATTCTGCCCCAGGCAGCAGACGTATCTGCATCAACAGCAGCAGGGCAGATTACCTGGGATTCGGATGATAATAAACTTTATGTGGGTGATGGAACAGCAGCAAAAGTTATTGGCGGGAGTTCAGTTGAAAACGGAAATGTTGTAGCATGGCCTGATGGAGACGCTTTTATTTTTGGTTCTTCACAAATGGATGATGATCCAGCAACATCCGATGATGATGCACGTATGTTTTTTAATAAGACTGAAGGTGCGTTCCGGGTAGGAGTGGCGACTACGCATTGGGATCTTACAAATGTAGGATTTTGTTCCGTGGCAATGGGGCAGAACAGCAACGCCAGTGGAGATTATTCAACGGCAATGGGGGTGACCAGCTACGCCAGTGGATTTTCTTCAACGGCAATGGGGCAGAACAGCTACGCCAATGGATCTTCTTCAACGGCAATGGGGAGAACTACCAGCGCTGTTGGATATGCTTCTACGGCAATGGGGGGGTTTACCGTCGCCAGTGGATCTTATTCAACGGCAATGGGATCTGGTACAAGCGCCAGTGGAGAGTTTTCAACGGCAATGGGATCTGATACAAGAGCCAGCGGATCTTGTTCAACGGCAATGGGGGGAAGCACTATCGCCAGCGGATCTTATTCAACAGTTCTCGGACGCAAGAATACAGAATATACACCTAATAGTGCAACAGGTTGGGATGTTAACGATCGCCTGTTTGTCATAGGTAACGGAGATGTGACAAGATCAGATGCCCTCCTCATGCTAAAAGACGGCACCACCACCTTTAAAGGCCCTGCAATATATTTCAACGAGACTGCAACCAATACCCCAATGTTCACATTTGACACTACCACAGGTATAGCCACAGCAACAACCTGGACACAAACCAGCGACCGCAATGCCAAAGAAAACTTCGAGGAAGTAAACACCCGCAATGTCCTGGAAACCCTTTCAGAAATCCCCATAGAAACATGGAATTTCAAAAACAATGATGAAAGCATCCGCCACATGGGCCCAATGGCCCAGGATTTTAGTGCAGCCTTTGGCCTGGGCAAAGATGACAAAACCATAGCCACAGTTGACGCAGACGGCGTAGCTCTTGCAGCTATCCAGGGATTATATGATATGCTGAAGGAACAGCAGGCAGAAATTGAAGAACTAAAAGCCCAGGTAGAAGCATGTAGGGTGCGTTAGCGATAGCGTAACGCACCTTGGTTGATAAATTTGTACTTGGCAAAAAAAGGTGCGTTACGGCTAGCGCCTAACGCACCCTACATATTATAAATATTATACGATTATTGAATGATGGTGTTATGCCCGATTATAAACGTCTCGCTATAAAAGGAGGAACTTACTTTTTTACACAGGTGATCTATGACCGTGATGCTGCGTGGCTGTGCAATGATATTGCCAGGACTGCACTTAAACAGGCCATTACCAAGGTTCGCAAAAAATATCCGTTTTCAATAGAGGCTTTTGTTCTGCTCCCTGACCATTTTCACTGCATCCTGACTTTGCCGGAAAATGATGGAGACTATGCAACACGGTGGCGGCTTATAAAAACATTTGTAACAAAGCAACTTGGTGACAGGCTTATGTTGAAAAAAGAACCTTCCATGTCCCGGAAAAAGCGTGGAGAAAGAAATATATGGCAGCGGAGATATTGGGAGCATTTAATACGTGATGAACAAGATTTTTCAGATCACATTAATTATCTTCATTATAATCCTGTAAAACACGAACTATGCACAGCACCAGAAGATTGGAGATTTTCAAGTTTTCACAAATTTGTTAAAAAAGGTATTTATAATGAAAAATGGGGCAGCAGCAAAAACATCAAAATCAATCAAATATGTAGGGTGTGTTAGCGATAGCGTAACGCACCGGGTTGGTTGGTAAAATTGTGTTTGGTAAAAAAGGTGCGTTACGGCTAGCGCCTAACGCACCCTACGATGAAGGTGTTAAGGCGGGCATGTAGGGTGTGTTAGCGATAGCGTAACGCACCGGGTTGGTTGGTAAAATTGTGTTTGGCAAAAAAAGGTGCGTTACGGCTAGCGCCTAACGCACCCTACGATAGAAGGTATTAAGGCGGGCATGTAGGGTGTGTTAGCGATAGCGTAACGCACCGGGTGGTAAAATTGTGTTTGGCAAAAAAAGGTGTATTAAGGCGAACATGTAGGGTGCGTTAGCGATAGCGTAACGCACCATGTTGGTAAATCATATGTGGTATGGGAAAAAAGGTGTTAAGTAAACAAGAATAACGGAGAAAGCAAATGAAACATATTTTTATTATTTTTACAATCGCAGCATATATACTCCTTGCAGGTTCAATGGTTAATGCCGGAACCGTCAGCATAAATGATGACGAACTCCGGGAATTTATCAAGCAGGTTATACGGGAAAATCCACGGGTTATCTACGAAACTATCAATGATTACGTAAAGGAACTGCAAAAGCAGAAACGCAAAGAACAGGCTGCACATAAAAAAATGTCAATTGAAGAACTAATGGCAAAGCGGGTCAAAGACAAAATCCTGCTCCACAGCCCTGTTCTTGGCCCTGAAAACGCTCCGGTTACAATTATTGAATACTCTGACTTTCAATGCCCCGGCTGTGCCAGGGCATCTGAACTGATTGGGGAACTGATGCAGGAATTTCCCGGAAAAATCAAGCGGGTATTTAAAAACAATGTACTCAGAAGCCATGTTTTTGCACTTGAGGCAGCAAAAGCAGCTATGGCCGCAGGCGCACAGGGAAAATTCTGGGAATTTCATGACATGCTCTTTTTTACAGGCCCGAAACTAAATGAAGACAGCCTTGTCAATTCTGCAAAAGAACTCAACCTTGACATGGAAAAATTTAACAGGGACAGGAAATCGGAAGCAACGGCAAAGGCCATTAAGACAGACAAGGCCGATACCCGAAAGCTTGGACTGCATTCAACACCTTCATTTGTTATTAACGGGATTCTAATAAAAGGTTCACGCCCAAAAAACTTTTTCATTCCGCTTATTCAGCGATTATTACAGGAAAATCCGGATCAAAAAGCTCCTGAACCGGATGAACCTGGCAAAAAAGGAGGAAAAAATGATGAATAAAATAAAAGCGCTACTTATTACAGCCATGCTGTTTATGGTATTTATGATGTCATCATCAGCTTCAGCCTATGAGCTTTTCCGCGATGTCATGGGCGGAGGCTCAATGAGCATGAGTTCCGGGGATTACAGTATTGAAAGCACTATCTCGCAACCTGCCCCCCCAGGTCAGTCGGCAAACGATTATTATACACTTGAATCAGGTTTCTGGCCTGAACCTGTAAGTATTGTAATACCTGTACAATACACCCTGAACATATATAAAACCGGGGCAGGCAAAGGAAAGGTAAGTTCCGAACCGGCCGGTATTGACTGCGGTACTGACTGTAATAATGACTTTAATGAAGATACACTGATAACACTGACAGCTGTGCCTGAAACCGGTTATGAGTTTACAGGGTGGTCAGGGCCCTGTTCAGGAACAGGCGCATGTTCTGTTACAATGGACTCATGGCAAAATGTTATTGCAGGATTTGAAATTGAAAAAACACCTCAATATGCACTTGGTGTAGATAAAGCCGGGGATGGAACCGGTAAAATTGTTTCTGCACCTTCGGGTATTAACTGCGGTACGGACTGCGGCCAGGCTTATGATGAAAATACCCAGGTAACACTGACAGCCGTACCTGAAACCGATTCTGAATTTGCAGGATGGTCAGGGGCTTGTACAGGAACAGGCGGATGCAGCGTTAAAATGGATGAAGCTAAGAACGTAACAGGCACATTTAAGCTGTCCAATGTAACTAAACATCAACTGAGCATATTTAAAAGCGGAGCAGGTAAAGGAAAAATAAGTTCCGGCCCTGCCGGTATTGACTGCGGGTCAGGCGGAATAAAATGCGCCCATGAATTCAATGAAAACTCCCAGGTAGCGCTCATGGCTGTACCTGAATACGGTTCAAAATTTGCCGGCTGGTTAATGGGCGGCTGTTCAGGAACAGGTGACTGCTCTGTTAAAATGAGTTCAATGCAGTTTATTCTTGCAACATTTGACATAAATTTCGAGGAGCAGGGCTACCCAAAACCGGTTACCACCAAAAATAAAATGACATTTGATCCTTCTGTGAACAACAGGTTTGACTATACAACCCAAAGCGCTTCAAGAAGAACCGGGAGAAGCAATAATGCTTTTATTGAAATTCCTGCTATTCCCTTTGAATATCTGCTTATCAATACCGGAACAGGGTTTATAAATTTTGAGCCAGGCAATTTGATTGACATGGAGATTACAACCTTTAGTTTTGGAGAAGATATAGTTGCTGAAATCAAAACAATAACATTTGCAGTAAACAGCGGGGATTATGCAGGATATCCAATAAGTTTCAATCCTGATACCGGCTCAGGCAGAAGCCCCGAAGCACCGGACATAACACTTTCTCTTGAACTTAATCCAAATGCAGAGGCATATAATGTTCTCAACTCGATAACTGATGCTGTAAGGCTGCTTTCTTTTATGGTAAATGAAAGCGGGGATGAAGGTTTTGTAAAAACAGATGCAGATTTTGAAGTAACAGAAAGCGGAATAGCTGTTATTGAAATGAATCATCTGACATCAATAACTTTTATTGTGGAAGATGCAGACAAGGATAAAATGCCGGATGACTGGGAAAAATTTCATGGACTCTATCTTGACGATCCCCAGGATGCTGCAACTGACCCGGACAATGACGGTCTTACCAACCTGGAAGAATTTACAGCAGGAACAAATCCAAATGACCCTGATACTGATAATGACGGAATGCCTGACGGATGGGAAATGGAAAATAATCTGAACCCCAGTGATGCCTCTGATGCAAAACTTGATCCTGACACTGACGGTCTCAACAATTTCGAAGAATTTACAGCCGGTACAAATTCCAATGATTCTGACACTGATAATGACGGAATGCCTGACGGATGGGAAACAGAAAATAATCTGAATCCCAATGATGATTCTGACGCGGATATTGATTCAGATGATGACGGACTCACCAATCTGGAAGAATTTGCAGCCGGAACAGATCCCAATGGTTCTGACATTGATAATGACGGAATGCCTGACGGATGGGAAATGGCAAATAATCTGAATCCCAATGATGCCTCTGATGCAGACCTTGATTTGGATGATGACGGACTTTCCAGCCTGGAAGAATTCACAGCTGTAACAAATCCCAATGATTCTGACACTGATAAGGATGGAATGCCTGACGGATGGGAAACGGAAAATAATCTGAATCCAATTAATGATTTTGATGCATATTTAGATATAGATCGAGATGGTCTCAGCAGCCTGGAAGAATTCACAGCTGAAACAAATCCCGGTGCTCCTGATACTGATAATGACGGAATGCCTGACGGATGGGAAACAACAAATAATCTGAATCCACATGATGGTTCTGATGCAGACCTTGATTTGGATAATGACGGTCTTAGTAACCTGGAAGAATTTGCAGCCAAAACAAATCCTGATAAACCTGACACTGATGATGACGGAATGCCTGACAAATGGGAAACAGCAAATAATCTGAATCCCAATGATGCCTCTGATGCAGAACTTGATTCAGATGATGACGGACTCAGCAATCTGAAAGAATTCACTGCCAAAACAAATCCCCATAATTCTGATAGTGATTCTGACATTGATTCTGACGGAATGCCTGACAAATGGGAAATGGAAAACAATCTGAATCCCAATGATGCCTCTGATGCAGAGCTTGATTCAGATGATGACGGTCTCAGCAATTCGGAAGAATTCACAGCCAAAACAAATCCCAATGATTCCGACACTGATAATGACGGAATGCCTGACGGGTGGGAGACAGCAAATAATCTGAATCCCAATGATGCCTCTGATGCAGAGCTTGATTTGGATGATGACGGTCTTGCAAATCTGGAAGAATTCACAGCCACAACAAATCCCAATGAACCTGACACTGATAAGGATGGAATGCCTGACGGGTGGGAGACAGCAAATAATCTTAATCCCATAGATGCCTCTGATGCAGAGCTTGATTCGGATGATGACGGAAATAATAACCTGCTGGAATTCATACAGGGAACAAACCCGAATATCTCGAATTTTGTACCGGAAATTCCATATATTCCGCCTGAGCCTGGAGATACAGGAGATACTGATGAAGAAGATACCCAGGAAGATCAAGATACCGATGAAAACGAACCTGGGGATTCTTCTGAAGATCAAACACCAGGTAATACAGGAGATACTGATGAAGGAGATATCCAGGAAGATCAGGATACCGATGAAAACGAACCTGGAGATTCTTCTGAAGATCAAACACCAGGTAATACAGACGATACTGAAGGCGATGAACAGGAAGAAACAAATGATATTGAAACATTATTACAGGAACTTGGTTTTCCTGAACCGGTTATTACCATAACAGAACTGACATTTGATCCTTCTGCTGCCAATAGATTTGAATATACAACCCAGGATGCTTTGGGAAATACCAATAATGCTTTTATTGAAATTCCTGCAATTTCAGTTGAATCCCTGTTTATCAATACCGAAACAGGGATTGTAAATCCTGGGCCTGATGATGAAATTGACATGGAGATAAAAACTTTCAGTTTTGGAGGAGATACAGCTGCTGAAGTTAAAACAATCTCTTTTAAAGCAGGAACCGGTAATTATGCAGGTTCTCCAATAATCTATAATCCTGATACTGAATCAGGCAGCAACTCAGAAGCACCGGCAATAAAGCTTTCTCTCCATTTGAACCCTGATGCAGAGGCATATAATGTATTAAACTCTATGCCTGATGCCCCAAGGCTGCTGTCAACTATGATAAAAGAAAGCGGAGATGATGTTGACGGATTTGTTAAAACAGATATTCCTTTTGAAGTAACAGAGGATGGAATGGCTGTTCTTGAAATAAACCGTCCGGCATCAATAACTTTTATTGTAGAAGATGCAGACAAGGATGGAATGCCTGATGACTGGGAAAAACAAAACGGGCTGGATATTAATAATCCGGCTGATGCTGCTGAAGATACAGACGGAGATGGAGTCAGCAACCTGGCAGAGTTTACTGCCAATTCCGATCCCCATATAAACCTGTCTCCGGCAGAACCGGGAACACCGGAAGTGGAAACGGAAGATGATGATGACAATGGAGGAAGCGGAGGCTGGTGCTTTATCTCTGCATCACAACCCGCAGCAATACAGTTTTTACCCGTAAAATAAAACCGTAGGGTGCGTTAGCGATAGCGTAACGCACCTTCACATAATTTTTTAACTTATCATAAATCTTAATCCAAACCGGTGCGTTACGCTATCGCTAACGCACCCTACTTAATCTGCCAATTCCGATCCCCATATAAACCTGTCTCCGGCAGAACCGGGAACACCGGAAGTGGAAACGGAATATGATGGTGACAATGGAGGAAGCGGAGGCTGGTGCTTTATCTCTGCATCACAACCCGCAGCAATACAGTTTTTACCCGTAAAATAAAACCGTAGGGTGCGTTAGCGATAGCGTAACGCACCTTCACATAATTTT
>JAUCGD010000092.1:0-721 GCA_030377945.1 Desulfobacterales bacterium HSG17 | reverse complement strand
TTTGATTATCATAAATCTTAATCCAAACCGGTGCGTTACGCTATCGCTAACGCACCCTACTTAAAATAAGGATTATGATAATCACATACCCCATACAATAATTTTTTTACCTTGAAAATCATGAACTTTCCTGAATATCTTTTCATCCCATGATTTTTCAGTTCTGTCAAAAAATCACCAGATGCCCTTGTTTTGTTCCGCATTTGTCCATGTAATCCCATGTTTGTTCCAGACCTTCATCAACAGTCTTTTTCAGTGATTTATAAAGAATTTTCAATTCTATTACAACTTTCTGAACTTTGTTGTCATAAAACCATATAAGCATAAGATCCGTTTCAACATTAAAATACAGGCATTTATACTTTCCCTGTTCATTAAGATATTTCATAAGAGCCAGCAGGCAGGATGTTTTACCTGTCTGCCTGGAGGACAAAGTATTTTTTGTCATCAATAAAATTTGACAGTTCATCAAGATTAAATCGTTTTAAAGGGGGCAGGCAGTAATGACCCTGGCAGTTTACCGGCCCGGCTGTGTTAAAAAAGTTCATGATTTCCTCCTGTTATGAAATATAAGGAGCGCCAAAATTATTTTTGGCATTTTTTTGAAAGGTTTAATAATTTTTATGAAAACATCTGATAATACCATTGCTCTGCCCGGTATTCAAGATTAAAGCAAAATATTTGTTCTTACATAGGAAATTATAAAAATAAGGAGTCCGAA
>JAUCGD010000754.1 GCA_030377945.1 Desulfobacterales bacterium HSG17 | reverse complement strand
CCTTTGATATTTTTTTTAGGCCCAAAAGTCGGAACTTTCCGAATTTTTCCTTCTATTCTAATTTTGATTACTTCCAATGGTTCTTTACAATATACGGGGATTTTTAACCAACCATTCCTATCTGTTTCGCCCACTACTTTTTCTTCTGTCTCAATTTTCACTCCTGCTCTTGGTTGCCATCCTTTTTGTTCTTTGTTTGGCCTCTTATAGATACCTAATTTAATGAAAGATTTTGGACTTAGGGGTCTCTCATTTTCAGGACAACTATAAAATTCTTTATCGTTGCCAGTTAATGCCGATGTATTCATTTGTGTTGCTAATAAAATGAAAATGCTTACTGCTATGATAGTATGATTTTTTCTCATAATATCCTCTCCTTACGCTAATTTACTGGTTTTGACGGACTGCAAGAATACTATATTCTCTATAATCAGGCATTGTTGCAGCCATCGGTAAACTAAAATCAATATACCACACATCGTTAGAATTTTCTCCCCAGTCACTGCTCCAACAACGGCTACCTCGAATTATAAATTCAGCAAAAATAAAATGCCCTTTTTTATCACGTTTTTTTTCGATCAGAGAACCTAATTCTTCAAGAGTTGGTAGTCGCCAATCAGTATAATTTGCATATCTTAATTTATTTACATATATTTTTGAACCAGCCCATGTCATCCGAGTATTTATACTTGTTGCCTGCCACATTAAGTTTGTTGCCTTATCAATTATCAGCTTTTCATCTCTAACATCCTGAACAGTAAAACGATTTGAAGGCTTTCCAGAAAATGGTTCGCTTATCGCTTTACCAGTCGCTATTACTCCTTCACTTTCACGTACAAAAACTTGCTTGGGGATACATCGTAATATTTTACACTCTTTACTATCAACATCTATTTCATTGATAGGTTCGATTTTTGAGTTGTATAGATCTCTAATCTTAAAATAAAAATTTCCTCTCAGAGAAGTTGATTCCCATGTTAATTGCTTATTATTTGATATACTTAGGGCTGTTACCCTTACTCTTTTAAACATTTCTTCAATTGTTATATCTGGAGTTTCCAAATGCTTTAAAAGTGCAGAAGTATATAGTCCATTTTTACCTTTCCCATCAGAAGCGGTTTCACCCGGTGAAGTTGCGTAGGCAATTATAGAACCAACAGGAGCATTCATAGAAGCTAATCCGCTTCCTTTTGTTCCTCGGTTCCAACTAAGTTCAAAGGGATTATCTCTGCATGCATCTAAAATTACAATATTTATTTTGGTCCCAGCATTTTTCATTTTCGCAAGAATTCTTTCCGCTCTAACACAATCATATTCAACAACTTCTTCATTATGCAATTTAGCATCAATAGGAACAAGATAATTATTACCTGAAACTTGGACTCCGTGACCTGCATAAAAAAATAGCGCAACGTCATATTTTTTTGCAGTTTTTCCAAAATTATCTATTGCTTTCTTCATTGTTTTTTGATTACAGTTCTCAGATATTTTTACTTTAAATCCTAATTTCTCTAATGAACTT
>JAUCGD010000753.1 GCA_030377945.1 Desulfobacterales bacterium HSG17 | reverse complement strand
TTAAATCATTGAACATATCTTTATCTTCCAATATCTGTTGTGCATCTCTAAAATGAATAATTTCAAAATCCATTTTTTATCTCCTTTTAATGGTTGATTTATTGAATTGTTATTTGGGGGTTGCTACTAATCGGTGGGTTAAAATTTGCGGCTATTTTGCTTGATTAAGCGGCGGTGTTTACTGCAGGTTCTTTAGTTCCCATGATTTCATCAAAGAATATTGATTTTTTGGTAGGTTGCCCAAGATATGATAAAGGATAAGATAAAAACAACAGATTCATAGCCCTTGAAATTGCTACAAAACATACACGTCTTTCCTCCTCAATGTTTCCTTTGGCACTTGGAAGTAAATTTTCAACAAGACCCACCAAAAATACAACTTTAAATTCCAACCCCTTTGATTTATGAATTGTCATTAAAGAAACACCATCAGTATCTTCACTTATGGAACTGTCATCAAAAGAATCTGTATATTCAAGGAAAGATTGAATGTCATTGTATCTTGCAGCAGATAATAATAACTGGTTTAAATTTTCAACAACAATATCATCTATGGTCGGTAAATCTTCATCAAGGATAAATCTATCATAATCAAGATTGTTTCTGAGCATTTTCAATAACTCTGATGGTTCAAAAGTATCAACAGCTTCAATAAGTGGGTCCATGAAGGCAATAAACTGTTTAATATTCTTTCTGACAAAGGGTGTATCTAATCTTGTTTCTTTTAATCCCTGGTACAGATGAATATCTTTTTTAGAGCAGTATTCTTTTAACTCAGCTTTAGATTTATTGCTAAAATATCGAACAGGTGCATTTAAAATATTCAATAGAGCATCATCAGCAACTTCTGTCATAGGGTCATTTATTACCCTTAAATAATCCAATAATATTTTAACCTCACGTCTGGTATAAAAGTTCTGGCCACCCTGGATATGAAACGGTATCTTATTTTGTAGGAATGATTCTTCTGGATAAAGACTTTGAAAATTAGCACGATATAAAACAGCAATATCAGAGTATTCATAGCCTTTTCGTTCAACAAGATCATTTATCTCATTTACCAGTGCCAGACTTTCTGTCATCTCATTTGAAGATTCAAGAACAATAACATCATCGCCTTCAATATTGTCAGTTTTAAATTCTTTATGAACCTGTTTTTTAAAATGACAAGCAAGATTACTGCATGCCCGAACTATTTTTTTAGTACTCCGAAAATTTAAATCCAAAATAAACTGTTCAGACAATGGAAACATAGTTTTAAAATTTATAATGTTGCCAGCTGATGCTCCAGCAAATCCATATATACTTTGATGGTCATCACCACATACCCAGAAACTTGAATCATTTTGATTTTCAGCAATTAATAATTTTAATATTTCCAGTTGAACAGGGTTGGTATCCTGGTATTCATCCACCAATATTGATTGAAACATTTCAAGGTATTTATCTCTTATGGCTTTATCATTCTTTAAAAGCTTATAAACTTGAATCAGCAAATCATCAAAGTCCAGTAACATTTTTTTAT
>JAUCGD010000752.1 GCA_030377945.1 Desulfobacterales bacterium HSG17 | reverse complement strand
TTATATAATACAATAAATATGCAAATAAATATAATTCATTTTATGAATTTTGTCAAAAACATGCACATTCTAAGTTGAGAAATTAGGCAATTTACTGTGATCTCTGATATTATTGATAAAAAAAGGAAGTTTGAATTTTCAGACAGTTTGATCTATTATTTTGATTTTCCAGGGTCATTTAATGCTTTGATAATACGGTTTGAAATTTGGGGAAGTGGAGCAATTTCATCAGCAGCTCCGATTTTAATTGCTTCTTTGGGCATACCGAAAACTATACTTGTTTCTTCGTCCTGGGCTAAGGTATATGCACCGTTTTCTCGCATTTCCAGAAGCCCTTTGGCTCCGTCTGCTCCCATACCTGTTAATAAAGCACCAACTGCATTTTTACTTGCATGTTTTGCCACAGATCGGAATAAAACATCTACACTGGGTCTTTGATAATAAACAGGTACACCGTCTTTTATTCTGACCAGATAGTTGCCTCCGCTTCTATGAAGCAGCATATGCCGGTTTCCAGGGGCAATCAGTGCTAATCCTGGAACAACATCGTCATTATCTTTAGCCTCACGGACTTCAATCTGGCATATATCATTAAGTCTTTTTGCAAAGGCTGTTGTAAAGTTTTCAGGCATATGCTGGACTATAACAATGCCCGGAGTTGTTATTGGCATTCCCCTGAGTATTACTTCAATGGCTTTTGTTCCTCCGGTTGAAGCACCGATAGCAATTACTTTATGGGTTGTCTGAAAACGAAAATTAACCAGGGATGAGCTGATTTCTTTAACTTCTGCTGTTTTTTTTATCTGTCTTTTAATTCTTGCTGATGCTGCAGCTCTTATTGCATTAACCAGGTTCCTGGAAACATCCAAAGTTGAATATGCAGAACCAGGTTTACAAAGAACCTCGATCGCACCAAGTTCAAGTGCTTTTAGAGCAGTTTCACTGTTTTTTGGGGTAAGGGAACTGAGTACAACAACAGGCAAAGGATAATACTTCATCAATTTGACCAAAAATGATAAACCGTCCATCCGGGGCATTTCCAGATCCAGTGTTATAACATCAGGTTTGAGCTTTACAATTTTGTCACGAGCTACATAAGGATCTACTGCACTTCCAACAATTTCTATGTCTTTATATTTTGATAATTCTTCAGTCAAAATTGTTCTTACAACTGCTGAATCGTCAACAATAAGTACTTTTATCATATTTAATCTCGCTTTTAGAAATCATCTTTTTCATAGCTTTCAGCAATTTCATCCGCAGAAAATTCACCTTCGATATACAAATGTATATCGCATTCTCCATCTTCAATTGCCAGTTTTGCTGATGAGATTGAAGTTAAACCGTAAAAAGAGGGTGCCTGGTTTAAATATATTTGTGGCATACCAACTTTAAAGATTGCTTCTTTGCCGGCAATTTCAGGTAATAGATTCCCGCAAATAACATTTAATAGTTCTTTAAGAGCATCGTACTGCTGTTCTGATGTACTGGTTTCATCTTCCTCAATTCCAAGCATATTTCCTGTT
>JAUCGD010000751.1 GCA_030377945.1 Desulfobacterales bacterium HSG17 | reverse complement strand
AAAATACCATGTTTAAGAACCCAATCTTGTATCAATATCAAGATTGATAGCAACTTAAACAGTCAAGATTTATTTTATCTCTTTTCCCATGCCTGCTTTAATTGCTGGAATATCAATAAAAATTTTTCTATCTCTTCATAAAGTAGATTTAAGGTCTCAATTGTTTGCACCAAAGATTCTGGGTAATCATGGGCCAAATTATTTCGTAAATTCCGAAAAAACTGCCAGTCATCAACTGAATCAATGATTTCTAATTTTTCCAGTCGATTCATAATATCGAGAAAAGGCTTTGGTGTTGTATCTCCTTCCAACCAGGAATAAAGAGCTGGAATCAGTCGCATTCCCAATGAATCCTGCATTTTTGTGAATCTGTAAATAAATTGATCAATATGTCCTATCTCTTGCGGTGAAAATGCCTGAAAAGAATTTACATTTGCAGGAAACAAATCTTTTAGCAAATCTTTTGTCCTTTTAATCTTCTGAAGATGAGATTTATTTTCCTGAATGGAAGATTTAATTTTATGAAGAATTTCATCTTTCATAAAGCAACCCCTTTGTCTCTTGCTTCTTTTATAACCAATGGCAGATTGTCCTGTTTGAACTCCCCGGGATAAGTAATAATCAAATCAATCTTCTGCTCTCCGATTTTTCGCTGTATTCTGCTTAAAATGTTTAATTTTTTACGAAGTATATTATCAATTTGACAGGGAAGTTCCACGAAAAGATCTATATCTCCACCCCGGCTGAAATCGTTTACTCTGGAGCCAAAAAGAGTAACTCTGATATCTTGTTCAAATTCAACTGCAACACTATCCAGAATCGCTTTCCTCTGGAAATTACTAATTCTCATCTTTTACTGAGATTAAATCCTTGTTTTTATCAAAAAGCTTTTGTCCGATACCTTTTACATTCATAAGCTCTACAGTTGTTTTAAAGGGATGGGCTTTGCGGTATTCAATAATACGCTTAGCAATTTTTTCACCGACTCCCTTCAAGGTTACAAGTTCTTTTTTGGATGCAGTATTAATATTGATTTTACCTTTGCTCGCCATCACTGGTTGACAAAAGATTGCAAGTAATAGAACAGCCAGAATAAAAATTAAACTTTTTTTAATTTTGTACATAAGACCCTCCTTTGGATTTGCATTATATGTGACCTGTTGAAGAATTCAATCAGGCATTTTGTCACCCTTATTAATAATTCAGGAGAAAGTCAAGAATTATTTTTATCATCTGCCATCAACTCCAGTTTTACTTTCCCCAAGATGATTTAACAATCCAAATCCCATTGGCAGAAGAAGACTCGTACCTGAATTCAATATCAGCGTATCAAATAAACCACCTAAAAAAATCACGATACAAATGGAAAAAATAAAATAGCCTAGTGGAGAACCTCTATTATGCCAAGAGATAATAAACATTTTCCAAAACAGCCACAAGCAAATTATAACACCAACCATACCAAAGCTAACAGCCATATATAAAAGGTTATTGTGAGGGTGATTCACTGCTGACTCTTTTTTTTCA
>JAUCGD010000750.1 GCA_030377945.1 Desulfobacterales bacterium HSG17 | reverse complement strand
TGATGGAGAAAAGAGAAAAACAATTTGACAGAGAGATTGCAGATGCATTTTTGAAAAATGAAGATCAAATTGGAAAGATAAAAAATGAAAGCAAAAAATTTGATAATCTCACTCTGGATGAATTTACCTGGGATGATCTTTTAGGCGAAAAATAGGCTAACTATTCAAACTTCAATTCTCTTGTAGACCCTTTAAAAAGAAGATATCAACAATCTTTCGTGTATTCCACGCTTAATTCTTTAAATAACAAAAAGGAGAGAAATCTTATGCTTATCGTATTAAAAAACAATATCACCCAAGATCAAAAAACTCACATCTTAAGCCTGATCCCTGAGGAGGGCAGCATTATCAAAGAATTATCCGATGATGCTCAGAATGTTATCGGAATTATCGGCAAGAGAAAACTTGATAAATCATTTTTTGAAAATCTTCCGGGTGTTGAAAAGGTTGTACCCATTTCAAAGCCGTTTAAGCTGGTTAGCAGGGATCTTCATCCTGAGGATAGTGTAATTCCCGTGGGTAATATCCTTGTGGGAGCAGAGCATATAACGGTAATTGCAGGGCCATGTGCAGTTGAAAGCCGGGAACAGGCACTGGCTATTGCTGAAGAGGTAAGGCGTTACGGTGCTGTAATGTTTCGGGGAGGAGCGTTTAAACCAAGAACATCACCCTATTCCTTCCAGGGACTGGAGGAGGAAGGTCTTAAAATCCTTGCAGAAGTACGGGAAACATTCGGGCTTCCTGTTGTAACTGAAATTACTTCTCCTGCCCAGGCTGATTTGATGGCAAAATATGTGGATGTTGTCCAGATCGGGGCACGCAATATGCAGAATTTTGAGCTATTAAAATGCGTGGGACGCATGAAAAATCCGGTTCTCTTAAAAAGAGGTCTTTCAGCCACCTTTGAAGAATGGCTCATGTCTGCGGAATATATTCTTTCCGAGGGCAATGAAAATGTGATGCTCTGTGAAAGAGGCATACGCACCTTTGAATCCCATACCAGAAACACCCTTGACCTGTCAGCCATATCAGTGCTGAAAAAACTGACCCATTTACCTGTAATAATAGATCCCAGCCATGCCACAGGTATTCGGGAACTGGTTACGCCTATGGCACGGGGTGCTGTTGCAGCAGGAGCGGACGGCCTGATAATCGAAGTTCATAATCAGCCGGAAAAAGCTCTTTCCGACGGACCTCAGAGCCTGTATCCCAGTCAATTCGGACAACTCATGCGAGATATTTATGTCATAGCACCGGTTGTTGGAAAACAGCTTGATTTTACCTATATAGACAAAGCTTCAGGTTCAGCAGATTTAAACCTGAAAGGCTCTGGGGAAATACCGGAAGCTGCATTTCCTGATGAAGCAGGAACATTTAATCATAAGGCATGTATCCAGTATTTTGGACAAAAAATTGAGGCTGTTTCAATGCCTTCATCCAGGTCTGTATTTGAGGCTGTCAAACAGGGTTCTGTAAAATTCGGCCTTGTACCACTGGAAAATTCTCTGACAGGAAGTATTCATGAAAAC
>JAUCGD010000749.1 GCA_030377945.1 Desulfobacterales bacterium HSG17 | reverse complement strand
ACGCAGGTGCCTTTAATTTTATTTTCCTCCAAGGGAAGGCACCGTATGGTAACCGTCAAATCATCCTTGATTTTAGTCTCACAATCCGTGTTACCGCACCATCCGGATATGGCAAAACCACCATGAATTTCAGGAGTTTCAGCATTTTCAGGTGTAAAGAACTCGTAAAAAGCTTCCTTTTCATGAATCTCATGGGTATGGCTATCCATAAAATCTTTGGCCCGCTGATACAGGTTGGCCTGCATCTCATCCAAAATAGTACCCACAGTGGCCACAAACTCAGTTCGCGGCAAAGATTTTTTTTGTTTTCCCCCAAGATCACGGCGGGCCATGAACACGGCATCTTGTTGGATATCTCGCGGGCCGATCTCAAGTCGCAATGGGATTCCTTTCTTGACCCACTCCCATCCGCGAGCCCCGCCGATATCCCGGGCATCGACTTCCACCCTGAGTTTAGCGCCATGGTAATCGACTTGGGACAATTCTTTCCTTAGAGTCTCGACATACTCTAAAATCTCAGCCTGTTGTTCCGGTTTTCGTATGATCGGCAACAGCACAATGTGACTGGAGGCCACCCGCGGCGGCATGATGATGCCGTCATCATCACCGTGAACCATGATTACCCCCCCGATCAAACGTGTTGATGCGCCCCAAGAGGTGGTCCAGGCATACTCTTCTTTTTCCATGGCGTTTTGAAACTTGATTTCCGATGCCTTGGCAAAATTTTGCCCGAGAAAATGGGATGTTCCGGCCTGCAAGGCTTTTCGATCCTGCATCATGGCTTCGATACAGAGCGTATCCACTGCTCCTGGAAATCGTTCTGATTCCGACTTGCTCCCTTTGAGTACTGGGATGGCCAGATATTCCTCGGCCAGGCGAGCATATATCTCAAGCATCATCCGGGTCCTGTCCTTTGCCTCCTCGGCAGTGGCATGCACTGTATGTCCCTCCTGCCACAAAAATTCACTGGTCCGCAAAAAAAGCCGCGTACGCATTTCCCAGCGCACAACATTGGCCCATTGATTCATCAAAAGTGGCAAATCCCGGTAGCTGTTTACCCATTTGGAAAAAGAATCACCGATAATGGTTTCTGAGGTTGGTCTGACGACTAGCGGCTCCGTCAGTTTACCGGCCGGTACCAGGCCGCCGTCATCACCCACTTCAAGTCGATGATGGGTGACCACCGCACATTCCTTGGCAAACCCTTCAACGTGTGCAGCTTCCTTCTCCAAAAAGGATAGGGGAATAAAAAGAGGAAAATAGGCGTTTTTAACCCCGGTCGCTTTAAACATATCATCCAAACCGCGTTGGATATTCTCCCACAGGGCATACCCCCAGGGTTTGATGACCATACACCCCCGTACAGGCGAACGTTCGGCAAGATCGGATGCTTGAATTACTTTTTGGTACCACTCGGGATAATCCTCACTCCGGGTGGGTGTAATCGCCGTTTGGTTGCGTGAAGCCATAGTCTCTATCTCCTTAATATTATCTACAACGCCATATATGGACATTTCACATCGCCATCG
>JAUCGD010000748.1 GCA_030377945.1 Desulfobacterales bacterium HSG17 | reverse complement strand
GATAGTATAAGAAAACTATCTCAATTTTATAATGCCCAAAATCCATCGAAAAATGATCCTGAAAAATTGCTTAACTTATTAAAAAATATTCCTTCAGACCTGGAAGATATTTGTTCCAGGCAGGGTATTACTCCATTTATCGGTGAAGGAATTGATTTTGATCCGACAAGACAGCGGGTATTAAAAAAGATTGAAACTCAGGAAAAAGAAAAAGACAAAAAAGTGGCTGAAAGTATACATCCTGGCTATGAATGGGATGGTGATATGATTCGTCCTGAAATGGTAGCGGTTTATGATTACATAAATCCGTTGCCTGATACTGAAATGAGGAATTCCGATGAGTAAGCAGATAAAACGAATTTTTGGAATTGATCTTGGCACAACATATTCATCTATTGCCTGTGTTGATGAATATGGTAAAACCGTTGTTGTACCAAATGCAGAAAATCAAAGAGTTACTCCTTCAGTTGTTTTCTTTGACGGAGACAATATAGTTGTTGGAGATGTAGCTAAGGAAAGCGCTAAATTATATCCCAATGATGTTGTGAGTTTTGTTAAACGATCCATGGGAGAACCAAATTTTCTTTTTGAACATAACTCAAACAGTTATCGTGCTGAGGAGATTTCAAGTTTTATTATTCGAAAAATTGTTCAGGACGCTGAAAAAAATATTGGTATTTCAGGGACTAAAGACATAGTCATAACATGTCCTGCATATTTTGGAATAAATGAACGCGAGGCAACCCGAAGAGCAGGAGAGATAGCAGGTTTCAATGTCAGGCAGATAATAAATGAGCCTACTGCTGCTGCCATAGCTTTCGGTTCTATGGAATCAACAGAAGAAAGAGTTGTTCTGGTATATGATCTGGGGGGCGGGACCTTTGATATAACCATGATTGATATAAAACCAAATGCATCTATTGAAGTTATCTGTACAGGCGGAGATCATAATCTTGGAGGCAAAGACTGGGATGACCGGATTGTAGCTCATCTGGTACAAGAATTTCAAACTGCGGTTGGTTCGGATGAAGATATTTTAGAAGATCCTGATACATGTCAGGATTTACAGCTATCAGCAGAAAAGGCAAAAAAAGTTCTTAGCCAGAGAGAACAGACACCTGTTCTTATTACACACGGCGGAGAAAGAGTAAAAATCACCCTGGAACGAAAAACCTTTGTAAAGGTGACCCGTGATTTACTTGAACGGACAATATCACTTACTCATGAAATGCTGGAAGAAGCCGGAAAAAAAGGTTATGATCATTTTGATGAAATAATACTGGTTGGCGGCTCAACACGTATGCCTCAAGTGACAACTCGAATTAAAGAAGAGTTTGAAATTGATCCTCAATTATTTGATCCAGATGAAGCTGTTGCTAAAGGTGCTGCAATATACGGCTGGAAACTCTTTCTTCAAGATGAAGTCAAAGGCCATGTTGCCAGAAAAACCGGTAAAAGTATTGAGCAATTGGAGGACATCACTGATCTGGATTTAGATGATGTATTAGGCGAAGTTGAACATCTTGTAGCTGATGATAC
>JAUCGD010000091.1 GCA_030377945.1 Desulfobacterales bacterium HSG17 | reverse complement strand
TTGCACTTATTAGTTTACATGGAAATCCATCTGAGAATCCTAAAGGGTTATTAGACTATTCTGAAAAAAGTTAAACCTGAGTACAAGTATTGAAGATTATTTTAATAATCAGGAATTGACAAAAGAGAATCTGGATCAATTTCTCCTTTTCTGCTGTGAAATACTTGATCAGAAAACTTTACGATGTTTTGAGAGTATCAGGAAATATCTCAGTGAATCTGTATTTCATCCCTTAAATGAAAAAATCAAGGATATTAAGCAAACAGTTGAAACATATTAAAGATGAATTTGACCGTAAAGATAAAGACAGACTTCTTGCAAGACTTGAAGATGCTTCATCAGAATTTCGCAGAAATATTGACAATTATCAAACATGGTTTGATTTTTACGATTCTGCTGTCAGGGATTTTACAATACCTGAAGTAGTTCAGGCAGCAGAACGGATTGTATGGGATATTAATTTTGCAAAAATCCGGGAAAAAAGAATCAAACCTGCTTCCCTGATTTACGGTCAGGGAATCAATGACTTATATCTGTTAGGCAAGAATTTTCACGACATACTGAAAATTTTCAAAATTTTATATCAAAATGTTGTGTATCATGCTGTTACTAAAAATACAGATAAGGAAATTGGTATTGAAATAAAAGCAGATTTAGACGAAATCACTTCTGAATCCAGGCAATTGAATATAATATTTTCAACCCGCCATGATGATGCATCTGTTGATACAGCCTGTTTAATGAAAATGATATGTGATAATGAATTACGGCAACAGGCATTGTTAAAACGCCAGGGAACAGGACTGGCAACTATTGCAGATATATTATTAAACCGTTTAAAAGGAGCTTCAGGTAAAATTGAAGATATTTCCTGGAATGATAAGGAACGCTGGTTTCAGGTAAAATTTAATATATTGGTGAGTCAGGAAGGTAAAACTGCTGAATTAACCCGTGATGAGGCTTTGCAAAGCATTCCTGTTGAGGAACTGGCAAACAAAGTAAAAGATGCCAAAGGCTTGAAAATTCTTATTGTAGAAGATCAATCCCTTAAATTTGCAGCCATGAGAAATTTTGTAGATAGCATACTCACAGGCAGTCATATTACCCATACCTGGAATATTGAGACAACATGCAGATTGCTGCTGCATCCTGATATTCAATTTGATTTAATTCTTTTAGACATGACATTACCTGTGGAACCGTCCTTTGATGCAGAATTAAAATCTCTGGCAGGTATGGTGCCAATGAAAGTAATGAGTCTGAATAATATTTTTGTTCCGACAGTAATTATAACACAATATAGCAACTGGGCTGATGAAGCAGCCAGAAACACCAAGGTTTTTATTGAAAAACTGGATCAATACTGCAAAGAATCATATGGAAAATTTTATAAGGGAACTATACGTTTCAGTCATACGGAAACTCAATGGCAGAAAGATTTAAGGGGTATAATTTATAGTTTGCAAGAAATGGCGACAACTTATTTGGAGCAGGGGGATTATGCCAAAGCCATTGAATTTTACGAAAATAAATTAGAAAGCAATTCAAAAGATAGTGCGATACTATCAAAGCTTGGAGATGCCCGCCGTAGAATAAGAAATTATAGCGGTGCAATAGGAGAGTATCAAAAAGTATTGGAAATTGAGCCTAATAGTTATGATGCACTGTCTGGAATAGCTTTAACATATGCAGAAATGGGAGATACGGAATCGTCTGATTCGTATTTTAACAAATGCAAAAATATATGTGCAGAGGACGCAGAATCATTAAGAGAACGCATACTTGACGCTAAATTAAAAACTATAAACCAAAGGCGGCAGCAGCTTTACAGAAATGAAATGATGGCCACTCTTGGGCAGATGGCTTCAAATATGGCTCATGAACTTAACACTCCGCTTCAACTTATAAAAACAATTGCCCAATCCACCAATCGTTTCATGAAGAAAGATAAAATAACACCTGAAGATATGATGGAAAATATGGATGGAATTGTTAACGCAGTCAATATGATGGCAAAACAGGTTAATCATATCCGCGCACTGGCAAAAGAAGACCATTTAAAAACCGAGCCGGTAAACCTGAATGCTGTTATTCAGGATGCTTTTAACTTTTTTACGCAGCAGTTTAAAAATAATAATATAACAGTGATCTTTGAGTTTCATCAAGACCTTCTGGAAATCAATGCAAACCGTTCCAGGGTAGAACAGATATTCATAAATTTGATTCAAAATGCTTTTGATGCGCTTTTACAGGTCAAAGATCGTAAAAAAGAGATCCTAGTCCGTACCCAATATACACGAGGAGATACGCCTGTTATCAACATTTATTTTGAAGATAACGGGATCGGTATAAAAGAAGACCTTAAAGATAAACTCTTTGATCCTTTTTTTACTACCAAACCTCCTGGAAAAGGAATGGGAATCGGCCTGTCAATTGTCAGGGAAGCTGTAACAGAACTGGGAGGAGACATTAAAACTTTTGCTGAATCTTCTGTTGGCCTGACGTTTATTATCACCATACCTGTTAAAAATAAGGAGGTATAAAAACATGGAAAAATATCAAATATTAATCATTGAAGATGAAACAGAACTTCTCAAACAATGGGAAAATATTTTTAAACAAGAGGGGTATGATGTTGACATTGCTGAAAATGGGAAGCAAGCTCTGGAATTATGGGAAAAGAATATCTATGATCTGGTAATCGTGGATTTGAAAATGCCTGAAGTGGATGGCAGGGAAGTTATCAATACAATTAAATCTAATCAGCCTCTAACTCAAATTATCATCATCAGTGGACATGGAGATAATGATGATATGATAGATGCAATTAATCAGCATGTTTATAAATATTTAGCCAAACCTGCTGATTTGGATGAAATTCTCCAGGCAGCTATTGATGCCCTGGAAAAACGGGACCCTCTTTTACGCTCTTTGGAAGAAATGGCAGAAGAAGACCCTGATAAACCTTTACTTCTCATTGGAAAAGAAAAATATTCTCCACGCCGGATGTATGATGAAGTCCGCACGATGACTCCATTAGGGAAAAAATTTCATGAAGATTTTATGAAAAGCCTGACTGAATTAAAAATGCCTAAAGATGACCTTTCAGTTGATGATTTGTTGGGAATAAAAAGTGTTGTTGATTAAAATTGTGCGCCAGGCAAAAGGAGTAAAGAATGATAAAAGCTCGACTTTTTCTCTGTTATGCAGATCAAGATATAGATGAAGTAAATGAAATTTACCATAAACTTGAACAAGAAGGCTTCAAACCCTGGATGGCAAAAAAAGACATACTTGCAGGTGAAGATTGGGAATATGCCATTCATAAAGCTATCAAGGAATGCGATTTTTTCCTGGTATGCCTGACACAGCATTCAAAAAATAAAAGAGGATATTTCCAAAAGGAAATCCAAAAAGGGTTGAGTTTTGCAGGGGAGCAACTGGAAAATGATATTTATATGATTCCTTTAAAGATGGACAAGGATTGTGAGGTTCCGGAGAAATTAAGTGAACTGCAATGGGTCAATATGTATGATGATGATGCATGGGATCGTTTGCTTCGATCATTTAATGAGCAGATAGAACGTAAAAAACAGGAAGTCTCCAAAAAAGAAAAATTAAAATTGTTTCTCGTAGCCCCTCAAATGCCGGATGACCTGGCAACAGAATATACTATTTCATGGGCAAGACAATTAAACGATTCTGTGCAAAAAATGAATAATGTTGAGCTTATTTCCGTTTTAGGTCAGGATGCTGTAAGAACCAACGTGGAAGTTGAACTAAAAAAAGATTGTGGAAATTCCGGTTTACTCGTATTTATTGATCATGGTGAGCGGGACAGCTTTTTAGGTGCAGATGATAAACCGGTTATTGATGAAAATAATATTGATCTTTTAAACAACAAATTTATTTATGCCATTGCCTGCCGTACTGTATCAGGTCTGGGGCATCGGGCAATAAGCAAAGGGGCTGTTGGCTATATGGGGTTTAATAATGATTTCCATATCATCACAACAGCACCGGATACCTTTGGCAAATGTTTTCTCAGCGGTCTGATGGCAATTTTGGAAAACAACCGAAGCCCTTTTGAAGCCAGGGAACAAATCGAACTTATGATAAACAGCATCACAAACAGACTTAGAACGCATTTCAAAAAGTCCAATGATGGAAGACTGGCAATGGTTATAACAGCTTTAAGACATAACCTGGACTGCATGGTCTGCCTCGGAGATCCAAACTGGCGAATTATGCATTAATACAGAGATTTATTTTTTTCCAGTATTCCCCAGCTTATCAATTCAAATCTTATTAATCCCCTTTTATTGACAACCCCCCAACCTTGTCATAATTTTTATAAATTATTCACAAACAATAGGGGTACGTCATGAATCAAGATACTACGGAAACAGTAAAACATGTTTTACAATATGAAACGCTGTCTGGAAAGAATTTAGAAGAGATTTGATAGGTGAAGAGCCTTTGTTGATTCGTGTGGAGGGCAATCCTTATTCGGTTGTTATGCACACAATGCCCTGGACAAGGCTATTGGAAAGGTGTTCATGGATGGGAAACTTTCTGAAGCCTGTGTTGGCAGGGGCCTGCCCCTACATTTTATATTTTTTATAATTACAAAAAAAGGAGAAAAAATGCTTCCCTTGAAAGATTCAAAACTTCTGAAAAAACAGTGTTATATTAACGGACAATGGCATGATGCAGATTCAGGAGCAACTCTTGAAGTTATTAATCCTGCTGACGGCACTGAACTGGGAACCGTTCCCAATATCAGTCCTGCCCAGGTTAAGCAGACCGTGGAATCTGCAAATCAGGCATGGGGAGCATGGAAAGCAAAAACTGCGGGTGAACGGGCAGGGATTCTCCGCAAATGGTATGAACTTATCATGGAAAACCAGGAAGACCTTGCCATGCTCATGACTGCGGAACAGGGCAAACCCCTTGCCGAATCCAGGGGAGAGATTGCCTATGGAGCATCTTTTGTGGAATGGTTTGCAGAAGAAGGAAAACGGATTTACGGTGATACCATCCCCACACATCAGCAGGGAACCCGTGTTATGGTGTTAAAAGAACCTGTGGGGGTCTGCGCTGCAATTACTCCCTGGAATTTTCCTTGTGCCATGATAACAAGAAAGGCTGCTCCTGCACTTGCAGCAGGGTGTGTAATGATTGTAAAACCGGCCGGTCAGACACCTTTGTCTGCCCTGGCTCTTGCAGAGCTTGCTGACAGGGCAGGTATTCCTTCTGGAGTATTTAGCGTAATTACCGGTAATTCTTCAATAATTGGAAAAGAGCTTACAGATGATCTGAGGGTGCGCAAGCTCAGTTTTACAGGCTCAACTGACACTGGTAAAATGCTCATGAAACAATGCGCTGGAACTGTTAAGAAAATATCCCTTGAACTTGGCGGCAATGCTCCTTTTATAGTATTTGATGATGCAGATATTGATGCAGCAGTTCAGGGCGCTATTGTCTGCAAATATAGAAACAGCGGCCAGACCTGTGTCTGTGCAAACAGGATTCTTGTTCAGGACGGGATTTATGACAATTTTGTGGGGAAATTCCTGGAAGCTGTTGAATCCCTCAAGGTTTCCAATGGATTTGAGCCTGGAACCCAGCAAGGCCCTATGATTGATATTCAGGCTGTGGAAAAAACAGAACGGCTTATTGAAGATGCCCTGTCCAAAGGCGCAGTTCTTCTGACAGGGGGCAAACGCCATTATCTGGGAGGAACCTTTTTTGAGCCTACGGTCCTTGGCAGTGTTACCCAGGATATGCAGATTGCATCTGAAGAAACATTTGGCCCCGTAGGACCGCTGTTCAGATTTAAAACCGAAGCACAAGCAATTGAAATGGCAAATAATACAGATTACGGCCTGGCTGCCTATTTCTATTCCCGTGACATGGGCAAAATGTGGAGGGTGTCGGAAGGTCTTGAATATGGCATGGTGGGGATTAACACAGGCATTCTTTCAACTGTTGTGGCTCCTTTTGGCGGTATAAAGCAGTCAGGGATTGGCCGGGAAGGTTCAAAATATGGAATTGAGGAATATATTGAGATGAAATATTTATGTGTTGGCCGGGTTGATGGATAAAAATATCTAGTTCAGCAATTTTTCAGCAATTCCAAGCAATTCCTCAGCTTCAGGCGGTTTTTCCATGTAAGCTTCAGGCTGGGGAATAATACCTCCAAGCTTTATATTAAGCATTTTTAAATAATGATTAAATGTTTTCTTTGCTATGGCTGAGAGCATAATTACAGGAATCTGCTTGAGCCTGTCATTTGTTCTAAGCTGCTCATACATGGATATTCCCCCGTCTCCAGGCATCATAACATCTAAAGTTATAAGATCGGGAATAAGTTTTTTGGCCTGTTCAAGCCCCTGTTCTCCGTCCTCTGCAACTATTGCTTTATATCCGCTTGTTTCAAACAATGTTGAAAGAAATATCCTCATATCCGGTTCATCATCTACAATTAAGATTTTCTGTTTTTTCATTTATATGGTTCCATATTCTTCCGTATCATGATATATTTATAGATAATATTATAAACCAATTATTTTAATTTGTTATGATTATTTAATATACAGTCCATCTATTTGCAAAAAGATTAAATATGTTCACAGATAAAAACCTGGAGAACAAAACTTTAATCTATATTCTATCCTTCCACTGCTTTGGATGGCGGCTACCATGTATAACCGCAACAACAACGAGTGAATCTTCCTCTATTCGATAATATACTGCAAATGGAAAACGATGAATTAAAGCGCGGTGTGTATTTCTGTGAACTGCAACATACATGTACGGATTATCCGAGATAGTTTCAAATGTATTAATAACTTCATTAAGAAATTCATCTCCAAGACCTTCACGTTGCATCTCATACCATGTTGCACCACTTTCAATATCTGTTTCCGCATCCGGTCGAATATATACCTTATATTTCACAATCGTTTCCTAATATCTGTGATCACCTCACTTGCAATACGGCCTTTATTTCCATCCAATTCATAGGCATCCAAACGCCGATCTAACTCTGCTCGTTGTTCATCTGTCAGAGGCAATATCGCCCGATCTGCTGCAATACTGTCCCATATATCTTCCACCAGTCGTATTCGTTCAACTATTGGAAGTGTACGTAAATTTGCATTTGCTATCATTTTAAATACCTCATAAATACCTCATAAATACCTCATAAATATCAGATGAATCACAGTTCAAAAAGACAAATATATATAAATTATTAATTCTTGTTATTCGTGATTTTCATCTTTACCTGAAATTGCTAAACGAGTCCACCACAAACCATACTCTCCTGTTTTTTTATAAAAACTGCAAAACCTCTGTTATTGACCTTTGATACTTCTTCATGTTATGGATTCACCGTTATTTATAATAAACAGGCTTTTAACTATTTATTAACTTAAAATATTCTATTATTTGCTGACTATGCTTCAAGATCTTTCCATAAAAAACTTTGCTATAATCGACGATCTTCAAATCAGTTTTCCCAAGGGATTTACCATTTTAAGTGGTGAAACAGGAGCTGGAAAGTCCATTATTATTAATGCTGTGAACCTTCTGCTGGGAAGCAGGGCAACTGCCGGGGTTATACGTACAGGAGAAGAAACAGCGGAACTGGAAGCTTTTTTTGACATCAGCCCGGACACTAATGCAGCCGGGATTTTAAAAGAAAATGATATTGACCCGTCCGAAGGACTGCTTGTAAGGCGCATTATTGCTCAAAATAACCGTCATAAGATTTATATAAATAACCGCCTTTCCACCAGTGCCCTTTTAAACGCAGTTACCGTTGATCTGGCAAGCATTTCAGGCCAGCATGCACATCAGGGGCTTTTAGATGAAAATCAGCATCTTCTTATTTTAGACCAGTTTGGAAAACTCATGCCCCTGCGGGAAAAGGTCAGAAAGGCTTATCAAAATATCCAGCCCTTAATTCAAAAACTTAATAAACTTAATAATACAAAAAAACGACAGACAGAACAGATTGAACTGCTTGAATATCAGAAAAATGAAATCCTGGAAGCTGATATAAAGGAAAAAGAAGATGCAGATCTTGAGCAGGAACTGGTATTGCTCAAAAACGGGGAAACCCTTTATACTGCTGTTCACGGGGGCCTTGATGAACTTTACAATGCCCAGAATGCCATTGTTGAAAGACTTACCGAGGTAAAAAAACGCCTGGAAAAAGCCTGCCGCATAGACCCTGAACTTGATCCCCAGGTGGAAGGGCTTGCTGATACAACTTTCCGTATTGAAGATATTGTTGAAAATCTTAGAAATTATATGGGTAATATTCAAATTGATGAAAAACGTCTTGAAGCTGTTGATGAACGTCTGGATTTTTTAAGAAAGCTTAAAAAAAAATACGGTGGCTCTCTTGAGGCTGTTTTTGCCCACCTTAAATCCATTGAAAAACAGCTTTCAGGAATTGAAAACATATCTGATGAGATTGCAGAAACGGAAAAGGAACTTGCAGAGCAGTGTAAAAAACTGGCTGAACTGGCTGCCGGGCTTTCGGAAAAACGCAATAAAACAGGAACCCGCCTTGCAAAAAAGGTTGAAAAAGAACTTAATGATTTAAAAATGTCAAATACCAGGTTTGAGGTTTCTTTGCAGCAGATACCTGCTGCTGAATCTGCCAGCCCTTTTCTTGTTTTAAACGGGGGCAGTATCAGTGACACCGGCATTGACAGGGCTTCATTTATGATTGCCCCGAATATTGGTGAAGATTTAAAAGCCCTTGCTGGCATAGCTTCAGGAGGTGAACTCTCACGGGTGGTTCTGGCATTAAAGGTTATTCTGGCAGAAACCGAGTCTGTGGAAACAATTATCTTTGACGAGGTTGATGCTGGAATCGGCGGGAGTGTGGCAGAGGTTGTTGGACAAAAAATTGCAGGGCTGGGGGAGTTCCATCAGGTTCTCTGCATTACCCATCTTGCCCAGATTGCAAAATTCGGCAGGACTCATTTCAGTATTTCCAAACAGGTTATAAACGGCAGAACCATGACAGGAATTACTCCTCTTGACCGTGAAGACAGGGTTAAAGAAATTGCCAGGATGCTGGGCGGGGTTAAAATGACCCAGGCAACTCTGGATCATGCTTCTGAAATGCTTAACCAATAAATATATTTGCAAACACAACATCAATCCAAAGGTTTGTGCGTTAAAGAAGAATATATAAAGTTTTTTATCCTTGGCCATATTATTATCCAAAGAGGAAGTTTCAAAATTCTTAATAACTCATCTTCTATGTACGAGCAATAATCCTCTGATTGACTCAGGGTTGATTCCATGGTGATTTCACCAGGGATTTCCGCTCTTGCCATTGAAAAGCCTGAAAGCCATTTGTGAACAGCTTTGAAATCATCTACCGGGGGAAAAAAACCGGGCATGAGCATCTCTGCTTTAAATACAGCATATCCTGCTTTAAACCATCCTAAATCCGGTTTTGGGGTTTTTTGACCGTCTATGGCATAACATGATTCACACACCATAACCCTCTGGGCTGAAAGATTTTTTACAAATAAAGGATTAAACTCATATGAACAGTTCAGGCATCTCATTTTGCAACCTTTAATTTGAATTAATATTTGCAAGGATTTTACATAAGCTGGGATTGAATTCTTTCTTGTGTTAAATCCTTGCAGTTTTTTTATTGCAGAATAAGAAATTATGCAATAACATAAGAACATAGGAATTCGGGAAATAAATTTTATCTAAAACCTAAGCTGTGAAAGAGGCCGGAATAAAGGCCGGAAAGGAGAAAGGATGAATAACAAAATTCAATCAATGATCTTTGGACTTTTAATTCTTATGCTCGTTAATGTGCCCTCTGTTCTGGGTGGAGAGCGATTTGCAGATAATGGTGACGGTACTATTACGGATCATAAACTGGGGCTTATGTGGTCAAAAACAGATAACCAGGGTAACATAAACTGGCGTCAGGCTGAAAAATGGGTTAAATTTACCTTTCCCTATACAATTTCAGCAAAGTTTGATGACTGGCGGCTTCCAACCCTGGAAGAACTTTCAAGCCTTTACATGGCAGATAATAATTATCAAGGATATGAAACCGATTGCGGCCAGAATGTTAAAATTGTTCCTGAAATCGAATTAAGCTGCGGCTGGGTCTGGACTTCGGAAACCAGGTCAATTACTGCCAGACTTTATAATTTTAACCGGGGATTTCATTATACTGACAGGATGGTAAAAACAAGAGGATACCGTGTACTCCCGGTCAGGACACTGAAGTAAGCTGCGGTTTATATTTTAAAGGAGGCAACAAATGAATGAAATTATTTTCCTTGTTGAAGAAGACCTTGACGGGGGCTATAATGCACAGGCATTGGGGCAATCTATTTATACAGAAGGGGACACTATTGAAGAATTAAAGAAAAATATTCTTGATGCTTTGAGATGTCATTTTGATAATATACAGGAGATTCCAAAAATTGTAAGGCTACAATTTATTCATGAGGAAATATTGGAATATGCCTAAAATTCCAAGACTTAACTATCAAGATTTAACAACAAGAACTGCCGCTCCTTCAATATCCCTGACCAGTTTTACACTTATATCCTCAAGTACAAATTCCTCTGATTTGGATTTTTTTCTGCGGCCAATCACTATCATGTTAAAATTTCCTTTGTTAAACTGTTCGATAATTCCGTCTGATATTGTTGGATAAGGCTCTGATACTAATCTGATATGGATCATCCCTGGTTTGATATTAGCCTGTATTAATTTATCTTTGGCATTTTGCAGAAAAGTTTCCAGCCTTGCTTCTTCTTCCCCGGCAAACTCTTTTCCCATAAAGTGTGCGCTGGCAGACGGTTTTCTGAAAATATGCAATAAGGTAATTTCAATATTGTCAGGGCTTAGCGGCAAACTGCTTATATAATCAATAACTGCCCTGGAACTCATGGAATCTTTTAATGGTACTATAAATGAATTTTTCAAGGTGTGCCCCCTTTGTATTCATCCACAGAATATAAATATCCTTTTATATCTTCAATAATTTCAGTTGCATGTTCGTAATATACATAAGCTTCTTTTGAAAAGTGCATGAGGATATTATTTAACATCCCAGGATATAAGGATAAAGTTTTTTCAGATTAACAAATCTCCATTTTCACCCAGAATTTCATTGCCGCAGTCAATGGCAAAAAAATCCGAAGTATCTGTAAAGAGTTTTCCTGTCATAGATACTTAAATTCCTTCCACCATACGAAGAGGCAGGGTTTCCATTGCAAGTTTTACTTTATCAAGAAAGTTTTTTAACCCGTTGTTTTCAATGACCAGGCCCATATATTCGGCAAGAAGGCAGAATGAATCCAGGTCTTCAGGGTCAAGATTCCAGATTTCATCATTATATATGCGTATTAAGCCAATTGGAGCATTTTTGTATTTAATGGGAACTGACAGCATTGATATAATACCTTCCTTAGCTGCTGCTTCAGGATACTGAACCCTTATGTCATTTTGGAAGTTTTCAATAAATACAGGCTCTCCTGTCACAAAAGCCGTATATTTTCCATCTATAAGCACAGGACCTTTTTGAAGGTATTCTTGACTCACACCATAACTGCTCACACGAAACAACCGACTTTCACGCTCATCAAAAAGCATGATACTGCATCCTTTTACTTCAAAAGAACGGCACATATGCTCTGCCATATGTGTAGCCAGCAGGTTAATATCTTCATAGGTTGAAATTGCCCGGCTCATGGCTTTGAATTCATTAAGGTTGATTTTTCTTCTTGTATTA
>JAUCGD010000090.1 GCA_030377945.1 Desulfobacterales bacterium HSG17 | reverse complement strand
TTTAAAATAGCCCTATCTATTTGATTTTATTGTTACTTTTAAATTATTGAAAAAGAATATCATATTTTGAATTCCGTCTGCAGGAGATCCCAAAAATTTTCAGTCGATTGAATTTCCATTTCCACACCCAAAGTCATTAACGGCAGCTTCCATTGTTGGCCTTCACCTAATCGGGCAGCATCTTTATCAGTGGTGACAAGGACGCTCGCACCGGTTTCAATGGCCCTCCTTAAAATATTTTTTCGATCATTCTCTGAATAATAGTGATGATCCGGGAATTCGGCATGACCACGAATGATTCCCCCGAATTGGCACACCCCTTCTTCAAATTTTTTCCCGTCGGCAATGCCGGAAAATAAAAATACATTCTTGTTTTCGATCGAATCAGCCTGAACCGCGTTTGTAAGACCTGGAAACAGATCATTGGCGCGTTTGGCAATGGAATGGCGTGCCCTGAATGTCATTTTGCCGAACCCAAACGGGTCCTTGCCCAATGCCCCCCCCCCAAGTTCTACTGGGCTGCGGGTGAACAATATCACATCCGCTCGATTGATTGCAGTTATCGGTTCACGCATCGGACCGCGTGGTAAAATTTTTCCATTACCCAAAGGAGCACCGGCATCCATCAAGAGCAGGCTAAAATCCCGATGTAATTTAACATGTTGAAAACCATCATCCAGTAAAATTATTCCCGCATTGAATTCACGAATAGCAACTTGCCCCGCCTTGAAGCGATCCTGTCCGATAATGACAGGTACATCATGGGTTAACAGGCTGATCAAAACAGGTTCATCCCCAGCATCAATTGCGTTCAGGAACATGTTTTTGCCATCGCTGACGACATAAGGGATTTTTGAAGATTTACGCCCACCATATCCACGGCTCACAACGACAACTTTTTCACCTTTTTGCCGTAATGTATTGGCCATTAAAATCGTCGCCGGTGTTTTACCGGTGCCCCCGGCAACAATGTTACCGATGGAAATGACCTTGGCCGGTAAATAATGGGTTTTGAAAATTCCCAGCCGATAAAGCAGTAGCCTGAATCGGACAATTGCCCCATAACAAATCGATAGCAATTGCAACAGCAAACCCCAGCCCTGATTTATGGTACCTTCCGGTCCATGGATGCATTGCTCAATAGTATTACGCAGATTATTCAATGGAGTTTAAGTTACCACCTTTTCAATTTCCGTTGATATTTCCTCAAGTATTTTAGAATCGTGTTTTACAACTGCTTGAGCCGCCCGTCCCATTCTCATTCGCTTATCTTTATTCTTATACAAAACAATCAACATCTGTCCTAATTCATCTGCATTTTGGATCACCTTTGCTCCGTCTTTTTCCAAAAGTGCATTTGCGGCGGTTTCACAATCCTGCATAAATGGACCGAACAATATTGGTTTTCCATAGTATGCGGCTTCTAGCGGGTTATGCCCCCGAAAGTCCTTTAAACTACCGCCAATGAACGCGACATGGCAAATTTCATACAGAGCTGCCAGTTTTCCGATGGCATCGACAATTAGAACAGTGGCAGACGAATCAACCCCGTATTGAACCGTGGACCATAATTGAGAAGTAAGCCCATAATGCTCCGTTATTGCCTGAACTTCGAGCCCACGATTCGGATCACGAGGGACCAAGACAATTCTTATATCCGGCTCCGCTTTTAATATCGGCAACAATCCCTTTACCAAAATTTCCTCTTCCTCCGGGTGAGTGCTGCCGGCAAGAAAAACAAAATTTCGCTCATTTATGATACCAACCCGCAAAAGTTTTTTTTTGTCAGGCTCAGACATTTTATCCGGTTGCTGATTCATTTTGAGGTCGCCTCTGGCCTCGATTCGATGAGGGGCTACACCAATGGTCATCAGTCGCATGCGGTCCTTGTTACGCTGGACAAAAATTTTCTCCGCACTGTTCAACAATGGTGCAAGCAAACTGCGAAAGGAATAATAACCGCGAAAAGACGACTGCGAAATCCGAATATTTACCATAATCAGTGGAATTTTGGCTCTTTTCAAAACATATAAGAATAATGGCCAAAAATCCGTCTCCACAATAATAACGAGACAGGGGCGAACTTTGGCCAAAGAAAAAAGGACCGCCCATGGCAAATCATAGGGGAAAAAAACAAAGTTTTTCGTCCATTGGTTTAACCGCTCTTTGGCGATTTGCATACCTGAAAAGGTGGATGTACTGAATAAAAAATCCTTTTCAGGACGTTTTGTTTTTTGATATTTTAGTAACGGAACAGCGGAAAGTACTTCACCTACAGATAGGGCATGCACCCAAATCGGTTTACTATTTTTTTTCCCAATATACCCTGTTTTTCCGATCCAAAGCCTTGCCAGGAGTGTTTTCCGTCGTTTTTCGGAAGAGAGTAACAGAGGTAAACAAACAGGGCCGATGACAAGGGCTGACAAAGTTGCAAGCACCAAATACAACCCCATAATGGTATAAAACAGCAATCGGTACACAGTATCTCCGATGTTGCTCACTCAGCCATCAATAATGAATAGGCACCCAAGGAAAGAAAAATGATATCCGCAGTCCAAGCAGCTGCCGCTGGTGGTAAAATTTCCCCATACCCCAAAGATCGACAAAAACTGAAAACAAACCAAAAAAGAAATGAAATGCCGATCCCATAGGCAATACTAACGCCAATACCATCACCTGTAATTTTACGTAAACTAATACCGGCGGCCATAATACTCATAACCAAGCACACTAAGGGGAAAGCGAATTTAGCAAAAAAATCAACCCGGTAGACGCGGGCATCATATCCTTCCATTTCAATTTTCCGAATATGCCGGTATAATTCAATAATATTCATTTCCTCACTGGTTTTAACCACCTGGCGCAATTCATCAGGGTTATAGGGCAAAGGATACTCCCGTTCTGCAAAAAACTGAATATCAGCTGGTTTCTCCCCATCCCCTATTGATTGGAATAATGCCTCTTCCAAATACCAAATACCGTTTCTAAAAAATGCCATACGGGCATCCACACGCAATTTTAGGGCAAACTTTTCATCAAACTCGTTAAATGTTAAGCGATAAAGTTTTTTAGTATGAGGGTTATAGTGCCCGATATGGGAAATACTGCGAGGTCCTTTAAGCCATATATCCTTTTCATTGGCACGACTGGATTCAATCTGGTCTTTCCGTACCTCATTCAGCCAAATATCATTTGATTTGTAAGCGGAAAACGGTACAAAAATTTCGGTGAAAAAAAACAACAGAATAGAAGCCAATATCCCCATTCCAATAATCGGCTTGCTTAAATAGAAAATGCTGATACCACTGGCACTGGTGGCGGCAATTTCATTATGCTTTCCCATCAAACCAAATGTAATTAACACTGACAACAATATCCCCACAGGTGTAATTTGAGAAATAATGAGGGGTGTTTTCAAGATAAAAAACCATAGTGCCCGAGAAAGGGGGACACCGTTTTCCATGAAGTCATCAATCTTCTCGAAAAAATCAACTGCCAGGTAAATGCCGATTACGGCGACCATGACCAGCAAAAAATATTTGCTGATTTCGCCCAGAATATATCGATGAAGAATCGAAAGCATAAATTTTGATTACCGAGTGGTTTTAAATAAAAAAAGCATGATCGCGGTCATAACAAAATTCGGATACCAGATCGCCGCAAAAGGGCTTAAGGTTCCCTTATCCCCGTAGACATCGCCGATTGACTGCATTAAATAAAATAAAAGAAAAAAACCAAGTCCCAAAACAATTCCGACGCTCCGTTTACCAGTTTTGGCGCGTACACCCAAAGGTATACCCAAAAGCCCTAAAACCAGGCAAGAAACCGGAACAGCCAGTTTTCGCTGTAATTCCATGCGCAGTTCATTATAATAATTACTGGTCCTGGACTTGTCTTCTGCGTGCTGGATATTGTCAACCAGTTCACCAAAAGTCATCTCAATTTCCTCTTTGGCGGCTAGATATTCCTCCCGATCCATATTATCAAAGTCCAGACTGATATCATAGGTATCAAATCGTATGGAGTTGATGCTTCGATCGCTGAGGCGAGTACGATTTACCGATCCGTCGAACAAACGCAAAACCCCGCGTTCCTCATCACTGGTGCCCATTAAAACACCCTTTGGGGCCACAATTGTGCTGACGATTTCCTTGTTGCGTCGATCTTCAATATAAATATCATGCAGCATATTCTGCTTCACATCCAGACGGGTAATGTAAAGCATGATATCATCAAATTGATCGATAAAAGTTCTTTCCTTTAATCCCACATTCAGGTTGGCATGCGCTATTTCGAAAACAGTCTTTTTAGTGGCAAAAGCCCCCCAGGGCATGCCGACCGTAATCATCCAAGCAGTTATCGCCGCTCCCAGTCCACAAAAAAAAAGCACCGGTGGCAATAGTTGACGGAGACTCACACCGCCGGCTTTCAGGGCATTGATTTCATTGTCATTGGCCATGCGTAAAAAAGTCAGTAAGACCGCCAGCATAACCGACATGGGAATCGTAAAAACCATAAAATACGGCATGGCAAAAAAAATCATCCGGCCGACAACTCCAATGCCGATGCGAAAATTAACAATCAAATTCGTGATTTCCAAAATTTTGGTCATCAGGAACACAAACGTAAAAAAAGCGATACTCAAGCTGAACGGGCCCAATAATTCTTTAAAAATATAGCGATTTATAATTTTCATAAAAGCCATCATTTCAGCATTTCACCCTCGGCGGGATTTCTTTTTGAATCGTTTCGCTATCTTCCCGATGTCCAAATGGTAAAAGCAGCGGTTGCGGCATTTTCTGCATCAAATCAATGGCAATTTCCGCGCATCGCTCTGATGCACCGCGACCCCCCAATCGTTCTTTGAGTGCTGCTAATTTTCGGCAGAGAGATTGGTAGGTTTCTTTATCCGATATAATCTCAATAACCTTTTGGGCAATTTTTTCAGGTGTGGCGTCTTTCTGGATCAATTCCGGTGCGAGTTCCTCATCGGCAATCAGGTTTACCAAACCAATAAATTTCACTCGAATCAAATGTTTACCCAGAAAATAGCTGAAGCCGGATACCTTATAAATGATCACCAACGGCTTTCCGGACAGCGCCGCCTGCAATGTCACAGTCCCGCTGGCCGCCACCAGGACATGGCTATTGGCCATAAATCGATGCACATCTTCCTTGACAACCACAATTTCGATTTTGGGTTGATAAAGCCCGATAAGGTATTCCAACCATTCCTTATCAATACCCGGTGCCGCTGATATTTGAAATTTAGCCGAGGGCAGGCGGACTGCAATTTGGGCGGCTGCACCCAGCATGGCGGGTAGTAAACGCAAAATTTCTTTGGGTCGTGAACCCGGTAAAAATCCGATCACCGGGCTTGTTGGAACGGGCAAGTAATCGTTGTCCGGCCCTGATTGCGGCAATTCATCTAAAAGGGGGTGACCAACAAAGGTGACCGGCAAATCATATTTTTTAAAAAAATCAGCCTCAAATGGTAAAATAACGGCCAGGTGATCAATTCTTTTTTTAATCGTATGTACTCGATTCTCTCGCCAGGCCCACACCTGGGGGCTGATGTAATATAAAACCGTGATACCGATTTTTTTAGCAAATTTTGCCACTCGCAGATTAAAATCCGGAAAATCGACGATAATCAATAATTCCGGTGCCAGACTCTTTAAAAGTGCTTTGGCCCGGCTCATGGAACGAAAAATAACTGGCAAGCGGCCGATCACTTCGGTGATCCCTACTACTGCCAAGTCATTGGCATCCACCAGGATTCTGACACCGGCATTGTGCATGGCTTCTCCGCCGAACCCGCAGAAAAACAAATTCGGATCTTTGGCACGCATGGCATGGACCAAATGGGCGGCATGGATATCACCGGAAGTTTCACCGGCGATCACCATCACACATTTTTGGGGATTATCCGTCTTCATGATAACAAACTGGGTTGGGTGGAACTGATTTGCTCAATAATCTCTAAGGCTGTAAAAAGAGCTTTCCGCCCGACATTTCCATCAACTTCAGGTATGGAACGGTTCTCAACCGAGTGGACAAAATGTCGTATCTCATCATCAAGCGCATCCCCATGATCCATAGTGATGGTTTCAATTTCCATACCTGGAATAATGGCCTCGGTTTTGGTCTGATCCTGACGGACAATTTTAATCTCATGATTTGCAAAATCAACACTGATATAAGCATTGGGCTGAAATAGACGGATTTTTCGCTCATTCTTCATTGAAATGCGAGAGGCCGTAACATTGGCGACACACCCATTCTTAAATTCAAGCCGTGCATTGGCAATATCCGGATACTGGCTGATAATGGAAATACCGGCTGCCCGAATTTCAGTCACATCTGATGCCACAAAATTTTGTATTATATCAATATCATGAATCATAAGGTCCAGGACAACACTGACGTCTGTTCCCCGGTCTTTATAGGTACTGAGCCGGTGAGACTCGATGAATTGCGGATTCTCAACAATCCCTTTCAAGGCCTTCACCGCCGGATTAAAACGCTCCAAATGTCCCACCTGAATGATGCGATTTTGCATGCTGGCAAGTTTTATCAATTCATCTGCCTCGGACAAGGTTACTGTCATCGGCTTTTCAATCAGAACATCCACGCCTTGCTGTAAAAATTCTTTACTAATTTCATAATGATATTTAGTGGGCACCACAACACTGACGGCATCTACTTTACCAAACAAAGCCCGATAATCGGTAAATGGTTTTGTAGCATTATCAAGGGCCACCTTTTCCGCTGCATTCGCATCCACATCCACGACGCCCACTAATTCCACATTGTCCAGATGGGCATATTTTTCAGTGTGATACTTGCCCAAGTAACCGGTCCCGATTACACCTATTCGAATATTATTAAATCCCGCCATACTTAAAAATCCTCATCTGTCATTGCCAAAACCGTCATCCCGCACTGATCGGCTTCCCGAATCATCTCCACTCTGTCAAAAGTCACCGCATTACCGGCTTCTACAACAAGAACAGAGCATCCGGCCGCATGCATGTTACGGAGTGTTTCAACCCCTACGGCCGGTATGTCAAACCGAAAATCCTGATTGGGCTTAGCCACCTTTACCACCACGGCATTCCCTTTCCCCAGATGCCCCCCGCGTTGAATGGTGGCATCGGTGCCATCAATGGCTTCCACTGCAAGGACCGATCCTTTCGCAACCACCACGCACTGGCCGATATCCAAACGTCCAATTTCTTTGGCAAGCCGCCAACCAAGGGCAATATCCGCATTTTCGTTTTTATCAGGTTTACGCCTGGTCCATAACCCCTTGGGGGCGAGAATCTCCGGTAATAAAAAAGTGGATGCCGTAATCCGGATGCCGTTTTTTTCAAGGACATCCGCAAAAGCCCGCAATATACCGTCATCATGAGTACTTTTAAGAGAAGATAGAAGAGAAAGGGCTTTGGTATCAGGTCTAATATCCGTGAACATGCGCGTTTTTTTGATTCCACCCACCAACGCCGCTTCGGTGATTCCGCGTTTATTAAAAAACTTAATAATGCGATTGATCTGCCCGACATGGATCCACTCCAAATCCGGGACAATTGTTTCCAACCCCTCAAGGGTTTCATTTTTATGGGCAACGGCTGTGACTGTATACCCTAATTCAATGGCCCGGGTTGCAAATAAAATCGGAAATTTCCCATTTCCGGCGATCAGGCCGATTTTTTTTTTTGTCATGATTGTTTTTCCATCGGTATGCAAAAAGGCAAAAGGGCTTAACGCGTGATCCCCCGTTCCGATGTTTTGATGAAATCAATCATCTGGTACACCACCGGATCAGCCTCGACTTCCGCTCGTATCCGCTCCATGGCTTCATTAATGGTTAACCCCACGCGAAATAATAAGCGATATGTTTTTTTGAGCCGATTAATGCTCTCATCTGAAATCCCTCTGCGCCGCAACCCCACTTTATTCAGACCATGCAATTTTGCGCGATCTCCTGAAGCGATCACGAATGGCGGGATATCCTTGACCACGGCGGATTTACCACCCACAAAAGCATATGCACCGACACGAACAAACTGATGGATTGCCACAAGCCCGCCAATGGTTGCAAAATCCCCGATTTCAATATGCCCAGCCAATGTCGTATTATTGGACATAATGACTTCTTTACCGATGCGACAATCATGGGCGACATGGGTATAGGCCATGACAAGATTTTTCTCACCGACTTCGGTAATACCACCCCCGAAATCCGTTCCCCGATGAATGGTCACAAATTCGCGGATTACGCTCTCAGCCCCAATTTTTACCCAGGTTTCACCCTCCTCAAACCGAACCGCCTGAGGTATGGCGCCGATGGCGGCATATTGAAAAATACGACATTTGGGACCGATCTCCACATATGGATCAATCACCACATGCGGGCCAATAACCGTATCATCGCCAATAAAGACATTGTCACCAATAATGGAAAAGGCACCGATGTCCACATTATTGCCGATTTCCGCATTTTTATGAACGATGGCGGTTGGATGAACCATTTTTATCTCCAATTAAATACAGTGATTCCGCTTATGTACATTTTGTTTCATTCATAACAACTTGATTCATCATTTTCCGGAGACCAGGTCATTCACTTTTTTTTCCAGCAACCCGATTTTTTTCTTAAGATCCGGCAATCCACTGATAACGCTTTGGACCCTCAACCATAAACCGTGTGGAACAGCAGGTGTCCCGGAAACAATCGCTCCTTTGCGAACCGACCGACTGACACCGGATTGGCCTGCGATTTTAGCATGGTCACCAATTTCAACATGCCCTGCAATACCGGCCTGCCCGCCAATGGCGACGTTCTTGCCGATGCGAACCGATCCTGCAATACCGGTCTGAGCGACTACTACGGTATTTTCACCGATTTGGACATTATGGGCAATCTGGACAAGGTTATCGGTCTTAACACCATTTCCAATCTCCGTGATTCCTATCGTCGCCCTGTCAATGGTATTACCAGCTCCAATCTCCACATCATCGCCGATTTTAACAAATCCCACTTGTGGTATTTTACAATAGGATTCTCCATCGGGTGCGAATCCAAATCCATCACTGCCGATAACACTACCGGAATTAACGGTAACCCGGTCACCTAGAATACACCCATCCATAATTGTGACATTCGGCATTAACCAGACATCATCCCCTATCGTTACATTTGAGCCGATATAACAATTGGGATGAATACAAACCCTTTTTCCCATTGTTACATTCCGGCCAATAAAAACCCCATATCCCACATAAATGTCTGTTCCATGAATCAGGTCATCACTGACACCGGCCTTTGGATCAATGCCAACCCCCGGTGAAATTCTGGGATGAAAAAGTGCCAGCACTTTGGCAAATGCCAGATACGGGTTGTCTGTTTTAATCACTGCTCGCTGTTTGGCATCAAATCTGGTTGGTACGATAATCACACCGGCCTCGGTTTCATCCAGGCGTGACAGATACCGTGAATCCATCGCGCAGGTAATATCGTCCGGCCCGGCCTCATCAAAGGGTTTGACAGCTATAATCCTTTTATCGACACTCCCGGTCAAATTACCATTAACTTCAAGAGCGATCTCAGCCACGGTATAGTTTTTAGGTGTATTAGGCATCAATTAAATCACATCATTTAGGTGGTTTGAAACGTTGGTTGTAAATTTTAATGATGCTTTCGGTAATGTCATTCGCTTTCGGGTAATACAGGGCGCTGGTTTTTTCGACCACTAAAAGATATTGATTTTTCTTGCAGTATTCTTCCAAAATGGCAGCGACTTCTTTTTGCATCCGCGACATATGATCAAATTCGAGGCGTTTCAATTCATCCTGATATTTTTTCTCGGAGTCACGAATATCCATGGCCTTGATGCGAAAATCCCGCTCTGCTTCCTGTCGTTTTTCCTTGCTCATGACCATGGCATCCCGCTCAATTTTTTCCTTGAGCGCTTTGAGTTCGATCTCTCTTTTGCCAAGATCCGCTTTGGAGACGTCTAACTTTTTGCTCATTTGCTTTTTTGCATAATCACCAGCTTTTGTATCCTGCAGAATTTTTTTAAAATCCAGAACGCCAATTTTTGCGATATCCGCTCCCAAACATATCCCGGGAATTAAAAAAAACATTAGTACAACAACCAGACGCATCATTCTTTTTTTCGGCATTTCCCCTCCTTTTAGGGCATTTCAATTAATTTTTTATGTAGTAATCAAATATCAATTTAAAAGGCAGCTCCCATTCCCAGTTCCAATTTCCCTGTCGAAGAATCTTGTTCGGTCGGATCAAGAATAAACGCATACTCGATTCGCAATGGGCCAAAGGGAGAATTCCAACGGACTCCCACACCGGCACTTTCCCGCATTTCTCCCAGATCAAAATCCTGGACATTGCCGTAAACATTCCCTATATCCATAAACGCAACCCCGATAATACCCATCTCTTCAAATAGCGGATATGTCAGTTCAAAATTCAGCTGAACGAATTTGTCACCACCGCTACTTCGACCGAAAATATCCCTGGGGGCTAAATCACTTCGTTCAAACCCGCGCATGGAAGTGGGACCACCCAAGAAAAACTTTTCATAATCCGGCAAGTAACCGCCCGAATTTTCATGTACATATCCGGCCTTGGCATGGGCAAGCCCAACCAAATCTTTCCAGAGGGTCTTGTACCAACTCGTTTCAGCAATATATTTTGTAAACCCAACATCCCCGCCAAAACCGGTATACTTGGCCCGGAAAAAATGTTTGACGCCGCGAGTGGGACGGAAATTATCATTTCTAGTATCATACTGCAGAGATACTGATGATCCCAGTGTCAGGATATCGCCGAACAAAGAATTTAAAAATACGGAAAACGGCGCCCGAGTCGTCACATTGGAATAATTACCCACATCGCCAAAAAATGAGATCGTCCCCAGCCAGCGCTTCCAAACGGGATAGGAAAATGCCAGTTCCCCGCCGGTACTTGCCCAGTCATAAGTATCGTAGTCTTTCTCCCAGGTGAATGCTTCAGCAGTCATCGAAAGCGGGATATCCATTACCCAAGGTTCGATAAACCGTACCCGGTATTGGTCCATCAGTCCCCCGAATTCGGTTTGCAGCATTAATATCTGGCCGCGTCCGAATAAGTTTCGCTGGGTGACCTCAACCACGCCGAAAAAACCACCCTCACTGGCATACCCACCACCAAAGCTCAAAGATCCGGTGGGTTTTTCCTTGACGTCAATGGTTACGATCATCTGGTCTTCGGTGGAACCCTCCTGGGTGTCCATTTTTACATCTTCGAAATAATCCATCATATTGATGGATTGGATCCCTTTTTTAAGCAATGTACCGGAATACAAGCCTTGTTCAAATATTGGCAATTGACGGCGGATGACTTTGTCCCGTGTACGCGTATTACCGCGAATAACGATACGTTCAAATTTAACTTTCTGGTTTTTGGCGATTTTATACACCAAATCGACGGTCAAATTTTCATCATCCTTGTCCATGACCGGTGTTACTTCTGCATAGGCAAATCCACCGTCCGAATAAAAATCAGTAAGAAAAATAATATCGTTCCGCAACTCAAGTAGGTTAAAAAGTGCCAGCATTACCATATCGTGGGTACCAAGCGTGGTATCTGTTTTAAAAAATCATGATCGATCTATTGAAACCGTGTCTATATTTTAGCACGCACATACCTAAAACCTTATATATATATATATTCCTTCTTCCTCATTAACCAATATCGGTTAAGATATTTGTGTGTCAATAGGTCCTTAAGTATTACATACAATCGAAAGAGAGT
>JAUCGD010000747.1 GCA_030377945.1 Desulfobacterales bacterium HSG17 | reverse complement strand
ATAAAAGATATATAATCGGTATTGATCTTGGAACAACCAACTCTGCTGTTTCTTATGTAGATCTGCAAGATAATGATAATAAAAATTCACAGATTAAAATTTTCAAGGTTCCTCAACTGACAGGGGCCGGTGAATTTTCAGATCTTTCAGTACTTCCTTCCTTTCTTTATATTCCGGGAGAGTATGATATTTCCAAAAGCGCTTTATCCATTCCCTGGGGAACCCAGGATGATATTTTTGTGGGTGCATTTGCAAGGGATCACGGCTCAAAAGTATCTTCCAGACTGGTTTCTTCAGCTAAAAGCTGGCTTTGCCATTCCAATGCAGACAGAAGAGCTAAGATACTGCCCTGGGGAGCTGGAGATGAAGTTGTTAAAATTTCACCGGTTCAGGCTACGGCATATTATTTAAAGCATGTTAAAAATGCCTGGAACAACGCTATTGGAGATGATGCAGACCTGTATCTTGAAAACCAGTTAATAACTGTAACAGTACCTGCATCATTTGATGAAGTTGCAAGGGACCTTACACTGGAGGCTGCTGCAATTGCAGGATTGAATAATGTTACTTTGCTTGAAGAACCTCTTGCAGCTTTTTACAGCTGGCTTATAGGCCATGAAAAAAAATGGAGCCAGTATGTAAATCCAGGTGAATTAATTCTTGTGTGTGATGTTGGCGGCGGCACAACGGATTTTACCTTAATTACACTCAAGGTTGTTGATGAAAGCCCCAGGTTTGAAAGAATTGCAGTTGGAGATCATTTGATCCTGGGCGGAGATAATGTGGATCTGGCTCTTGCAAGGCAAGTTGAAATGCGGATGTCTAAAAAAGGCAAAAAAGTATCCCTTAGCACAGACAGGTGGAAATCCCTTTGCCACCAATGCCGTCAGGCTAAAGAAATGATCCTTGACGGAATAACCGATTCAAGAAAAATAACCTTGATGGGAAAAGGCAAAAAGCTCATAGCAGCAACACTTGCTGCAAGCCTTGATAAAAAGGAAATTGAAGGAATTGTTCTTGAAGGTTTTTTTCCCATTGCAGACCCTGATCTGGGTAAAAACAAAGATGTACGCAAAGGAATTACAGAGTTTGGCCTGCCTTATGAAGCTGAACCTGCCATTACACAGCATATGGGATGGTTTCTGGAACATCACCGGGAAGATGTTAAAAGAGAACTTGGCAGGGACAACCCTGCTCCTGACCTGATCCTTTTTAACGGCGGTTCTTTAAAATCCCCTGTTATCCAGGAGCAAATCCGTGCTGCTGTGAGGCACTGGTTCAAAATTGATGACAATACCCTGCCAAGAATAATGGAAAATAACAATCCTGACCTGGCAGTTGCTTTAGGTGCTGCCTATTACGGTCTGGTAAAAATCGGTAAAGGAGTCAGAGTCGGAAGCGGAAGCCCGCGTTCATATTATCTTGGAGTTGTCACCACTGATAATACCAAATCAGATGAAAAAGCCATATGCTTAGTGGAACGCGGCCTTGATGAAGGAAGCAGGATTGAACTTCAAAAAAATAATATTGCCCAGTTTGTAAGAAATCAGATAATAA
>JAUCGD010000746.1 GCA_030377945.1 Desulfobacterales bacterium HSG17 | reverse complement strand
AAACACATTATCATAAAGGTTTTTGTTGTTTTCCAGATTTTTGGTCAGGCTGTCAAATAATGTGCTTGTATAGGCTTCATCAACTATCATTTTAAATGCTGTTTCAACATCATGGATTTGCCAGTTTTTATCTTTGCGGGTGCTAATAATCTTTTCATCAATGAATTTACAGAGTTTGCTGACCAGATAGGGGTAGCCTGATGTGTAGTAAAAGAGCTTTTCTGCAATAGCAGTCAGGTCAGAATGTATGTCATTTTCTTTGCTGTAATCTTCTAGCATTGTCAAAATTTCATAAGGATTAAAGCTCAAATCCACTTCAAAATCAACCGCAATATTCCACGGGCTGTTGTATTTTCTTTCATCATAACTATCTTCACTTTCTGGGCGTATATTTGCTTTCAGAGTTTTTATATCATGAACACCTGCCAGGATTACTGAATGGAAGGTGTGGTCATGGCCAATATCTCTTTCCAGGTACTTTCCTCGAAGCATGGCAAGAAAATCCAGAAATAACCTGTTATCCGAGCTTTTATCCACTTCATCAATCAACAGCACCAGTGATTTTTCCGGTAATATGTCCCTGCATAGCCTGGTGATAATACGTGAAAGGGACAGGATGCTTGTTAACGATTCGATACTTTGTTTAATATTTTGTTCAATAAACTTAACCGCTTCAGGTAAATTCAATAATTTAAACCTGTTAATAAGTTTAATAAGAACCTCGTCAACAAATCGTTCCTGATTTTGATGTGTATCAGAATCAATATCTTCAAAAGTAATACTGACTGCTATATAGTCATCCCGCAGATTCAACTGCCTGGACAATAACATCAATGTTGTTGTTTTACCAAACTGCCGTGGCCGGTTAATGGTAAAATATTCTTCTGCTTCCACAAGCCGGGTTATCTGCTCAATTTTCCCGGAAATATCTACCATATAATGCCGGTTGGGGACGCACAGCCCTGTGTCGTTGAATTTTTTTTGCATGGCATTTTTACCTTTTGAGTTCCTGTCTGATCGTGAATGAATGCAGATACCCTTCCTAAAATTATCAAATAAAACTATCAATTATTAGATGGCGTTTCCCATAAAGCTTTTTGCAAACAATTCTTTTAAATCTCCTGCAATTGGCTCGAATTCAGATACAGAAAGGATATTAACGGAGATGCCGTTTTTTTCTGCCTGTATTCTAAAAACATCTTCAGCAGTTGAATCTTTTTCCACTATAAGCGTTTTCGCCCATTGTTTTTTCGCAGCCCATGCTGTCTGAAAAAGATCTTCAACATCTTTTTCAGACGGTTCTTTATCTACTCTTGATAATACCTGCCCAAATACAAATGTGCTTGCTGCATCCATAAGCACATAAATATCATAAGGCTCACCCTTTACAAAAATGAATTCGTCATTAACTCTTACGGCAACCCATACCTCATTAACACTAAACTGAACCGGTGAGCAGTCAAAGAAACTGACACATGAAAAACTCCAGGCAATTCCAGCCATGATCTCACAGATGAAAGCAGCCCGTGAACAGCTTGTCAGTTACGGGGATGCAAT
>JAUCGD010000745.1 GCA_030377945.1 Desulfobacterales bacterium HSG17 | reverse complement strand
ACAATCCTTGTTTGTTGTTCCATATTTAAAGGATAAGGTGAAAACTCCTGTAATGTTCTGCGGTGTTAATGCAGTTCCTGACAAATACGGTTATCCGGCATCAAATGTGTCTGGAATCCTGGAACGTTATCATATAAATGAATCCATTGCATTTGCAAAGCAGCTTGTACCATCTATAAAAACAATCGGATTTCTTGGCAAGGATAGTCCGACAGCTTTGGCAGGGTTAAAACAGGTTCAACAGGAAGTCGAGACATATCCTGCAAAATTTATTGATTTTAAAATGCCAAAAACCTTTGAAGAACTTGAATCAATGACAAAAGAGTTAAAAGACAAGTGCGATACAATGCTTTTATTGACCTTAAAAGGAATACCAAAAGCAGATGGAACTCTTGTTCAGGATAAAGACGGTATTCCGATTATTGCTAAAATATTCGGTAAACCGTTAATAGGTGTAAGTGCATTTCAGGCAAATTACGGGGTCCTGTGTACAGTTATTAATACAGGTCAGGAACAGGGGAATATAGCTGCTGTAATGCTGTTGAAAGCAATGCAGGGAATATTGGTTTCAGATATTCCTGTAACTATGAATCATAAAGGAAAACGTATTATAAACGCAACAATTATGCAGTCATTGGGTATAAAGCTCAGACCGGAAATTCTTAGAGGTGCGGAACTTGTCAGAACAGAAGAATAGGCAAAAGGAAAAAATCTAAAAGGAGAAAAACATGATCAAAATTAAAAAATATCATATTATAATACTCCTGTGGCTCATTTTATCAATACCTGTAATTGCTTATGCATCAACACATAAGGTTCTGGTCATAATGAGCTATGATTATGAGTATGCATGGGTACAGGAAGTTAAACAGGGAATAGAAAATGTTCTGGGTAAAAATTGTATTATTAAATACTTTTCCCTGAGTACAAAAAAGGATTTTTCAGGCGGAAGAGATAAAGCCAGACAGGCATATGAATTATTTAAAACATATAAACCTGACGGTGTTATTGCAGTAGATGACAATGCACAATCCATGTTTGTTGTTCCATATTTAAAAAGCAGGGTTCAAACACCTGTAATATTCTGCGGGGTGAACGCCAGTCCTGAAGAATACGGTTATCCTGCATCAAATGTTACCGGTATAGTTGAAAGAGTTCATTTTAGGAAGACTATTGTATTTGCTCAGCAGCTAGACCCTACAATAAAAAGGATTGCATATATAATGAGAGAGAGTCCAACTTCAAGGGCAGTTCTTAAACAATTTAAAACGGAGCAGAAGTCATATCCGGCACATGTTTTTTTTAAAACATCGGAAACCCTTGATAAAGCCTTAGCAACGGTCAGAGATTTAAAAGAAGGGATGGATGCACTTTTTTTCGGAACAATGGAAGGAGTAAGAGACAATAAAGGCAATTTGTTAACTGACAAAGAGATTATACCCATTATATCAAAGGCATTTGGCAAACCCATATTATCAAATAATTTATATCATGTGAAATACGGAACCCTGTGTGCAGTTATTAAGACAGGTCAGGAACAGGGAAAGGTTGCAGCAGAAATG
>JAUCGD010000744.1 GCA_030377945.1 Desulfobacterales bacterium HSG17 | reverse complement strand
GCCTGGGTTTCCAGAAACTTTTTATGGGTTTCTGCGGTGCTCATCTGAAGAGCCTGCATGGATTTCAAGCCTTCCTGAACTGTTTTGAAAGCATCTGCTATCAAAAATCCATGAGTCTGAGCATAAGCGATGTTATCTATCCGTATCCTGTACAAAATCAGGAAGATAAAGCTGCCCAGGAAACTGCTTTAAGAAGCACTGATATTGCACAGCCAGCTATCGGGGCTGTGAGTATTGCAATGGCAAAAATACTCAATCGTTTTGGTATTAAACCTGATGCAGCCTGCGGGCACAGCTTTGGAGAACTGACCGCTCTTCTGGCAGGCCGGAAAATTGATCTGGAAACCTTTTTTAAACTTGCATTTACACGGGGCAGGCTCATGGCTGAAGCCAGCCTGGAAAATGCAGGAACCATGACAGCAGTCAGGGCTTCCCTGGACAAGATTGATTCAATAATTGAGTCTGAAAATCTGGATGTGGTTCTGGCAAACCGAAACAGCCCGGACCAGGGAGTCTTGTCAGGTTCTGTTGAAGCCATTGAACAGGCAGAGCAGGTATTAAAAAAGTATAAAATCAGTTCAAAACGACTGCCTGTATCTGCTGCATTTCACAGCAAACTCCTTGCAGACGCCCAAAAACCTTTTGCTGAGGCCGTGGAAAAAGCTGATTTTACAGATTCAGATACAACTGATTCGGATATACTGGTACTTTCCAATATAACAGCAGAGCCTTATCCTGATGATCCTGAAAAAGCTAAAAAACTCCTGGGAGACCAGATTTTATCTCCTGTTGATTTTGTTAATGAAATAAAAAATCTGTTTGAACTGGGAGTCAGGACTTTTGTTGAAGTCGGGCCAAAATCAGTATTGTCTGGATTGATAAAATCAATTCTTATTGGTTTGCATTTTAATGCAGTTTCCCTTGATTCATCATCAGGAAAACGTTTTGGAATAGCAGATCTTGCACGTCTGCTCTGTCATCTGGCTGCTCTTGGTCATCCTGTTGAAATTAAAAACTGGGAAATTCCAGTGATTCAAAAACGTAAACAAAGAATGAGCATTCCCATTTCCGGTGCCAATTACCGCTCTGAAAAAACGAAACCAAAGGCAGCAGAAAAAAAAGCAGTACTCAAAACTGAAAAACAAAATACTCTTCAGAAAGCAATACCCGAACCTGCAATACCTGATAATATAAAACCGGATACAATTCGTTCGGGAATGCAGAAACCGGTTCCAATAAAAAAACCGCTAATTGAAAATAATAATAAAGTTGAATCCAGACCCGCACCTTTAACAGAGACTGCCCAAAATAGAAAACAACAGGCTTTGCCTGATAAACAAACACCTTCCCGTGCTTTTAAACCATCTGGCACGGAAACGGATAAAAAGATTGAGAGAAATATTAAAAAAATGAAAATAAAAAATCAGAATCCATCGCCTTCGGGCCATGCTCAGACTCATGGATTTTTGATAGCAGATGCTTTCAAAACAGTTCAGGAAGGCTTGAAATCCATGCAGGCTCTTCAGATGAGCACCGCAGAAACCCATAAAAAGTTTCTGGAAAC
>JAUCGD010000743.1 GCA_030377945.1 Desulfobacterales bacterium HSG17 | reverse complement strand
TGATATCTGGGATCAATGGCAATATCAACTTTGGTATCAGATAAATTAATCTCAAGGGCAGTAGCTTTCACAAAGTATCCTTTTAAATTTTATATGAAAGATTAAATTAACAGCTTTGATTCTTTCATATTTTGGTTTCTGTCCCCCGGGGTATTGCGTGTGGTCAACCAGATCCGCCACATGGCGGTTATAATATAGTTTTTTTAAGCCAGGATTCAAAATCCAGGGGAATTTTTCTTGGTTCAGGAATTTTATCTGTTTTACTGTTATTTTTAAGAAATTGTTTTATCTCACTCACCTCTCTTGTCAAAGAGGAGAGCCTTGTTTCAATATTGGAAAGGATTTTTTTTATTTCCAGATCAGATTGTACCTTTTTATCAGGTTTGATTTTTTTACCATATTTAATTTTTTGATCAGGCTGAACTGCTTTTTGCCCTGTATCAGTTTGAGGAATATCTTGTTTTTTCCCAATCAGATTCACTGATTCAACTGGTCTATCTGATTTAATTGATTTTCCAGGTTCAATTGATTTGCCTTGTTCAATTGATTGACTTGATTTAATCTGGGACTTATTATATTTTTCAAGAAAAGTCAGACATTTATCCCAAAACAATTCAAGGGGCATATCACTATACTGGCCTGAATTTTTAATTAATTTTTTTGCAATTGCCTTTATGCACTTAGAGGCAATAGTGTCAGGAAAAAGCATAAAAAATGGGGTCTGGGATATAACAGCAGCTCTGACATTTTTATCTTGAGCCATAATGCCCAGCGGTTGAACTTTAAGATTAAGAAATTTATTTACAGTCTCTTTTAACTGGGAGTATGCCCTTTGAGCGCCTTTACCTGATTTCACCTGATTTATGACTACTTTAACAGGATAGTTATATCCACGCTTTGACAAAACCTTGAGCATGGAATATGCATCAGTCAAAGATGTGGGTTCGCAGGTAGCAACAAGAAGAATTTCATGGGATGCCATACAAAACGAGAGTACCTGGGAAGAAATTCCTGCTGATGTATCAAAGATAAAATAATCATACTCTTCAAGTTCTAAAAATGCACTGATAAGGGTACCAGTCTGGGTTCGGGTAAGGTCTGCAATTTTTTTCACACCCGAACTTCCAGGAATAATATCTATCCCCTGAAAATCCTTGATAATGATTTCATTTAAACTGAACTGCCCGTAAATTACAGATTCCAAATCTCTTTTCGGGTATATACCAGTAAGAATATTAACATTGGCAAGACCAAGATCCGCATCAAACAGACATACTTTAAAACCCTGTGAAGCAAGAGACAACGATAGATTAAGACTGATGCTTGTTTTTCCTACTCCGCCTTTACCACTGGTAACTGTAATGATTCTTGCCATAATTATCTTACCTGTTGAAACCTTAGAATAATATTCAAAAGTCTATTATGTTATTGGGGAAATGCAATTATTTCAATGTTGTCAAACTCAAGAGCTTTTTTCACTCTTTCAAGTTCAGGCTTTGATGCCGGTTTAATATGAGATACAGTTCCAGGTCTGTCCAAGGTGTTGAGCTGGATTACATCAGGA
>JAUCGD010000089.1 GCA_030377945.1 Desulfobacterales bacterium HSG17 | reverse complement strand
CCAATACATGAGTAGTTTTAACGTTGATCCGAGTATTTTTTAGTTTTAGATATTAAAATTAAGCTAAATTCTAACTTTGCAGACTGCTGAAAAGAATGGTATAGGTTATCTTGATTGGATACTATTAATTTGAGCATATTATCCAGCCTGATATCAAAATTTGAATGATATAGAGAACCACACCACTTATTGTTCCAGGCGACTGCGCCGCCTGGAATGCCGTGCTGACTACGTCCAGCACTGCATTAATATTTTCAGATTGGACGAAATTAACCAGCTTATTGAAGGTCTTGGTGCTGTACTGGATTAATTAAGATGCATTATCATTAAAGAATCAATGACTTGATTAAGGATATCATGAAAAATTTTACACCTGTGTATAAAAAACGGCTGGGGTTGGAACCCCTCGGGATTTACGAATATTCCCTGGATAACTTCTGGTTTAAAACCGTGGGTCTGGAAAATGAAACCATTAACCATCCCCTGCGCGGTAACCATACAGCGGATATCGTGATTATTGGGGGCGGGTATACCGGTCTTTCAGCTGCTTATAATATTCATAAAAAATTTCCAGATAAAAAAATCATGATACTGGAAGGCGCTTGCTGCGGGTATGGTGCCAGCGGTAGAAACGGCGGCTTTTGTGTTGCAACCTCATTGATGGACATGGGCTGCAAGAATACCTATACCCGTAAAAGAAACCTGAAGGTCAGCCTGCACGGCCTTGAGCAAATCAAAGAATTTATCAGCCTTTATGGTCTTGATTGTGATTTTGATGAAAAAGGAATGCTGGACACTGCCATGGATGAAAGGCAGTTTAAGGTCATGGAAAAGGATTACAGGATTTTAAAAGACTGGGGATTTAATGTTGAAATGCTTCATGGAAAAGATCTTGAGAGAGAAATTAAATCCCCCAAATATATTGCAGGCCTTAAAATGGACCATGGCGCCACCCTGAACCCTGCAAAATTGGTCTGGGGAATGAAAAAATTAGTTGAAGATATGGGTGTTGAAATCAGGGAACGGTCCCTTGTGACCCGTGTGATCCCCGGTAAAATCAATCATGTGGATACGGAACTGGGTGAGGTTAAAGCACCTGTCCTTGTCATTGCCACTAACGCCTATTCCCATAAAATTGGATTTTTCCAAAACCAGGTGTTTCCCACCTATACGTATGTGATTGCCACAGAACCCTTAAACAAGCAACAATGGGATGCCATTGGCTGGCAAAACCGGCAGGGCATTGCAGATTACGGCAAGTTGTTTAATTATATGATACCCAGTGCTGACGGACGGATCATTATCGGCGGGTCAGATGCCATATACTATGATAATGATCGCATTGCTCCGGGAAATAATAAGACTGTTTCGCAATTGATTATCAAAGATCTGGTTGAAATATTTCCGCCCCTTGCCGGAATTAAGGTGGATCATGCCTGGGGCGGTCCTACCGCCGGTACCCGTGATTTCCAGCCGTCGGTGGGTGTTATGGGTGACCATAACAATATCTATTATGGTGTGGCATTTAATGAGGGGGTACCTTCCGCCCAAACAGGCGGTAAAATGATAGCCGAATTAATGGCCAATGAAAAAAATGAGTTTACCGAACATTCCATCATTAATCGAAGAATTCCTTATGCCGGACCCAGGGCTTTGCGTGCCTTTTTCGGTGCTTTGAAAAAATGGTATCTGGTGAATATTGTCAAAACCGAAGGGGCTTTTTGATCAAAACAAAATTAAACACTCTATGATTGGAGAAAATTTATGAAATCATTTTTTCAAGTACTCTCAGCAGATGAACGCCATCGTGTCCATGAAGAAACATTAGACATTCTTGAAACAACAGGCGTTCGAATTGAAACAGACCTGGGGCGGCAAATATTAAAAGATGTTGGTGCCCAGGTAGACAACAACACCAAGATTGTAAAGTTCCCCAAAAATCTGGTTGAATCCTCCCTGAAGCAGGTCATCAAGGATTTTACACTGACTGGCCGCAGGCCGGGTCACGATCTGGTCATGAACAGCGGGAACAGTACTCTTTGTTTAGATGGTTGCGGAACAAAGTTTTTAGATCATGTGACAGGAGAACGTAGGCTGGCAACCTATGCAGATTGGGAAAAAATCACACGATTGGCTGATGCCCTGGATGAGGTCGGCATGTACTGGTGCCAGGTACACCCCAGTGACATAGGGAACACAATGGGTGATACCGTTGATTATATGTGCAGGGTTTTTAGAAATTTTTCAAAGCATATCCAGGAAAGTATTGATCATCCGGATGATGCACCCTGGTATCTTGAAATTTTACAAACCATTTTCGGCTCCAGGGACGACATCAAAAAAAATCACCCGGTATCCTGCGAGCTCTGTCCCCAATCCCCGCTTTTAATCGATAAAACCTATACCGATGCCTTCCTGGCGCTGAAAGGCTATAATATCCCGGCCGCCATTATGCCCATGCCGCTGATGGGTGCCAGTTCTCCCGGAAATATGATTTCAACAATTATCCAGGGAAATTGCGAAATACTTGCCATGATATGCCTGCTCCAGGCAAATGAACCCGGACTTCCCATTATTTATGCACCGGCCTTAGCCGTGATGAATCCCAGAACGGGAGGACCGGCTTATGCCAGTATGGAGTTTTCCATTATGGATGCAGCTTCCGTTGAAATGGCCCGATATTATGGTCTCCCGGCAATGGCATCGCCCGGTGGGTCCGATGCCCATGTTGTCAACCTTCAGGAATCCTATGAAAGTGCTGCCATGACGATTCCAACCCAGCTTTCCAACCCAGATATTATCGTGGGCCCCGGCATGCTGGATGGATCCATGGTTGCCAGCCTGGAAAAACTTTTCCTTGATGTAGAGGTTTTTCGGTTGGGCAAACATGCCCAGCGCGGAGTCAACACCAATGAAAATATGTGGCTAACCGATACCATTAAAAAAATAGGGCCCGGCGGTACTTATTTATATGAAGAATCCACCGTCAAAGCGGTACGCAGCGATGACTGGTATATTTCGGATTTAGGCTCCCATGAATCATATGACCGCTGGAAAGAAAAAGGGAAAAAGGATATTCTGGAAGAAGCCCACGAAAAAGTGAATCAAATTTTAAATACCCATGAGCCGATCCCCCTGGATGATGACGTAGAAAAAGAACTGGAAAAAATCTGCAAACGGGCTGCAGCAGAGTAGGCGGAACGGCTTTTTTATGATCTGGAACTTAACATGGGTTTTTTTCCCGTATTCCAGTAAATTTATAATGAGTTGATTTTTGATTAAAGATATGTTTTTTCGAGTTTCTGGAGCTAATTAAGATTTAGCAAAGTTCTGCCTTCCAGCTTTCCTTTCAGCATTGACTGTATCTTATCATCTAACTGGCCAGAAAAAATTTCATCATACATATTTTCAAGCATATCAAATTTCCATTCACCTGCAAGTTTTTCCCAGACCTTAACCCTGAGAGGCATGGGACAGTGCTGGGAATCTATACCATAAAGACTTACACCCCTTAATATGAATGGAAATACATTGATGGGCAGGTCAGCCGAGGCAACATTACCGCAGCAGGTCACAACCCCGTCCAATTTCATGGATTTTATTGCTGTTGCCAGAATTTCTCCTCCAACTGTATCAATAACACCTGCCCAATTGGCTTTCAGCATGGCAGATTTAGTGTCTTCAAGAAATTCATCCCGGGAAATTATTTTTTTAACACCCAAACTACTTAACAACGAAGTATCTGTTTTGCCTGTAACAGCAGAGACAGAATATCCAAGATGAGATAATATGCCTGCTGCAAGACTTCCTACACCCCCTGTGGCACCTGTAACAAGAACATCTCCATCTCCGGGTTTTATATTGTCCACAAGTTTCAAAACTGACATTCCTGCTGTAAACCCGGCTGTTCCGAATATCATACTCTGTTTCAAAGTCAGCTTGTCAGGAAGTTTAACTATCCAGTCCGAAGGTACACGAATATACTGGCCAAATCCTCCCGAAGTATTCATTCCAAGATCATAGCTTGTAACAATCACCTTATCCTGCACTTTAATGGTATCAATTTGGCTTTTTTCAACTACTCCGGCAGCATCAATCCCGGGAGTATGGGGATACTGCCTTGTCACACCCCTGTTACCCGTGGATGACAAAGCATCCTTATAATTAAGGGAAGAATACTTAACCCGGATAAGGACATCTCCCTTGGGTAAATCATTTGTCGATACCTCTTTAACCCGACCTTTAAACTGCTTTTTTTCAGACTCTTCAACAACAAATGCCTTAAATGAAAAATTATCCATTTGTTACTCTCCTTTATCTGCTGATTTTATTAAATGCAGCACTAGTATGTGCGCAAAGATCATCCGGTGATAACTCTATCTGCAGCCCCCTACGCCCTGCACTTACATAAATAGACTTAAATTTTAAAGCTGATGAATCAATAATGGTTTTCAGCTTTTTTTTCTGGGCAATCGGACTGACACCGCCCAGGATATATCCTGTTGCCTGCTCAACATCTTTTTTATATGCCATATTTACTTTTTTAACTGATACAGCCTTTGCAAAGGCCTTTAAATCCAATTGCTTTGATACCGGCACTATTGCAACCACAAAATTTTTACTGCATATTTCCACAACAAGGGTTTTAAAAATCAGATCAAAGGAGAGTTTTAATTTCTCAGCTGCCTCTTCTCCATAGGCCTTAGAAGACGAGTCATGATCATATTTATGGAGCTTGAATCTTATCTTTGCTTTTTTCAGATAGTTTATTGCAGGAGTCATAAAATTGAAACCTTTTTCATCACAATAGCACCTATTCCTATATGATATCAATCTTCAATAGTATACCTGTAAATATAATTGCACTTGAAAGAATTTTATTCAACACCATGTTTCATGGAAATTTTTTCAAACATGTTAACGATACCGGACGCTATCCCATATACAATGTCAAGACTGGCATTCATGTCAGCAGATGAATCAAAAAACAGGTTGAGTTCTGAACCCATCTCTTCATCAGGTTGCCAATAGCAGATCAGCATGGGAAGCCTGGGCAAAGGATAAATCACAAGGGATATATCAGATTCATAATGATTTTCTATCCTTTTGCCGTTAAATAAAAAAATCAGATCCTCAAACAGATTGGGATACCTGTCTGCAATCTGTTTGAAAGATTTAATTGAACGCTGTACAAACAGCCCGTTTTTCTCCTGACCGCCTTTAAGCTCCCTAAGTGGTATCCACTGTCCTGTCAAAGGGACACCCCTGCAATAAAGTACATAATTTAAAACAGGGGCAGCAATCCAGAAATTTATATGAATATCTGAAAACATGTTGCCATTTAAATCAATGGAAAAAGGCTTACCCAGGACCCTGACACTTAGTTTCCCCCTGGAAAAGATTCCTCCTGTCCTCTTGGCAGCAGCTTTAAGGTCACAGGATTGAATTTTATCCTGCAATTCAGCCAGCATGATTTCCTGGTTTGCCTGGACTCTGTTTTTCTGCTTTTGTTCTCCCTTGAACTGATCCACTATCTCCCGGCTTAAAACAGGACACTGGTCAAGGGATTTGCTTCCGAGGAAAACCCTTGATGCAAAGGCAAGACAGGTCTGCTCATTGCATTTTCTGCAATTGGATTTATCAAGAAGTTTAAAAACTTCCATGGCATTGGAAAATTCAGGCATATTCACACCGTAAATTAAAATTCAATATAATCATACAACTGTTTTTTGAAAATAGAATAATCCTCAGGATCATATTCCCACCGGTTTCCACAGCCCATTATCACACCAAATCCTTGAAAATTCACGACCTGGTTCAAGTACTTTATCTGAAAAACCAGAAGTATCGATCCTGCAGTCAGTATCATACATGGGATCCCAGGGTTCCAATATCACAGGGCCATTAGACGAAGAGACCAGTGCAGGGGCTATGGGTTCACCCCATGTCCTGGAGTGCATCTCATGTTCAAGCTCATCAAGGGTATTAAATTTCAGCAATTGTGTCAGCGTCACAATTGTTGGGGGGCTTAAAGGTATCTTTGCTTCAAGGTTTTGTTCAAGTGCTTTTCGGGGGGTAAGCCAGACCCCGTGTTTTGTTTCAATATTGTCCGGGATACAGGTCTGTCCTTTGGGCATTAAAACAATAAAAAACCGGGTATCAAAACGTTTTTTCATTAATTTCGGGGTAATCCAGTGAGACCATCTTCCAAGGTTTGAAAGCGACAATGTCCAGTTTTCAGCCATAATTTTTGTTTTAAACCAGGATGATGAGAGATCTTTTATCAACCGGTATAAGGCCATGTCTTCAATATCTTCAAAAGTTTTATTCTTACCCGATGCAATGAATACGCCTGCCTCTTCCAGGGTTTCCCTGATAGCTGCAATGGCAAATCCTCTGGCAGTATCAACCGGGAAATGACTGCCGCCAAGCTGTTGCTTTATCTGCTCAGATGACAGATCAAGATGCTGATGCCATGAATCATCCCTGTCACATAAATCTACAGCGCCTCCAGGGAATACATACAAACCGCCCATAAATCCTGATTTTGTACTTCTTTTCAATAAATATATTTCAAGCAGGCCATCTTTCTCCCTGGCAAGAATAATGGTTGAAGCATCCCTTAAAGGCGGGACAGGCTGTTTTTCTTCAGTCATATTATTCCTTTTAAGGTATTTTTTTGTTTTAAAGACCAAAGGAGTATAGGTATCTTGATTGTGAACTGTCAATATTTTTAATACAAATCTCGATTCACTCTCCCGCTCCAGATTGTACACTCGAAGCCTGAGCAGATTTCTAAACCCCACTGTTTTGCCCAGATAACATAATCATTGTAAATTTTTAAATTGACTTTCCATAATAAATTGAATAGTGCTCTAATTACTGCAAAATGAAAAAAATGAACATTAGAACATACAAGCCGGAAGATGAGCTACAGGTAATAGCCCTATGGCAGCAATGTAATTTAATTGCACCGTGGAATAATCCCAAAAAAGATATAGAAAGAAAATTGAACGACTCTCCAGAATTATTCCTTGTTGGAGAAGTAGACAACAAAATTATTACAAGTTGTATGGCAGGATATGACGGGCATAGAGGTTGGATTTATTATTTGGCGGTAAAACAAGATCTGCAAAGAGAGGGTGTTGCTTCAACAATCATGAAGCATGCAGAACAAGAACTAAGGCGTATAGGGTGTCCAAAAATTGATCTGATGGTGAGGAAATCAAATAATGAAGTGATTTCATTTTATCATAGAATAGAATACAGAGATGATCCAGTCGTAGTTTTGAGTAAACGATTGATTGATGACAATCCACAAAAATAGAAATCACCTGGAATATATATTGAAAAACTTTTTAAAAAATTTAATTCTACAGGCTGGAGACATCTGCAAAAAAGAACAAAAACTGTTAAAACCTGAAGATGTGGAATTTAAGGACACCAAAGATCTTGTAACTGTCATTGATAAAAAAGTTGAAGACTTTATTGTCAATAAAATAAAAAAAGACTATCCCGGACATGATATTTTTGGAGAAGAGACAGGAAAAACAAACTTCTCTTCAGATTATCTGTGGGTTATAGACCCAATCGATGGTACAACATCTTTTTTCCATCAGCAACCGTTTTATTCCGTAAGTATTGCTGTGCAGTACCAGGGAAAAACTATTCTCGGGGCAGTGTTTGCACCAAGGCTGGATGAACTGTTTCTGGCTGATATTGAAAAGGGTGCTTTTTTAAATGGTGAACCAATCTGTGTTACTAATACCAGTAAGCTTGTAAACAGTGTGATGGCAACAGGATTTGCCTGTTTAAGGGCCAACCTTAAAGATAATAACCTTAAATACTTTAATAAAATTGCTCCCCAGTTAAGGGATATAAGAAGATTTGGTTCAGCAGCCGTTGATCTTTGCTATGTTGCATGCGGCAGGGTTGACGGTTTCTGGGAGATGCATTTAAATCTTTATGATATTGCAGCAGGTGCTTTTATAGTTGAGCAGGCAGGCGGAATTGTCTGTGATTTTAATGGTGGATCTAATTTTCCTGAACAGGGAATCATTGCTTCAAATAAAAATATCCAGCAGAACCTGCTTGATAACTTTGTTTAAAGTTCTCTCCTTATTTTTATACAATTGGCATGGGCGGTCAAGCCTTCTATTTCGGCAAGTTCAATCACATGGCCAGCTTCTCTATCAAAAGCCTGTTTTGAATAGTGAATCAAGCTGGTTTTTTTAATAAAATTTTCAACACTTAGGGCTGAAGAGAACCTTGCAGTACCAGCAGTTGGAAGAACATGGTTGGGACCTGAAATATAATCTCCCATTGGCTCAGGGGTATAAGGCCCAAGAAACAGAGCTCCTGCATTATGTATCTGGTCAAGATAGTTAAATGGCTCTTTGACTATCAGCTCAAGATGTTCAGGAGCAAGGCGGTTGGAGAGTTGAATGGCTGTTTCAATATCCGGCACCTTCATGACAGCACCAAAGCTTTCAATGGATTTTTTTGCTGTATCTCTTCTTGATAAATTTTCAATCTGCTTTTCAAGGGCAGTCAAGGTTTTGTCAGCAAGGTCTTGTGAGTCTGTAACAAGAATGGAAGATGCCATGATATCATGTTCTGCCTGGGACAGAAGATCTGCTGCAATAAAGTCTGGATTTGCATCTTTATCTGCAATAATCAATATCTCACTGGGGCCTGCTATCATATCAATACCAACACTTCCTGAAACAATTTTTTTGGCAAGGGTGACATAGATATTCCCAGGGCCAACAATAACATCAACCTTGGGAATTTGTTTCGTCCCATAGGCAAGAGCTCCAATGGCCCAGGCACTGCCAGCCTTGAAAACATTGTCAATTCCAATTTTCTGGGCTGCCACAAGAATATGAGGGCTGATTTCACCGTTTTCCATGGGCGGAGTCATAAGATTAATAGACTGTACTCCAGCTGTTTTTGCAGGGATGCCACCCATAAGTACTGAGGATACAAGGGGTGTTTTCCCGCCCTGTGCTCCTGGTACATATATCCCGGCTGCATTTACAGGTTTTATAAGCTGCCCTGTCATGACACCGTTTCTTGGAGTATCAATCCAGGAATTTAGCCTCTGTTTTTCATGGAACAGTGTTACCTGGTTTACAGCACAGTCAAGGGCTTTTAAAAAAGAGTCATCAACTTTTTTTAAAGCCTCGTCAAACTCTTGTTTGCTGACTTTTAAAGAATCAACAGCAACTTTATCTGAATCAAATCTATTGGTGTATTCAACAAGAGCTTCATCGCCCCTTGTTTTCACATCTTCAAGATAGGTCTCTACATTTTCATAATCTGTTTTTGAAAATCCCAGTCCACGCTCTATTGTATCATGCACTCTTTTTTCAGCAGTTTGGGAAGGATATTGATATATTTTCATAATTTACATTCACAGTTGAAAAAATGAAGAGCATAAAGTTTTTTTATCCTTCATGCTCTTCATGGTAAAAGTATATGAGTTAACTAAAAGCTCAGAGTTTTTGCCAAATCATCTACAGTAAAATCCCATGTGGTATCATGGGGTGGTAATTTCTCCTGAAACATTTCAGGAAGCTGGTCATCAACTTTTGTAAACCCGGCTTGTCTGTTAAACTCATTTTCATTATTCAAGATTGATTTACCAAGTTCAATAACATCGTCGGGGGTAAGTTTCAAACCATGCTGTGCATTTATCATATCCACGATAGTTTGAAGTCCATCTTCATTATCAAGCACGGCAAATGCCACAAAAAGGCACAATCCAGCTGCGTCAATGGCAGCAGTTGCAATCTGGAGTCCTTGAGACAACTCTACGTTCCCCTCTTTTTTATGGGGATCTATTGTTCCGCCAACAGCCAGGATATTGGCTGTAACACCATAACCTGCTGTATGATCTGCACCCATTGGAGTGGTTGCATAGGTAACGCCAACACCTTTACAGGATCTTGGATCATAGGCCGGGAATGCCTGCTTTTTAGCTACAGGCACTCTGTCAACACCAAGAGCCTCCCCTGTAAAAGCAGCTCCACTTCCAATAATTTTCCCCTCATAAGCACCTTCACCGACTTTAGATAAAAGATCTATGGCTGCTTTACCGTCTCCCCATGGTATCATGCCTCCTTCCATGGCAATTCCAATGGTGACCCCCATTTCAATAGTATCAAGGCCAAAATCGTCGCAAAGCCTGTCCATCATTGCAATATCATCAAGATCTTTAATAGTGGTGTGGGCACCAAAGGCCCAGATTGTCTCATATTCAAATCCTGTGGTAAGATATTTACCCTCTTTGTCATGATAAACATTGGAGCATTTTATCACACAGCCTGGATGGCAAGGCTCTGTAGTGACTCCACCTCTTGCTTCTATATTTTCTGCCATTTTCTCGCCACTGATATCCTGGGCAAATTCAAAACGACCATCCCTGAAATTTTTGGTGGGAAAAGCACCTGCTTCATTAATAACATTGACAAGAACAGCAGTACCAAGAGCTGGAAGTCCTTCTCCTGAGACAGGATGGGATCTTAACATCTCCACCCATTTTTTATTGGCAGCTTTAAAAGTATCTTTGTCCTGAATTTCAATACAGGAAGCTCCTTTATCATCAACAACAACAGCTTTTATTTTTTTAGAGCCCATTACCGCACCAAGACCACCACGACCATGAGCACGCCCCGGTCTTCCATTCATATCAGCCTGTTGAATACTGGCACCTTTAAGGCATTGCTCGCCTGCCTGACCAATACTCAGAACACCAGTATTTTTGCCATATTTAGCCCACAAACTTTCCATGATCTCATAATTGCCTTTACCAACAAGATCTCCAGCAGGCAGAATTTCAACTCCATCATTATTGATGACAAGAATACTGTAATCAGCTGTTTCTGGTTTGTCTTCCAGAACAATGGCAGTAATTCCCAGCCTGGCAAGCTTTTGAGATACAAGCCCTCCTGCATTACTCTCTTTAATACCACCAGTTAAAGGAGATTTTCCTCCTACAGAAAGCCTGCCTGAATCTGCAGCAGGAGATCCAGCAAGAATACCAGGAGCAATAACCAGTTTATTTGCTTTTCCAAGCGCATGACAGGTTGCAGGGACTTCGTCAAGAATCATTTTTGATGTGAGCGCCCTGCCCCCAAGACCTGCATAATCCTGCGATACTTCTTCAAATCCAAAGGTTTTTTCTTTTGTGTTTACCCTTAAAAGTTTTCCCATTTTTCCTCCCAAAAAAATATTGCGTTGTAATTTAAGAAAGATTCCCTGAATCAGACAATTCAAGCAACCCTTCATAGTCCTCAATTAAAATGGTTTTAGTTTCTACCTCTATATAAGATAAATCCATCATTTTTTTTAAAATTCTTGAAACAGTCTCAGGAGTTGTCCCAATCAAATTGGACAATTGTGCTTTTGATATGGGAAGGACAACCTGTTTGTTATTTTGCTGCTCTTTTGAAAGCGTAATGATATAAGCAGCAAGCCTTGCAGGAACCTCTTTCAAACTTAAATTTTCTATCTGTATGGTAAATTCACGAAGTCTTCTTGATAAATCTGCAAGAAGGTTCATCCCAAGTCCAGGAGTCTGGGTAATCAGATCTACAAATTTATCTCGTGGAAGAAAAAGAATCACAGATTTTTCAAGCGCCATGGAAGAGGCTGGAAAATTTTTTCCTTCATATACAGGAACTTCGCCAAAACTGTATCCTCGACCATAAATGTGAAGAATCTGTTCTTTGCCTTCATAGGAGAGTTTAAACACCTTAATCTTCCCTTTTTCAACCATATAAAATCCATTAGCCTTGTCTCCTTCATGGAAGATGATCTGACCCTTATCAAACTGCAGGGTTTTGGAGATAGAATCTATTGTTTTTAGATATTCATCTGAAAGTCCTGAAAAAAGA
>JAUCGD010000742.1 GCA_030377945.1 Desulfobacterales bacterium HSG17 | reverse complement strand
GATAATGTCTATTAAAATTTAAATTATATTTTACAGCCCTTTTAAAAATGCTGAAACTTAATCACTTATTAAAAATCGTTTTGAGTTTGACCCTTTTCTGTGAATGGTGTAATTAATTTTAACTTTAGGCATATGTCAAAAAGAATATGTGCCGGAACCATCTTGATTGGGAGGATTAAACAATATGACAGAAGCGATAAGTCAAATATTTACAAATGAAAATTTAAACATGCTCTTTCCTGCTGACCGGGCAGACGATTTTTTTGATGCCCTTTTCGGAGATGCCAGCGAGGGAGCTTATAATATAGGTTTAGTTTATAAATCTCATACTCAAAATGAACTCAGCCTTGAGTTTCATCTTACACAGCGCCCTGGCAAATGTCTGGCATGTAATCTTACATACGGACTTCCCCAGGTATTTTCCCGCCATCCAATTATTAATATAAAAGGACTGCTAAACCAGATTGATAAATTCCTGGTCGATTTTAAAATCAAATGCAGCACCTGGAAATTAGGCTCCACAAAAGAAATCTCCAGGCAGCTGCATATTGTGCCTTTGATTATTTCAATGGAACCTGCATAAAAAACAAAACCGGCCTTGGTCATCATTTGGTCCAAAAAGCACGGGAATAAATTTCCGCATCAAGCTGGGGAATAAATCCCCCAGGTACAAGCAAAACCACCCTAAAGGGTTCTGAATAAAGAACAAAAACCTTTTACCACAGATTACACAGATTATTTACCTGTGATAATCTTTTTATATCTGTGTAATCTGTGGTAAAAAAAAATAATATCTCAAACCGCGCCCTAAAACGGATTATGGTTGTACCTACGCCGTAGAGACGCAAAATTTTGCGTCTCTACAACCACCACAACCAAAATCACCGCCAACGAAAACCGGATAGATAACGGATTATGGTTGCACCAACGCCGTAGAGACGCAAAATTTTGCGTCTCTACAACCACCACAACCAAAATCAACGCCAACGAAAACCGGATAGATAACGGATTATGGTTGTACCAACACCGTAGAGACGCAAAATTTTGCGTCTCTACAACCACCACAACCAAAATCAACGCCAACGAAAACCGGATAGATAACGGATTATGGTTGTACCAACAACGTAGAGACGCAAAATTTTGCGTCTCTACAACCACCACAACCAAAATCACCGCCAACGAAAACCGGATAGATAACGGATTATGGTTGTACCGACGCCGTAGAGACGCAAAATTTTGCGTCTCTACAACCACCACAACCAAAATCACCGCCAACGACAACCGGATAGATAAAGGTGGGATAACATGAATACAGGCTAAATATAACTTTAACAGCAGGCTTTAGCCTGGTTTAGCTTGTAGCTGGGGGATTTATTCCCCAGGCCGCATAAAAACGATGAGCATGACCACAAACAATACGTTTCTGGTACAAGTTTCTGCCCGGAAGTTACAACCCTCCCTGAAAAGCAACCCCGACTCACTGAATCTGCCAAAGTTCCTGTGATTGCCCCCGGTCAAGAACAGGCGCTGAGGGCCTGCCCCTACAATTTAGAATGACAAAACCACGATT
>JAUCGD010000741.1 GCA_030377945.1 Desulfobacterales bacterium HSG17 | reverse complement strand
TTGAATTTGACAGCCCCCAGTCAGCAATAACTCCGGGCCAGGGCGCTGTTTTTTATAAAGATGATGAAGTTCTGGGCGGAGGCTGGATTTGTTAGGAATAATATTTTATGCAATATAAATATTCAATTATTACACTTGGCTGCAAGGTAAATCAATGTGAGTCAGAATCCATTAGCCAGTATTTAAATGATGCAGGGTGGCAGCCGGTTCAAAAACAAGAATATGCAGATTTGTGCATACTTAACACCTGCACTGTCACACACAAGGCTTCCATGCAGTCCCGGCAGGCAGCACGTCAGGCCATACGCGCAAATCCGGGAGCAAAGCTTATAGTAACAGGATGTTATGCCCAGACCGAACCTGAAGAATTGCAGAAAATTGAAGGAATAGACCATATAATAGGCCACAATGATAAACACCGGATACCTGAACTGGCAGTTTCCTTAATAAAGGATAAAACCGATCTTCCTTATGTAATTAATGAAAAAATCAGGAATGAAAAACTATTCCAACAAATTCCAGGACTGTCAGTTGGAAACCGTACCCGGCCCTTTTTAAAAATCCAGGATGGATGCAATGCTTTCTGCACCTATTGCATAGTTCCTTATGCAAGGGGCAGGAGCAGGAGTATGCCTGTAAAAAGTGTATTAAACAATATAACCCTGCTTAAAAAATCAGGATACAGGGAAACGGTTATCTCAGGTATTCATCTTGGATGCTATGGCAAGGATCTGGAACCTGAAACAGATTTACCTGAAATTGATTTATATGGTCTTTTTAAAAATATAGATAATCATAAGCTCATAGACAGAGTACGCATAAGCTCAATTGAACCTCATGAACTGACAGATGATATTATCAAACTTATTGCAGATTCAGATATTTTTTGCAGGCATTTTCACATCCCTTTGCAAAGCGGAGATAACAGCATTCTTAAAAAAATGTACAGACCCTATACAGCAGAGTATTTTAATAATCTGATTTTAAAAATACATGATCTCATGCCTGATGCAGCCCTGGGTGCAGATACCCTGATCGGATTTCCAGGTGAAACAGACAAAAATTTTGAAAACACATATAATATTATAAAAGACCTGCCCATATCCTATATTCATGTTTTCCCCTTTTCCCCAAGAAAAGGAACACCGGCATACAGTTTTCCAGATCAGGTAAAAAATGAGATTGTAAAGCATAGATGCCGGAAAATGCGGGAACTTGGGAAAAACAAGAAAATAAGCTTTTATGAAAAGTTTATAAATCAGAGTGTTGATGTTCTGGTTGAAGGGAATCAGGATAAAGAAACCGGGATGTTAAAAGGTGTAAGTTCCAATTATTTAATGGTCAGGTTTTTGGGCAAAGATGATTTAAAAAATAGGATTATTCCTGTAAGGATTGATAAAATAAAGGAAGATGTTTCTGCACATGGTTCTTTGCCTGAGATGCTGCTGGGTGCGTACATCAAAAAATTGTAAAAATAAACATAGATACCCACCAATAAATGTTTAACAGGAAAAAACCAATATTTTTATTTCTGGCAAAAAGTGCATTTTAAAAACAACTACCATAAAGTCTAT
>JAUCGD010000740.1 GCA_030377945.1 Desulfobacterales bacterium HSG17 | reverse complement strand
TTGTGGAAGATATGCTTTTTAATTTTCCCATTACAGGGCATTATCGTTATTTAAAAGAATCGAAAATAAAGAATTAAAATACAAATTTTAAATATAATAACTTGAAAGCTTTTATTACTCATACAGGAGGAATATGAAAAAATTATCATCTGCAAAACTTGTTCTTGGAATTATCATTGCCATGCTCCTGAACAGTTGTTCTCTTGGCCCGGATTATGTAAAACCGGAAATTGAAACACCTGAAGGTTTTAAATATGAACAGCAAACAGAAACCTCCCAAGATAAAACACTAGACAAACCAGTATATGAAAACTGGTGGAATATTTTTAATGACGATCTTCTTAACCGGCTTATAAAAGAAGCCAGACAGGGCAGCTATGAACTCAGGGCAGCAATGGCAAGAGTTCAGCAGGCAAGAGCTGTTGCACGTATGAGCCGGTCTGGTATTTTTCCTTCAGTTAGTACTGACCCGTCAGCACAGAGAAGAAGGCAGTCCGAAACTGTGAAAGGTGCAGACGGCAGTGTCGGTGCAGTTTATAGTTTTCCTTTTAATGTTGGATATGAACTTGACCTGTTTGGAGGTGTTCGCCGCGGATATGAAGCAGGAAAGGCTGAAGCTGAAGCTGTTGAAGAAGATTATAACAGTATCCGTCTTGTTCTTGAGACCGATCTGGCAGGAAATTATTTTGCCCTTCGTTCCCTTGATGAAGAAATTCGTATTATAACAAGAATCTATGATCTTAGAAAAGAACAATTAAGATTACTGAAAAGCAGGCTTGAATTCGGAGTAATTTCCCTGTTACCTGTTGCCCAGGCAAGAGCAGAGTTAAACGCAACCCATGCACTTCTTTTTTCACTTCAGCGGGAACATGCAAAAATGGAAAATGCCATTGCTGTTCTTTTAGGAAAAGCCCCTTCGGAAATTGCCCTGCATCCTGAACCTTTAGCAGGAGAACCTCCTTTTATTCCTTCTGTAGTGCCTTCGGTTCTTTTAATATCCAGACCTGATATAAAAAAAGTTGAGCGTCAGCTTGCTGCTGAAAATGCAAGAATCGGGGTTGCAGTTGCTTCATTTTTTCCACGGGTTATCATAAGTGCAGATGCAGGATTTTCAACATCACATATAAGCACTTTATTTGACTCAAGAAGTTTTACATGGGGCATAGGTCCTAATATCCGGCTTCCTTTGTTTGAAGGGGGACGCAACAGCGCTAACCTTGAACGGGCAAAAGCCAGGTATGCAGAAGTTTATGCAAATTATTGCCAGGCTGTTATCAGATCAATCGGTGAGGTTGAAGATGCTTTGGTAAGTGTTGATCTTTTCAAAAAACAGGCAGATGCAAATCAGCTTGCAGTTAAAGCTTCCACCAGGGCACATGATCTTTCAAAAAAGCAGTTTGACGGGGGGTTGATTAATTATCTTTCCGTGCTTGATGCAGAAAGAACCCTGCTGGATAATCTCCGCTTAAACAGTCAGTTGCGAGGCCAGAGATTTATCAGCGCAGTCAACCTGATAAAATCCATTGGCGGCAGCTGGTAGTCGTAGAGACAGTGTAGTAGACCGATTTATTATCCGGTTA
>JAUCGD010000739.1 GCA_030377945.1 Desulfobacterales bacterium HSG17 | reverse complement strand
TTTTTGGGAACTTTGGAAGACAATGGAGAAGTAAGAGGTTTTCGTGTTGAATTAAAAAAATCAGGAGGGTCCCTGTTTCCTGCGGCATTGTTTTCCAGGGAGATTTCTTTTGACGGACAGTACTGTATTCTGACAGTAGTGCATGATCTGACCGAAATTATGTTTTTGGAAAAACAACTGCGGCAATCCCAGAAAATAGAAGCTATTGGAACTTTGACAAGTGGTATTGCACATGATTTTAATAATATTTTATCTGCTATTTTCGGCTATACTGAGCTGACAGCAGATTTACTGGATCTGGAAAAAGATAAGAAAATAATTGGATATCTGGACAATGTGCTGAAAGCAGCAGACCGTGCAAAATCCATGATCGTGCAGATGATGGATTTTTGCAGACAGACTGAAAAAGAAAAAAAACCCTTTCATATCAGTTTAACTGTAACTGAAGTTGTAGAAATGATGTGCAGTTTAACACCTTCTGATATTGTTATTCGATTTGAAATCAAGAATAAGGACATGGTTGTAATGGGTGACCCGACCCAGATACACCAGGTAGTGACAAATCTAATCACAAATTCGATACATGCTTTGACAGGTAAGGGAGGAAAAATTGAGGTCATTCTGGACAAAGCTGATATAATTGAAAAACAATGGGCAGAAATACTGATTCCCAAACTTAAATCAGGAGTATATGCCAGAATTACGGTAAAGGATAACGGGCCTGGAATCGGCAAAGGAGTAATTCATAATATTTTTGACCCTTTTTTTACTACCAAGCCGGTTGGAAAGGGAAGCGGCATGGGCTTAGCTGTAATTCATGGGATCGTCCAGGGACATAACGGAGCTATAAGCGTAGAAAGCGAGCCTGGAAAAGGGGCAGCTTTTCATTGCTATTTTCCTGTTACTGAACATGATAATGAAAATGCCAAACCTGATGTTGAATTTACTAGTATTAAAAAAGGAGATGCAAGAATCCTGCTTGTTGATGATGAATCCCTGATTTTAGATTTATGCACTAATGTTCTTAGAACCATGGGGTATCATATAACCCCCTGTGCTGAAAGCTGGAAAGCACTGAAGATTTTTAAAAATAGCCCAGAAGATTTTGATCTCGTTCTAACGGATAATCTCATGGCGGAAATCAGCGGGATTGAACTTAGTAAAGAGATTTTAAAAATCCGCCCGGATATTCCGATTATTTTAATAACGGGAACTTTATTTGAAACGGAATCCGAGTTAAAAAAAACAGGTATTCGAGCAGTATCTCCATGTTTAGTGGTGATTTTTATAGTTGCCTTAAGACCTTTGACCTTTTTTTTAAGTTTCTTGTTCTCCTTTATCAGGTTTTCCAATTCTTCGTTTTTATCCATAGAAAATATTTGACCCTTATACCATTTTTTATTATTCTCTTGTTTCCAGTATTTCTCGAATCACCGAATACATTCTTCTCCGTTCAAAAGGCTTTTGGAGTACTGCTCGAATACCTGTTTTTTTTAACTCGGATTCCGTTTCAAATAAAGTTCCCGTTATTAAAATAATCGGAATATCCGGGCGGATTTTTAAAATCTCTTTACTAAGTTC
>JAUCGD010000738.1 GCA_030377945.1 Desulfobacterales bacterium HSG17 | reverse complement strand
AGGGATGTGCTAAGTGTTATGATAATAGAGCCGGTAGCATTTCCAGGACGGAATAAACCTTTAGCTGCCTGCCTGAAAGAAAGAGAATTAAATTTTAATCTTTTAATAATAAAAAGAACAGATATAGTCATCAGGGATGTGATAATTATTAATCCTGTTATGCCAAGTACAAAGTAAATACCGATTTTTATATCATTAAGATGCCAGAATATCATCCCTGTAAAAAAAAGAAAAATTCCGCAAACTGCCATAAAAAAAGGAAGCCCGTTTTTTGCTTTAATTTTATCTTTTCTGAATACTGATGCAGGTTTTATATTTTTTAATCGAAAAAGCGGCAGAAAAGTAAAAAGACTGACAATCAGAAGTCCGATTGTCATGCCCTCTATAACCGCTTTCCATGAGATTATCAGTTCCATATCCCGGGGAAGCATATCAGCAAACAGAACAGGCAGAAAAAATTGAAGCATAAAACCAAAACAAAGGCCCAAAAAGGTTCCTGTTAAACCCATGACAAAAACCACAACAAGAAAGTTTGAGATTATCATCATGCTCGTTCCGCCTATGGTTTTTATGGAGGCAATGGTCATTTCCTTTTCCCTTAAAAATGCTGTCAGGGCACTGTTAATACCAAAGCCTGCCAGAAGAAGGGTAAAGATTGCAATTAATGCCAGGAAAAAAAGGAAATTATCAAAAAATCTCTTTATCCGTGATCCTGCATTTTTATATGTATTAATCCGTTCCTGATCTTCCATGGCTGATGATTTAAGCCTTAAAGCTATTTCATCAAGATTCTCCTCATTAAAAACCTTCAGGAGCATGTCATGCTTTACCCTGCTGCCTTTATGCAGTAAATCAAGGGATTTCAGATCTTTTTCACATATAAATATCCTTGGCCCTAAAGAAAGAAAATTTACAGGCCGTCCAGGTTCTTTAATTACAACATCTGCAATGGTCAGGATTGTGCTGCCAATATGAACACGGTCACCGATTTCAAGCTTTAGTCTGTCCAGAACGCTTTGCTCAACAACTATATTCCCCCTGGTCAGCACTTTTTGAAATTCCTTATTTGAAGACAGTTCAATCTTTCCGTAAAAAGGGTAGCTGGGTTCAACAATCTTGAGATCGGAAAGAAGGGTTGATTTACCGTTTTCAGCCCTTACAACCGAATAAAATTCATATACTCTCATGCTGACAGCCAAATTTTGTTTTTCTATTTCAGAAACCGCATCCAACAATGGCTTTGAAAGGGAAAAATGTGAATGCACAATAATATCACCTGCATGAAGACTCTGGGCATCTTTGAGCATGGAACGGCCTATGCTTTCGCTAAATCCGTTTAAAGCAACAATTGTAACAATGGAAAGCATGACACACAGAACAAAAACAGCAGACTGCTTTTTTGAGCCGGTAAGCTGTCTAAATATAAAATTTTTATGAAGCATAATTGATTTCCTATCTGGTTTGAATCAGGTCCGGTTTGAATCAGGATGGTCAGGATATTTTACAGGATAGTCAGGATAGAAAGGAGTGCCAAACTTTCAGTTTGCCACTCCATACATCTATCCTGAACATCCTTTTCAATCCTGAGCATC
>JAUCGD010000737.1 GCA_030377945.1 Desulfobacterales bacterium HSG17 | reverse complement strand
CCTGTACAAACATAAAACCCAAAGAACTTATCCTTTATGATTTTGAATCAGAAGCTGCACTTGATGAAGTTCACTGGAAATGCCATACACTTTTTTCCCTTTCTACGCTGCATGCATCCCACGGGAAAAAATCGTTAAAGCTTGAATTATTCCCTTCGTCATACCCTGGTCTTTCCCCAGCATTAAAACATCATGACTGGAGAAATTATAAAAATTTTTGTTTTGAAGTCTATAATCCATCATCAAAAAAGCTTAAACTAGTTTTAAGAATTGATGATAAAAAACAAGCACTGGAATACTCTGACCGATACAACAAAAATTTTACAATAATGCCGGGATTAAATACTTTAACAATACCTCTTAATACCTTGAAAACATCAAAAACAAACAGACCTCTAAAATTAAAAAATATTTACAGATTTCTGGTCTTTATGGTACATCCTGCAAAAATGCAAATTTTATATTTAGATTATTTCAGACTTTTGTAGAATTGCTACACCAGAGGCATATGGAGCAGTAACTCATTGTCCTATGCTGGAATATGAAATACAATACAATAAATCAGGCAAATATTTACTTGATCAGAGAATAGTGGTAATAAAATATTTCAGATGTTAAAAACAGATTATCTGGCATGAAATATTTACAGGATTGCTGTTATATGGAGAATATAGATAAAAAAACAGGTTTTGGATTTTTGGATGAAAAAGGATTTTCGTTTCTTGAGCTTATGGTAGTTGTTGTTATCCTTGGTATTCTCGCAACTTATATCGCACCACGATTCATGGGCAGGGCTGAGGATGCAAAGGCTGTAAAAGCAAAGGTTGATATTGTTGCTTTGGAGACAAGTCTTAAACTGTATAAACTTGATAACAGCAATTATCCAACTACTGAACAGGGTATAATGGCACTTATTGAAAAACCTTCCACAGAGCCTGTTCCAATGAACTGGAAAGAGAAAGGTTATCTTGCAAAGGCAAAGATCCCCAAAGATCCCTGGGGCAGAGAGTATTTATACCTTTGCCCTGGAATTCATGATGATTATGATATTATTTCCTATGGTGCTGATGCAGCTCCTGGCGGTGAAGGGAAAAACAAAGATATAAACAGCTGGGAGCTTGAATAAATTTAGAAAAATATCAGGTTTTACATTGATCGAGCTGATTGTTGTTATCAGTATTGTTGGCACTCTTCTTCTCTTTTCTTTCCCACTGTTTTCAAATTTTAATCTGTTCTCAGGTTCAAAAGGCGGAACAGGTGATATTGTTCGTTTGATCAATGATTTAAAAAAGCGTGCTGTTGAGCAGGATACTGATTTTTTGCTTCATATTGATGCTGTTTCAGCCATGCTCTGGATAACCAGTGATGCCATGGATGATAAAGATAGGCAAGCTGCTGAAGAAAAAGGTGTCTCTTTTTCTCAAAATTTATCTGTTCTTGATGTTAAATTCCTTGATTCCGGGCAATCAGAGGAGTCAAAATACCAGATAAGATTTTCAAAACAGGGATATTCTGATTTTGCCTTGATTCATATTACAGAAGGTGAAAAAAATATTACGCTGAAAATTGAGCCATTTCTTTTTCAGGTTCAACGTA
>JAUCGD010000008.1 GCA_030377945.1 Desulfobacterales bacterium HSG17 | reverse complement strand
CAATCATTTTAATATAATAAAAGAGTCAATGCTTTTAATATAATAAAAGAGTCAATGCTTTCCTTTTTCAATGGAAATTAAAAAGGCCGGATTTATGCGTCAGAGAGGGCATCATGATTATCTGCGCTTCAAAAATTTAAAAAAAAAGAGAGATTGTAATGAGTGATAAAATTGAGGAAATAGACAAACATTATGGTATTGGCGGGATAATGAATTCCATTTTACAAGGTCTGAAAGCCAAGGGCAAAGATATAAATAATTTAAAGCCCGAAGATTTAAGCCCTGTTGATGAATTTCATACCCGCGGCAAAATATCCACTATGGAGCTTGCCGGGCTTTTTCAATTTCAGCCTGGAATGAAGGTGCTTGATGTTGGGTGCGGGCTTGGGGGGTCTGCCCGGTATATTGCAAGGACATATGCCTGTCAAGTTGTTGGGACAGACTTGATACAGGAATATATGGATGCTGCAACTCATCTGGCCAATCTTGTTGGCATGTCTGAACAAGTAAGTTTTAAACAGGGCAATGCCCTGGAACTTCCTTTTGATTCAGGCTCTTTTGATCTTGTATGGACAGAACATGTACAGATGAATCTAAAAGGTAAACATAAATTCTATAAAGAAATTTTCAGAACACTTAATTCAAAAGGCTCCTTGCTTTTTCATGATGTATTTCTGGGCAGCGGCATGAGAAAGCCTTATTATCCGGTTCCCTGGGATGAAGACGGCTCCATAAGTTCTCTTGTAAGCCAGGAATACGCAAAAAATATCATGGCAGATGCAGGGTTTAAAGTTAGAAAATGGATAGATAAAACCCAGGATTCAGCAGCCAGCTTTAAAATAGCTGCTGACAAGGTGCAGAAATCCGGGCCTCCGCCCCTGGGACTTCATATTTTAATGGGGGATACTGCAAAAGACAAGGTTATTAATATGTCAAAAAATTTTGAGGAAGAAAGGCTCAGTATTGTTCAGGGTCTTGCGGTAAAACGCTAATTAGTATCCTGAATTAAGATACAGCTCTCCGGTTTTTATCTTTGCTTTTTTGGAATATTCTGTGTCAGGAAACAATGCTATAACCTTTTTATAGGTTTCAACTGCTTGCTTGTGGTTGGATGAGGCAGTGTATAATTCAGCAAGATCCATATATAAAGGCGGAAACCGAGGGGCAATATCCAGGGCAGTATCCAGAGTGCCCAAAGCCTCCTTGAAATTACTTTTGGCAGTATAGGTGCGGGCAAGTCCCCTTAATGCAATAACATATTTTGGCTGATGTTCCAGAGCCTCTTTATAGTATTTTTCAGCAATATCAAATTGTCCCTTATTATAATAAGCCCATCCCAGGTTAGTCATGGGAAAATGAGGGGTTGTAAACAGGAGGTCTTCATTGACCTTTAAAAATGTTGCAATGGCAGTATCCCAATTTTCCTGGACAAGATAAGCTGCTCCCAGGTTATTTCTAGCAGCAGTATAATTGGGATCAATTGTAATTGCCTTTTTAAAATGAGTAATTGCAATATCTACCTTCTTTTTTGCCATATACGCCAGCCCCAAATTATTTTGAAGATCAGGGTCATTTGGATAAACCGACTCTGCTTTGAGCAATTCCCGCAATGCTGCTGAAAAATTTGAATCCTGCATATAGGCTACCCCAACTTCCCTGATAGCTGTGGCCTGATTTTTGAGTATTTCTTCTTTATTAACAGCGGGAGCGCATGAGAAAAGAAATATTGTTAATAATATACAAGATAATTTCTTAAAATTTCCCAAAAAAATTCTAATGTCCATTCAATACCTTCCTAAGCTATAATAAGTATTGCTCGTTCATGACAGCATCAATAATTTTAACAGTTGCACAGGTATTGGCAACATTATGAACTCTTACAATATGTGCCCCGCGCATAACAGAGGCTGCAACACTTGCCTGGGTTCCTGTTTCAACTTCCGCCAGCATCGGGTCAATGTCTTTGACTCCCGGAATTTTTAAAATATTTCGTATAAATGCTTTTCTGGAAGAACCGACTAATAAAGGCAGGTCAAGGGATTCAAACTCATCAAGCCTGTTAATCAGACTAAGGTTATGTTCAATGGTTTTGCCAAATCCAATACCCGGATCAATGATAATCTTTGATCTTGAAATTCCGCTTTTAACAGCATGGTCAACAACATCCTCAAAAAAGGATTTAATATCTCCAATAAGGTCATCATATTCAGGAGATACCTGCATTGTTTTGGGTTTGCCCTTCATGTGCATTAAAATTACAGGAACATCATGGACTGCTGCAACATCTGCCATTTCAGGGGCCATGCCCAGGGCAGAAACATCATTTATAATGGACGCTCCTGCTTTAAGTGCATTTTTAGCTACATCTGCCTTGTTTGTATCTATGGAAATAGGAATTGAAATACTTTTAGCCAGTTTTTCAATAACAGGCAAAACCCTGTCATTTTCTTCCTGTGAAGATACTGCATCTGAAAAGGGGCGTGTGGATTCTCCGCCAATATCAATTATACCCGCTCCTGCTGCTGCCATTTCTTCTGCCTGTGCAGCAGCAAGATCCGTATTAAAAAAATAACCTCCATCAGAAAAAGAATCAGGGGTAATATTTACTATGCCCATAACACATGTTCCGGTTCCCAGATCAAGGCTGTGATTATTCCATTGGATTTTATATTTTTTCCTCATTGATTTATATTATTTTGATCTATATTATTTTGATCTATTTATTTTGATCTATTTACTTTTTAATTCATTTTCCTGATTTTCATCTTCATCAGAATTATTTTGGGAAAGTTTCATTTCCGGTCTCATGGACATAATCAGATCATCAAGATCAGCCCCCATTATTGTTTCTTTTTCCAGAAGAACTTCGGTCAGTTTATGTAAAACATCAATATTATCCTTTAAAATTTCCAAAGCTTTTTGATGTGCTTCATGGATCAATTTGGTGATTTCCTGATCTATTTTTTCAGCAATATCATTAGAATGATCCCGGCGCTGGGCTATTTCCCTGCCAAGAAAAACCTGCTCATCTCCTTTGGCATAAGACACAGGCCCGAGCAGTTCACTCATACCCCATACCCTGACCATATTTTCTGCAAGCTGGGTTGCCTGTTTTATATCATTGGATGCACCTGCTGTTATCTTTTTAAAGATAATCTCTTCAGCAGCCCTGCCTCCAAGAGTATATGCAAGAGTGTTTTCATACTGCTCTTTGAATACAGTATATTTTTCATCAGGCAGATACCATGTTAAACCCAATGCCCTGCCCCTTGGAATAATTGTTATCTTGTTTACAGGATCAGTTCCTGGAAGGAATCGGGCAACAAGGGCATGACCTCCCTCATGGTAGGCTGTCACCTTGCGGTCTTCTTCGGAAAGTACCATGGATTTACGTTCAAGGCCCATATATACCTTGTCTTTGGCATCTTCAAAGTCGATCATGTCAACCTTGTCTTTATCACGCTTAGCTGCAAGAAGTGCTGCCTCGTTTACAAGGTTTTCCAGATCAGCCCCGGAAAATCCCGGAGTTCCCTTTGCAAGTGTAAGAGTTGTTACATCAGTGGCTACCGGGGTTTTTTTCATGTGAACCTTTAATATTTTTTCACGGCCTTTTACATCAGGCAGAGAAACCACAACCTGCCTGTCAAATCTGCCCGGACGCATAAGGGCAGGGTCAAGAACATCAGGCCGGTTGGTTGCTGCTACAAGAATAACCCCTTCATTGGATTCAAATCCGTCCATTTCAACAAGAAGCTGGTTCAGGGTCTGCTCTCGTTCATCATGTCCTCCGCCCAGACCTGCTCCTCTATGGCGGCCAACTGCATCAATTTCATCTATGAAAATTATGCAGGGAGCATTTTTTTTACCCTGGACAAAAAGATCACGTACCCTGGAAGCTCCCACGCCAACAAACATTTCAACAAAATCCGACCCGCTTATGCTGAAAAAAGGAACCCCGGCCTCACCTGCAATGGCACGGCCAAGAAGGGTTTTACCTGTTCCCGGAGGGCCCATAAGAAGAACTCCTTTGGGGATTCTGCCTCCAAGGCGGGTAAATTTCTTGGGGTCTCGTAAAAATTCAACTATTTCGCCAAGTTCTTCTTTTGCCTCGTCTATTCCTGCCACATCCTCAAAGGTTATTTTTTCCGAATTTTCAGACATGAGCCTGGCGCGGCTTTTGCCAAAAGACATGGCTTTTCCGCCCCCGGACTGCATCTGCTTCATAAAAAATATCCATACACCGATAAGCACCATCATGGGAAACCATGATACCAGAAGCGACATATACCAGGGAGATTCAGCAGGAGGTTTGGCTTTTATGATTACGCCTTTTTGCTCCAGCCTTCTGATAAGATCATTGTCTCTTGGAGCATATATTTTAAAACGTTTTCGGCTGGTATCGGTGACAACAAGATCTTGTCCCTGGATAACAACCTCTGCAACAGCCCCGGAATCTACCATACTCATGAATTCTGTATAGCTGACACTGGTTTCGGTTACAGTCTGCTGATTAAAAAGGTTATAGAGCATTATCATCATCAGAGTAATGACCAGCCACAATGCCAGATTTTTGTAAAACGGGTTCAAGGAATACTACCTCCTGAAAAAAATTATTATATTAAATTATTATATTAAACTATATTAGCTTATAATATTAACCATCTTTAAAAATTAGGCAAGCAAAAGTTCTGCCTTTAGTACCTTTCGTGTTGCCTGTGTTATTTTTACCAATTCATTAATCCTGAAACCTGCAACCCATATGATTTTATCCTGGCAGACAAGTATGGGGCATCTGGCCCGATCTCTTGCAGAAATTTTATTATTAATGAAAAATTTCTTAACTTTTTGAGTCCCGGTCATGCCCATTGGTGTAAATCGGTCTCCATGCCTGAAATTTCTGATAATCAGAGGAAAATTGACAATATCCATATCAAAAAATGCCTGATTTTGCCCGGCATTCACAGGATCTTCCATAAAAGGCATTTCCAAAACTGAAAACTTCATGGACATGCCAGTCTCGTCTATGGTCAGGTTCCCGGATTTTTGTATTATATACTTATAAGGTTTAACATTATCCTGCTCAGCATTAAAATGAAGGGCGCGAAGGCTGTTTTTTTCTTTTTGAATAATAAGGATCCTTCTGATTTTTTTAACCCTTATCTGATCAGGCAGGTCAAGTGCTTTTACCCCTTCATTTTTTTGCAGCAGCCTCAGTATATCTTCAATATGGGAAAATGTAATACGCCGCAGGCTGCCTTTTACCTTTTCAATTGCTTTTCTGATTACCCTGCGTTTTGCAGAATCCGGTATTTTATCCAGCTCTGAAATGTAAATCTCTATTTGTCCCTTTTTTTCCGATTTAACACAACGATTGAAAACAGGATTTATTATTTCTTCAAGCCATATTTCCTCATCTCTTATAATAGAAGACAGCCTGTTAACAGTACAAGAAATTTGAGGATTATAGGAAGCTTTTAACAAAGGGATAAGATCATGGCGGATACGGTTTCTGAGATATTTGGTATCATTATTTGTCATATCTGTAACATAAGACAGTGCATTGGATTCAAGAAATTCCATAATCTCTGATCGGGCATGATGTATTAACGGGCGGATATATCTGTTATCCCGAACCGGCCTGATACCAGAAAGACCCAGGGGGCCGCTCCCCCGAATCAGATACATTAAAACCAGTTCTGCATTATCATCAGCATGATGTCCCAGGGCAATTTTATTGTACCCGTATCTTTTTGCAGTTTTTTCAAAAAAATCATACCGAACCTGGCGCCCAGCTTCTTCCAGGGATAATTTATGTTGTTTTTGAAAGTGTTTTACATCTTTTTTATCAATAAAGCAGGGAAGTTCAAGTTTGCTGCCAAGTTCAGATACAAACTTGGCATCATTATCCGAATTTTTTCCCCTGAGACAGTGGTTAAGGTGGGCAATTCCCAGATTTAGAGAAAATTGTGAAGACAGATGTATGAGAACATTAACAAGGGCTATGGAGTCTGGTCCGCCTGAAACTCCCATAAGAACGGAATCATGAGGCTGAAGCATTCTGTATTTGCTAATTGTCCTGGAAACAGCTTTAAGGAAATTATTGTTGAAGATAGTGGGCAATGCTGACATGAATCTGTTCTGAAAAATTTTTATCCCAGACTCCTACAATACCGGAGCGAACAGATACCCTGGAAATATTGCTTTCAGCCCTCAAGATTGTTATGGTGACAGGTTTTCCATTATAATATTCACTGCTTATTTCAGCAGACAGGCCCTCAAGCTGTTTTCCTTTAAGTGTCAGGTTATTTGTTTTAAGAGCCTTGGTACAAGCCTTGACAGTGGTATTGAAATCTGACTGGTATGAACGTGTCAATTCACCGTCCATATATGAAAAAATACCAGCTCCTGTCATTGCTCCTGCAACAAAAAAACCGCACCCAGCGGTTATCAGAAAAGATAAAAAAAATAAAATAAAAATAATATTTCGAATCATAATAAAAATCCCAAATAGTAATCAGCTTGAATTTTTAATAAAATGTATTATATACAATTAAAAATAATATGTCAGCCCCTGACAATGATGTCAATTAAAAACATCAGTTGAATTATTTCATATAATTTACTTATATCAGCCGGAACAGACAGATCATTTTCAGGATACTTTTCATATTTCTTTACTAAGAACATAAAAAACATTATAGATCAAGATACTTATACTGCTTAACCTTCCTTAACTATAAAAAATGGAATCTTATCAGTAATTTCCGGTTAAGTTTTTGCATATAATCTAGATGTCATGAAATTTTTGATGAGGCGATTAGCTTGCAGCAAGGGGATTTATTCCCCCGCTGCAAGCTCATTTAGACAACTTCTTCACACTGCTGTGCAATGACTCTTCCGAGATATACCCCACAGCCCCGCTGGTTTTTGCTACAAATTGAACCATTAGTTCTGAAGAATCAAGCTTCTTTGGGGCACGGCCTTTTCCTGTAAAAACCTTTTTTCTCCAGTAATTTCTAAATTGAGACTTGGTTTTTCCAATGTGTTGTTTTAAAAATGCTTTATGAAGACTATCATTTCTCATAATGGCAAAGTTAATCTTTTGACTGTCCTGCCATTCGGTTTTTTTCCCAAGAAAAATTTTAATTATATCAGTTTTATCAAGAGCGGTTTCAGAAACATCTTTGTTGCAGATAATAATTATATTTTCAGCAAAAACTGAGTTTGAGAATAATAGTAAATAATTTAATGTAAAGACTATTACCAGCACCAGCCATAATTCCGATCGGATTTCTGCACCTGCTTTTTTTAATATTTTCATGATTATATTCTCCCTAAATCTGAAGATGATTTTATGGTAAAAAAGTATTTTTTTATAATTTAAAAGCTAAACGTAAGTTTGGCTGCCATTAAATACCAGTCTTCATCATTGCCATCAGGATTATCCATTGAAAATTGCAGGGCTGCTCCGTTCATTCTGTGTATTTCCATCTTAGCTGTCCAGAATTCATTTATGTCAAATTTTGCAGACAGCGCCCAGTCTTTTAACCATGCCCTATAATCAGGCTGTCCCATTGCTGTATAATTCTCTCCGTCCCTGTCATCTTTATCTATATAAAATACAGAATAATACGTACCAAGTTCAAACCAGTCTGAGAAACGATAGGAAGCCCTTGCATAATAGCCTTCAGGGGTCTGCTCCATTACAGGGGTAATGCCTTCTATAACATTTTCAACATGCATGTACATATACTCTAATGAAAGCATTAAGTCATTCCAGGTGTATTCTGCTGAAAAAACAGCAGTTTCAAAAACAGGGGTATCGCTTACAACTGTCATACTTGTTGACGGAGTACCTGGAGGACCCATTACAAGATCCATTTGAATTTTGGTTTCCATGTCTGTTGTTTTTACCCCTGTAACCCCTACGCGAAATCCTTCAAAAGGAGAATTCCACTGAAGAGAACCATTGTAAAAAACACCTACATCAATATTTTCGACATTTCCCATTGAATTGTCTTCAATCTGCCTGGCAATACCTCCGTCTTCATCAACATTTATTGTTCCTATTGCCATCTGATATGAAAGACTGCCAAAGGCATTGAGAATTATTTCACCGTATAACCCGGCTCCCTGCATACGACTGTAAGCATCCCGCTGGGTTTCCGTATATATACTCTGGGGGAGTAAAATGCTTGTACGCAGCATATCAATATCCCTTGTTTCATTATAAAGGCCGTGAGCAACCCTCATAATTCCGGCCCTTATTCCCATCCAGTCTTTCCAGTGATAATCAGCATATGCCCAGTCAACAACTATTTCGTCATTGCCAATTTTCCCCTGATCCCTTGCAAAAAGCTGAAGTCCCAAATGGAGTTTGTCTGTTAACTGCCTGCCAAAATTAATACCGATTTCATTAAATTGAAAGGAACCGTCTTCAGTTTCAGCCAGGAAATTATTATCATCGGATTTCAAATATCCCTGGGATATAAAACCGTGAATATCAATTCCTCCCAATTCAGCGCCCTGACTTTTCCCTGTTATCAAGACCAGAAATATAACAGGCAGCAGGATAAATCTTTTTTTCATATTGCCTCCTTTTTAATTAATATTTTCTGCACCTTTTCTCCCTTTTACCAGTTTTGTAAGTTGATCTACAATATCAGTCATAATATCAACCTGCTGCTTAAGCTCATGAGAAGCCTGGGCAGATTCTTTAGCATTATTATTATTTTTATGGATAACACTGTCAATCCGGGCAACAGATTCATTCACTTTTTCAATTCCAAGAACCTGCTCGCCTGAGGCATCCACAACTTTTTCTGTAAGTTTAGTAATTTTATCTAAAATACTGACATTTTTCTGAAAATCATTATTAGTTAATTCTGCAAGCTTACTGCCTTTATTCACAGATTCAATGGTATTTACAATCATTTCATCTGTACTTTTTGCTGAAGCAGCAACCCTGGCAGCAAGATTTCTAACCTCCTGCGCAACAACTGCAAACCCTTTTCCTGCGTCCCCAGCATGTGCAGCTTCAACTGATGCATTCAAAGCCAGAAGATTTGTCTGAAAAGCAATCTCATTAATTAATTTTATAACCTGGGAAGTTTCCTGTGCTGAATCCAGTATATTTTCAACAGCATCTGTCATTTCAGACATATTGGTTTTAACGCGGGATACAATGGTAACAGCATCTAAAATCATGGTTTTGCTTAGTTTGGCATTACCTGTATTCTGCCTTGCCATTCCTGCCAGTTCTTCCATTGAAGCAGATGTCAGTTCAAGGCTTTCAGCCTGATCTGACGCGCCTTTAGCCAGGGAACTGCTGTTTGAGGAAACCTGTACTGAAAAAGCCGCAACCTTTTCAGTAACCTTTCTTAACTTGTTTATTGTGTACATAACAGGCCGGATAATAGCTCTCTGAATACAAAGCCAGACCATGAATATTGATATTATAAGAACACAGATAAATGTTATCTGGTTAAAATGCTCCTGGAGATGGAGAGAATCCACACTATATTCAATTTTTATTTGTAAATCAGAAGAAAAAACTTTTGTAAAAGAAGACATTTTTGCAGAGATTTCCTCCCTGTCCTTTGAAAGTCTGTCAAGCTTTTCATAGGCTTCATCATTTAGATCTCCTGCTTCTTCCGATACAAACTGCCCGTATATTTCCGAAGCAGTTTTGGTGAAAACAACAAGCCTGTCAATTAAATTTTCCGTTTTTTTTATATTGTTTTCCGAAAGCATTTTCAAAAGGATTATACTTTCTAAGTCAGCCCTTATTTTAAGAGACTCTTTTTCAGCTTTTTCAAGAACTTCAGCTTCACCTGTCATAATAGCATCTTCATAAAACTGAAGCTGTCTTTGAAAAGCTGCCAGGGCATTCTGACTTATTGTTGCAGCAGGAAAAAGAGTTGTTGAAATTCTGTTAAGTTCATTTTTTACCCTGATTCCTGTGTTTCGGATTAATAATATTGAAAAAACATATCCTGCAATAAGGATACTTATGCTGAGCCAGATTTTTATAAGAATAGAGACAGTATTTTTTTTCATGATTTCCCAATATAAGCCCCGTCATAATCTGCCGTACTCATGACAGGTTTTTCAGACAGGTTTTTTGCATTAACAACCTTTCCAATAAAAACAGTATGATTTCCCGGATTAAAGCTGTTTATAACTTCACATTCAAACCATGCAGCGCAGTCATTGAAAACAGGAGAGCCTGTTTTACCTTTTATCCATTCAATATTTGAAAATTTTGCAGCGGGATCAGGGCCTTTGAATCGTTTCAGAAAATCTTTTTGGTCTTTGGACAGAACATGCAGGGCAAAGCATTTGCTTTGACTTATCAAGTCATGGGAATATCTGTCAGGATGAACAGCAACGGTTATTAAAGGAGGAGCATATGAAATCTGCGACACCCATGAAGCAATCATTCCATTGATTTTATCTTCAAATGCAGTTGTAAGGGCATAAATACCATAGGTCATCTTGCCAAAAACGGACAGCCATTTTTTTTCCATATTAACCCTCCTATTTAAGCATGTTAAGTATTTAATTTGGTTTTGATATTTAATTTGGTTTCTATCACTGAACAAACCTTGTTGTCAAAAAGTGTTTTTATGAATATAATTGACAATTAAAAAACAAATACGTTAACAAACCCTTTAAACATAATCAAAAAATTCCTTTTTGTAATTTGATCGGATATTATACAGGAGATATTTTATGCCCATATATGAGTTTTATTGCAATGACTGCCATATTGTGTTTAGTTTTTTTTCAAAAAGTATTGATACTGCCACCTGCCCTGCCTGTCCAAAATGTAAAAAAGATATACTGGACAGACAAGTATCGCTTTTTGCCTTTACAGGAAAAGCAAAAGAAAAAGATGATATGGATGATATGCCTTTTGATGAGAGCAAAATGGAACAGGCCATGCAGGTTCTTGCAAAAGAGTCTGAAAATATTAATGAAGATGATCCCAAACAGGCAGCCAATCTCATGCGTAAGCTTTCGGATATGACAGGAGTAAAAATGGGGCAGGGTATGGAAGAAGCCCTGGCACGTCTTGAAAGAGGCGAAGAGCCTGACCAGATAGAGGCTGAGATGGGAGACATCCTGGAAAATGAAGATCCTTTTTTAATGCCAGGGAAAAAAGGCAGGGATTTTCGCAAAAAATTGCAGGCTCCAGCTAAAGATGAAACCCTTTATGATCTGCATCCTGATTAAAAAACCACGAATAACACGAATAGATTCAAATTTTTTAATTCGTGTAATTCGTGTAATTCGTGGTTAAAAAAATACTAAAACAAATTGAAAAAAACAATCTGGAAGGTGAATAATATGAAAAAGCAAATTCTTGACTGCATGGAAGTTTATCAGGGCGATATTACAAAGCTTGATGTTGATGCCATAGTAAATGCAGCAAATAACAGCCTTTTAGGCGGAGGCGGGGTTGATGGAGCCATTCACAGTGCAGCAGGTCCGAAACTTCTTGAGGAATGCAAAACCATAGGTGGATGCCCCACAGGAGATGCAAAAATTACAAAAGCCTACAACCTGCCAGCAAAACATGTAATTCATACAGTAGGTCCAATATACAGCAGAGAACCTGAAGACAGTGTGCTGCTGACATCATGTTACCAAAACACTTTGCAGCTTGCAGCAGATAATAATGTAAAAACCATTGCATTCCCGGCTGTAAGCTGCGGGGTTTATGGATATCCTTTAGAAGATGCGTGCAGGATTGCCATAAAGACAACCAGTACTTTTCTGGAAAACAACCCTTTAATAACAAAGGTAATATTTGTTGTTTTTTCAGACAGCAACAGAGAAATTTATGAACAGTGCCTCAAAGAAATCTCTATTCAAACTGCTTGATAAACTCTGCAAATTGAATTTTAAGTGAATCCAGTTCCGTTTCCAGGTTTACAACTCTTTGTTCAAGTTCCGTGATATTGGAATCCTGGTATCGAATTTCAAGGGGTTCAGTACTGTAAACCGGTGCATCCTGTTCTTCATCAATATTAACCTCTCCGCAAAGCAGGTGTGTATAACGAAATTCCTTATGACCCGGACTAAGGGGAAGTTTAACTGTAAAAGCGCCTTCTTCCCGCTCCATAAGATTGTTAATACTTCTTTCAACCTCACTAAGACCGTTAAACTCATACATCCGGCCGCAGCGGGTTCGTATCTCCCCCACAGTCTGAGGCCCGCGCAGAAGAAGAACACAAAGTATAGCAGCCTCCCGCTTTGATATATCCTCAAACCGTTTCATATTATGCTCATATTTAAGGGCACGGCTTCCGGCCATCCGAACCTGCCAGATCATCTGCTTTTTTTTCAAAGTATCAATTGCCCGGGTCAATGTATCTTCATCAAGACTCATAACAGGTAATCTGTTACTCTTCTGATTACATGCACTTGCCAGGGCATTTAAGGTAAGAGGATAATAGTCTGGTGTGGTCATTTCTTTTTCCAAAAGAGCGCCAAGAATACGAGCTTCAACAGGGTCTAACAATATATCCATAAAATCCTCCTTAAATTTGTGAATTTCACTTCTTTCCTGTGAATATATCATAACAATCCTGCTTTCAAGAAAAACATTGTTTTCCTGTAAGCAGATTGATAAATCACAGGCTGTTTATGTATTAATAATTATAAAATATGCCGGGGAGTGCTGAAATATGGATTTGAATACCTTATTGGTTCAGGCAGACAGCCTTAGATTTAAACTGCTGGGAATAATTGGCAAAGATGAGGTCAGGAAAAGTAAAATTATTGATTACCTTAAAAGCATGGGCTGGGAGATTGTTGATGTTGAAGCCCAGCTGCTTTTCATTCATGAAGAACTGCAAGCAGGCACGATTGAAGATTTTGAAATAGGTTTAAAAATAAAAAAATGGTTTAATTCGAAATCTTCAAACATAGTTCTTACCAACGCGGGTATTCTATACCATGAAATGTTTCTTAAAATTTCACCGGTCGGAGCATTTAAATATAATTCCAGGAATAAAAACTGCGTGATTTTTCTGGAGGATGAAACCCGCCTGGGCAAAAGAATTCACCACAGCCAGCCAGGAGCAGAAGATTATTTTGACCAGGAAGTAAATGAAATAGTTCTGGCAGATATTAAAGATATTGATGATAATTTTACCCATAAACCCGAACTAAGGGAATTGATAACAGATTATTCAACCCTTGACCCTGATGCAGTTGGCAGGCTCTTTAATTTCCAGGAGATAAAAGCTGTTGTTGATATTGATGCAGACCTGGATGAAACAGGCAAGCGGGCTGAACTGGTTAAAAGCTATGTTATATCCCAATCCCTTGAAACACAGATTGCTGAATTTTTTGAAAACCTGGAAAAACCCAGCCATCAGGCTTGTACGGTTATAGGAAACTATGGCAGCGGGAAATCCCATTTAATCGGCTTTTTAATCAGTCTGGTTGAAGAACCTGTGCTTGCAGAGTTTATAAAAAATGAAAAAATCAAAAATTCTGTAAAAAATCAAAAAAGAAGTTTCTATTCGGTTCAATTTGAGCTTCAACCTTTTGGGCTTAACCTGAAAGATTTTTTTTTCAAAAACATCAGAAAACAGCTTAAATTAAAGCATGATATTGACATTCCGATATTTGACCCTTCCGAGGATTTTGACGATAAGGAAAATATAAAGACAATCCTTGATATTATCAAACAAAAGGATTCTTCCATCGGTCTTCTGGTAATTATGGATGAAATTTCGGATTTTCTGCTTTCAAAGCAGAAAGAGGAGATGAAATCCGGTCTCCAGTTTCTAAGGCTTATAGGCCAGGTCTGCCAGGCCCAGGATATTATGTTTGTCGGTTCAATGCAGGAAGATGTTTTTACAGGTTCCAAGTTTAAGGATGTGGCAGCAGAAATAGGGAGAATCGGCGAGCGTTTTCAAAATATAATCATCCACAAGGAAGATATTAAAAAGGTTATTTCCACCAGGCTTGTCCCAAAAACCAGTGAGCAGCAGCATAAGCTTGAACAGAAATTTTCCCCTTATCTGGAAAAAATTGATGATGTGAGCGCAAATATTGACGAATATATTAATCTTTTCCCTCTGACACCCTTTATGCTGGATTTGTTCAAAGACCTTCCCTATTTTGAAAAACGGGGAGTTATTCAATTTGCCATGTCAGAGATAAAATATCTTTTAAACAAGCCTTTTCCCTATTTCATCACCTTTGAAAAAATATACGATATTCTAAACAATGATCCCAACAAGCGCAATATTGAAGAAATTTATGAGATTACAAAGGTAATGAATATCCTGTCCCAGAAGATTAATCTTATAGAGAAAAAATACCAGGACGATGCATTGAAAATCATCAGGGGACTGGCTGTATATTCCCTGTGGGACAGGGGCGAAAAAGGACTGGTTGCCCAGGAACTGGCCAACAATCTCATGCTTTTACCCCAAAAAAAGCTTTTTACGGCTGCTGACAATATTTCCCTGATTATAAAAAAGATTCGGGAAGTTACCGAAGGCGAATATATAAAAACCTCAAAAGATGAATCCACAGGGCTTGAATACTTCAAATTTATAACAAAAGCAGGGGTTGATATTGACCAGAAGATTGAGCAGAAAGCTGCAAATATTTCTGATTCCGAGGTGGAATATGAATTGTTTACCCAGCTTTCGGAGATACTTGAACTTGAGCGTGTTGAAGGGCATTCTGATGTTTTTTACGATGAATGCGAATGGAGATCCGTTAAATCTTTCCGCAAAGGATATATTATCTTTGTTAAGGACAAATCAAAATTTTCAGCCCTTTCTGATATGGATTATGCTATTGTGTTTATATCGCCTTTTGTTAAAAAATTTTCCAAAACATTTGTGCCAAACCAGCTTTCAATAAAATTTGAAATCAGCAGGATTGAAAATATTGAGATTCTCAGGGAAATAGTGGCAATTAAAGCCCTGATTAATAATAATTTTAACAAGCATATAATGACCAAAAAGCTGGAAGACAGGATTAACGGCTATTATAAAGGCCAGACCAAGATAAACGGCCTGAAATACCGCCTGATGAAGCTTTTAATGAACCATGCCAAATGCAGTTTTAACAACAGCCCTGAATCAATAAAATCCCATATCAACAGGGAGCGCACAAGCTTTATTGAAATCATTGATGAGTTTAAAACATCTGTGTTTGACGAGCCTTTTAACAAAGCATATCCTTTGCATCCCAAATATTTTATTCAATTATCTTCAACAAATATTATCAACTCCTTAAACACCTTTGCTTTGGATCTGTGCAAAGGGGATTTTACAAAATTGAGCAAAAATACCCTTGCTTTTCTCCAGAACCTGAGTCTCCTGGATCAGCAGAAATACCCGGACATCAGCCGGTCAGAGATTGCCATGCTCATCATGGATAAAATAAAGGCTAATAAAAACAAGGTGACAGATATTCAAAAGGATCTGGTGGAATATCTCTGCAAATCCCAGTACGGACTTGAGCCTGAAATCATATATTTTATACTCATTGCCATGACTGTGCTGGGCAGGATATTGTTACAGGTCAAAGGCGGGGATAAGCTTGATATAAATACTGTCAAAGAAAAATTTAAAACCCTGTCTGCATTTGAAACCATTGCATATGCCAAAATCCAGGAAGATTATTCATATGACTTTGCAGCCAGACTGCTCAATGCCTTGTCTATTAACGGCAAGAAAATCACCCTTGAAAAAGAGCGGTTAAATGCTTTTAAAGAATATAAGGAAAAGATAATATCAGTGATTTCTGATATTAAATCCCTTGAAGATACCATAAACAAGCTCCGCCAGAGACCGGTTATTCATATTAATATTGACCATATTCAAATAGATTTTGAAAATATTACGGCCATTGACTGGAAAGGGCTGGATATTGCAAATCATACAAGGTTTGGTCAGCTGGAATCTGTTTACAATCCATTGCTCCCAAAAATTACAATCAGTCTGAAACAGATAAAAGAGATCATTGATGCCATAAACCAATATGAAAATGAAATTCACAATGCCATCGGGTATATGAATAATGCCATTGAACTGCTTGACAAACATCCCCAGCTTGTTATTGACAGCAAAAAATATGACAGCATTCGAGAATTCAGGGATGAGATTGTTTTAATCTGTTCGGATTTTAATATGTTTAAAGACCGTTCCCAGCGAAACCCGGTAAAAGGAAAGATTCAGCAGTTTCAAAAAACTTATATTTATGATTTTTATTATCCTGCTCATGAAAAGTTTGTGGGCAAAAAAGTGGAGTGGAATGCATTAAATTCATATCATACAAATCCTGTTTTCATAAAATTAAAATTGCTTAATAACCTTACCTGTATTTCAAATGCAAAATTTAACCAGCTGGTTTTAACCTGGAATGAACTCAACCGGCACAAATGCGAAAATTTTGATCTTGAAGACAGGCTGCAAACAAATGTGCGCTGCCCTAAATGCCTGTATCCTGTTGAGGGGATTACATACAGCACCATTCCCGCTGAAATTGACAGCATAGAAAACAATCTTGAGCAGTTGTTTACAAGCTATGAAAAAAATGTTGTAAGGGAAATCAGGGAGTATCAGGATAATGTACAGTTTCTTGATAATGATGATGAAAAAGAGCTTATTCAAACTATCTTAAAAAGCAAAAAACTTCCTGATAATATTTCAACCCAGGATGTCAGAACCATTGATAAATTGTTCAAGGAAATTGAAATTGTCGAAGTAAGCGCAGGCCAGGTAATGAATAAATTGTTCCCGTCCCAGGAAATGACCACCCTTGAAGAATTCAGGGCAAGATTTTTTGCACTTGAACATGAAATAAAAAAGAACAAGCAGGAAAATGAAGTGCGTATTAAATTAAAATAATTGCTTGTAGAGACAAGGCATGCCTTGTCTCTACATTAATCATACACATAATCAACTTGTACAGACAGCCAAAAAAATTGACAATAATCAGCAGATTGATTAAAATATGAAAAGAAGAACAGGCAAGGAAAAATCATGAAATTTACGGACTGGCACAGGTTGTTCGGAATAACCCTGACCGATTTTTTTACCGATACAAAATATACAGTTGAGCTTGAAAAAGACCTTTCCCTGAAAAAGCAGTTTCTTGATGTTGTAATTATTGAAAAAAAAGATGGAACTCCGGTGCATGATATACCCGATGGGCTGGAAAACCTTGAAAAACATAATCTGCTTTCCTATAAATCTCATCAGGAGTCATTTGATGATTGGTCAGCAGATGAACTGACCGGGCATTATGTTAATTACCGCAAGCAGGTCAGCCCGTCCATGAAGAAACTGCTGCCAAAAGATGATTTTAAAAGATACGCAGTCTGCACAAGATTTCCTGCTAAACTGGCAAAGCAGGCAAATCTGAAACCTGTCAAAAACGGAGTATATGATCTGCGCTGGGGCATTCAGGATATACGCCTGATTGTCACCAGCCAGATTGAACAAAAAGAGAAAAATGCAGTCTGGCTAATGTTTAGTGCTGTTCAGGAAAGTGTTCAATTTGGAGTGTCAAGCTATCGGAAGAAATTGAGTGAAATGAGCAGTGCCATTAACAAATTGATTAGCAAATATCAAACAGAGGGGATAATAGCCATGCCTTACACTATTGAAGATTTTAGAAATGAAATAAAAGAGGATGTTTTGGACATCATGACAGTTGATGATGTTGTTAACAACTTTCCCGCAGAAGAAATATTTAAGAAATTTTCGACAGATCAGAGACTCAAAGGAATTTCCGTTGGGCAGAGGCTCAAAGGAATTTCCGTTGGGCAGAGGCTCAAAGGAATTTCTGAGGATGAAATATTTGAAATGTTTTCCCCGGAAAAACTTGAAGCATACTTGAAAAAACAAAAACCTAAGAAAGCAAAACGGGAGCAATAGCAATGGCTTACACAGTTAGAGATTTTACAGTAGATATTGGTTTAAAGATGATGACGATTGATGAATTGCTCGAAAGAGTTACCTTCGATCAGATATTCGGCTATTATGATCCAGAACTTAAAGGTCTTACCTTTGAAGAAATATTACAGACAATAACTCCAAAGCATAAATGTTACTCTGTTGTTATTGATATGCTTGAAGCATGCCTTGAAAAACTTAAAAAACAGGCAGCAAATCAAAAACAATAATTCCAACATATAATGGAAAGGAGCTCGGCAATTTCCCGGAAATCCTGCCGCAATCAAATGAAAAAAAAAATAAAGCCCCTCAAAGAACTGTTAGATTCTGTCCGCAATATTGAAGGTTTTCCCATTGGCAAAGATGAAGATATTCTGGCACTTTCCGACCCGCCTTATTATACCGCATGTCCCAATCCTTATATAAATGATTTTATTGAGGAATATGGAACGGTTTATGATGAGGAGACAGATGATTATCACAGAGAGCCGTTTGTGGGGGATGTGAGCGAGGGGAAAAATGACCCGATTTATAATGCTCATTCATATCATACAAAAGTGCCCCATAAGGCTATTATGAAGTATATTGAGCATTATACCAATGAAGGGGACATTGTTCTTGACGGGTTTTGCGGAACCGGCATGACAGGGGTTGCAGCTCAATTGCTTAACAGAAAGGCTATTTTAAGCGATCTTTCGCCCATTGCAACTTTTATTGCCTATAATTACAATAATCCGGTGGATGTGGAAGAATTTGAAAAGGAAGCAAAGCGGATTTTACAGGAAGTGGAAGAAGAATGCGGGTGGATGTATGAAACCGATCATGTGGAGCCTGACGAGGGTATTCCTGATGGGTTGAAAAAGATCAGGGAGAAACAGACAGAGAAAAAAGGGAAAATAAATTACACGGTCTGGAGTGATGTTTTTATTTGTCCGTATTGTAATGAGGAATATGTGTTTTGGGATGCGGCGGTGGATAAAGATGTTGGTCAAGTTTTAAAAGAATTTTCATGCCCTCATTGTTCTGCTGAGATAAAGAAAACAGGTTGTAAACGAGCAACAATTACATTTTTTGATGAAGCCATTCAGGAAAAAGTTACACAATCAAAACAGCTTCCTGTGTTGATAAATTATACTTGGAATAAAAAAAGATTTGAAAAATATCCTGACAAAGAAGATTTAAAAATCATTGACAAAATTAATAATGAAATAATCCCATATTGGATACCGACTTATAAAATGATGTTCAAAGAGGGTGCATGGGGCGATATTTGGAGAGCTGGGTATCATTTAGGAATTACATGTTCTCATCATTTTTTTTCAAAGCGGAATATTTGGATTTATTCCGTAATGTGGTCAAAATCAAATATTTCATTGTCAAAATGGGCTTTAACATCAATCCAAAATTATATTAACAAAAAACAATCTTACACTGGTGGTGGAGGTGGAATGCCAGGAGTATTATACATCGCGTCCTTAGTTCAGGAAAAAAATGTAATTGACGTTGTAAAAAGGAAATATAATAAATTAAATGCTTTATTTAGTAACAAAGGGCAAAAGTCAAAATGTATAATATCCACACAATCCATAACTGATTTAAAAAATATATCATCGAATTCAGTTGATTATATTTTTACCGATCCTCCTTTTGGCGCAAATATAATGTATTCAGAAGCAAATTTTTTATGGGAATCATGGATTAAAGTTTTTACGTCAAATGTGACAGAAGCAATAATTAACAATTCTCAAAACAAAAAAATTAATGAATATTTTGATTTAATGTTGTCATCATTTCGATCTTATTTCAAAATTCTTAAACCAAATCGTTGGATAACTGTTGAATTTCATAATTCAAAATCTAATATATGGAATTCTATCCAAAATGCTTTAGTAAAAGCAGGTTTTATAATAGCACAAACAACAATTTTAGACAAAAAACAGGGCAGCTTCAAACAGGTAACAGCAGCAGGCACAACAAAACACGATCTTGTAATTTCCGCCTACAAACCAAAACAATCATTTGAAACCAGATTCATAACAAACGCAGGTGAAAATCTTGAACAGGACTTCATCAAAATGCATCTGGGACAACTTCCCACAGAACCCACAATTGAGCGAACCGAACAAATGCTCTACTCAAAACTCCTGGCCTATTATATCCAGCGGGGCTACGCCATAAAATACGATGCTGTAACTTTTTACAAAATGCTGCGTCAAAACTTTGTAGAACAGGACGGTTGCTTTTTCAATGAAGAACAAATAGCAAACTATCGCCTGTACAAACAAAAAATGAAACTTGACGAACTTGACCAAGACAGTACAAACCAGATGATGCTCTTTGTAAGCGATGAAAAATCCGCAATTGTATGGCTGAATGCCTTTTTAAACAAAGCCAAAGACTTTAAGACCGTTCACCCGGCCTTTACAAAAATCTCCAACATAAGCGGAGACAATGTACCTGACATAAAAGACCTGCTTGACAAAAACTTTATCTACAAAAACGGAAAATACAGGCGGCCCAAAACCGAAGATGAAAAACTGGCAATAACCCAAAAGCGGGAACGGGAACTATTGCGGGAATTTGAACAACTGCTTACCGAAGCACAGGCATCAAAAAAGAAAATAAAACAATGCCGCAAACAGGCAGTAATACATGGATTTGAACAATGCTACAAAAACAACAGATTTGAAGACATCCTGACCATTGGCAAACGCCTCCACAAAAATATAATTGAAAACGATTCCGAAATCACAGAATTTATAGAAGTGGCAGAAGTTAAGATTGAGGGGTTTTAGTCATACAACCCACCAGGGCACAGCCAGCACATCCTCTGCAATCATCTGGGGCCGCTCTATTGAACAAATAACCAGACCGGTATGAAAATTTTCCTGGGGAAAACAATTTTTTAAAGAATCAAAACCTTTTACATCTTTCCTGCCCGGATTGCTTTTCATCTTTATTTCTATGGGAAAAAGCTTTCCATTTCTCTCAAGTATCAAATCCACCTCAGCACCTGAATAACTTCTGAAATGATATAAATTCGGCTTTGCAGGAATATTTTGAATATTTTTCAAAATTTCAAGCACAACATATGTTTCAAACAATTTTCCCCTCATTGGATGATTAGCAATAACATCAGGCATGGAAATTCTTTGAAGATAAGATATAAACCCGGTATCTGCAAAATATCCCTTGGATTTTCCTGCAATTTTTTTTACCGGATTTCTGGAAAAAGGCGGAATTGAAAACCATTGAAATGTTGCCTGTGCAATCTCAGTCCATGCAAGAGCTGTTTTCCTGTCTATTCCAAGTTCTCTTCCAAGCTGATTATGATTTATTTCCCCTGAAGTATGAGCAGACAGAAGCCCGATAAAATTACCATATGTCTGCAATGAGCCGATATTTGCAACCCTTCTGACATCACGTTCAATATATGTCTGTAAATATGATTCCCAGTATCCCGGAACAAGATGCTCAGGAAGTTCCATTATTTTAGGATACCCCCCTTTCCAGATATGGGGATATACGGGCATGGGTTCTAAAGAAACAATTTTATCAGGGTTAACCGAATCCCTTTGAATCCAGCTATTAATAAAAGAAGGTTCCTGAGATTCATTGATTTCCTTACGGCTCATTGCCATAAGATTTATTATTGCCACTCTTCCGGCAAGAGATTCGGAAATATTTTTAAGAACCGAAAGATTCTGGGAACCGCTGATGATATAAAGCCCGTTTTGCTTTTTATTGTCAACTTTGCGCTTAATAGAGTTCAACAATTCAGGGGCATATTGAATTTCATCTAAAAAAGCAGGGGTGGATATATTTTGCAGAAAAAAATCAGGATCATTTCTTGCATTTCCAATATCTATAACAGGATCAAAAACAATGGTTTGTATCCTGTCTTTAAACAGATTTTCCACAATCGTTGACTTACCAACCTGCCTGGCACCTAAAACAGCAACAACCGGATAATAATTGAATAACTCAAGAATCGTTTTCTCAAGAAGGCGTTTTTTGTATTCCATTCAATTTCTCGCAATATGTTTTCTTTTTTTTTGCATTGGATCATCATAGTCAATATCTATTACAATCCCATCAACAACACTTACCCTGTCTGAAATTTCTTATCAAGTTTTTTAGGGTGTTCCGATCCTTGAATCAGGATGGCCAGGATAGAATAAGGATATTCAGGATTATTATGTTAAACCTTTGGGCCATACTCATCGTTTCACCCGGCAGTAAACTGCCGGGCTATTTTCGGTCGTCCCGCTGGGACTTTAGATGCTTTTTTATCAATTATTTAAGTCCCGTAGGGACGATAGAAAGTAGCGCGGGAATTTATTCCCGTGCTTGCCGGACCAAATGATGACCAAGGCCAACCTTTGTTAACCTGATTTATGAAAATTGATCTTGATTCAAGACTTGCCCCGGTTTTCAATATGATGTATTGTTTATTAGTAAAAACGGCATCCGGGAATTACAATTTTTCATAAATAATTGTGGGAAAAAATATATGGGCAAAGCATTAATAAAAAAATCATATTACACTGGGGAAGAATACCTTGCACTGGAACAAGAGGCTGATTCTAAAAGCGAGTTTTATAATGGTGAACTATTTGCAATGGCAGGAGGAAGCCGAAATCACAGTGTTATTTGCGTTAATATGCTGTGGGGAATTCGTGAAGCTGTTGCCAGTAAAAACTGTACTGCTTTTGACAGCAATATGAAACTTGACATTCCCAAAGAAAACTCATTTGTTTACCCTGATGCTATGGTGGTTTGCGGTGATATTGAATTTTCAGGAGACAGAACGGACATTATAAAAAACCCCCTGCTAATTATTGAAATTCTTTCCACGGGAACCCAGGCTTTTGACCGGGGGGATAAGTTTAAATTTTACCGATCAATACCCAGTTTTCAGGAATATATCCTGATCTCACAAGATGAGCCTATGGTCGAAACCTATTATAAGCAGGACCCAAAAACATGGATTTACACTATTGTCAAAGGTCTTGATGAAATGGTCTTATTAAGGGCCCTGGAATATGAACTTTCCATGAAAGATATTTATCAAAAAACAGATTTGAAACAGGAAAAAAGCTAAATAAGATGCAAATCGGTGAAAAAGTAAAAACAAAACTCTACGCAAACAAGGGAACCGGAACCATAATCGGGTTTAATGAACTATTTGACGAAACCTATATTGAAATACTCTTTAATGACGGCACAAAGGTATCAACATTAAAACAGGATATTATAGCAGAACACAGCCTTCTGAACAGACTGCAAAATGCAGACATTGACTCTCCCCAGGCATTTATTGCCAGAAACATGATTTTGCGCCTTGAGGCCAACATATCGGAAAACAGGGTTATCACATCTGCAAACTACAAAATCCAGCCTTTGCCTCACCAGATATTGACTGTCCATTTTATCATGAACCGATTTCAGCCCAGATGCCTGATAGCCGATGAAGTGGGCCTGGGAAAAACCATAGAAGCTATTTTACTGTATCAGGAATACAAACTCCGAAAGATTGTCAGGCGCATTCTTATTGTTGTACCATCAGGACTTTTAAACCAGTGGCATGAGGAGTTATTATCAAAATTTGATGAGCAGTTTATCACATATAACAGGGAATTTGTTAAAACCTTAAAGCAGAGCTACGGCAAAGAAACCAATGTATGGACATTTCATGATAAAATTCTTGTATCCCTGGATTTTATCAAGCCTTTAAAAGAGTCTTCCCTGCTGGACAAAGATGAAAGCCAAAGGCGGCAATGGCATAACCGCCATATTTTCAAAGACCTGGCAGAAGCAGGGTTTGACATGGTTATATTTGACGAAGCCCATAAACTGAGCAAACGGATTGACGGGTTTGAATCAGCCCGGTTCAAACTTGGCGAAAGACTCAGCCGCTCAATTCCTGTATTTCTCCTGCTCACAGCTACACCGCACCAGGGAGATGAGGATATGTTTGTCAATCTCATGCGCCTTGTTGACCCGGTTATGTTTGCAGATAAAAAAAATCTCAGCCCTGAACTGGTAAAAGAAGTAAGTGTTAGAAATAAAAAAAGGGCAGTGGTTGATTTTAACGGCAAACGCATATTCAAACACCGCATAACCTCCATGATTGAAATCTGCCGTAACAGGCAGGAAAACCTGGATGAACTGGAACTCTACGAATTTGTTACAGAATATACGGAAAAATACTATAATCTGGCAAAAAGAAAAAACAATCAAATTCAAATTCTGCTCATGATCCTGTACCAGCGCATATTGTCCTCAAGTAGTTTTGCCATACTGGAAACCATGAAACGCAGAAAAGCATTTCTTGAAAAAGGCTCAACAGAGATTGAAAACCTTAAAAAGTTTTTTAGTGATAATGATGAATCTGATGAAACAGACCCCAAGGTTATTCTTTCAGGACAGACTGCTGAAAATACAGAAGAACTGACAGAAGAAAAGCTTTTTGTGGATAAATGTATTGATCTTGCTCAAAAACTTACTGACACCCATGCAGATAAAAAATTTGCCAGATTAATTGAAATCATAGATGAAATCAAAAAACGAGAAAACAAAATTGATCTGAAGTTTATCATATTTACGGAATTTCGCGCAACCCAGGAAGCCATTATTGCCTATCTGCAAAAATTCGGTTATTCATGTGCTTATATTCACGGCTCATTATCCCGTGATGAACGAATGGCCCAGGTAGAGATGTTTAGAAAACAAGGCCAGATCATGGTTTCAACCGATGCAGGGGGCGAAGGCATCAACTTGCAGTTCTGCTATTGCATGATAAACTTTGACCTGCCCTGGAACCCGGCAAGGCTGGAACAGCGCATAGGCAGGATAGACAGGATAGGCCAGGAACACAATGCACTTATCTTTAACTTCCATCTGACAGATACGGTTGAAGACCGTGTAAGGAAAATACTGGAAGACAAGCTGGAAATAATAAAGGAACAGTTTGGAGATGATAAATATGCAGATGTTATAAACCTTCTCCAGGATGAATTTTCCTTTGACCGGATTTATATTGATGCCATACGCTTAAAAAAACGTGAAAATGAAAAACTGGATGACACAGCCCAGAAGATTTATGAACGCGCAGCCCTGCTTTTGGAAAAAGATGAACTTCTGGTACCCTTTAGCAGATTTGAACAGGATGCCTCACAATATCTGAACACCCAGGTAAATGAAATCATTGAAAACCTTGTGCTGAACTTTCTGAAATACAAAAACATTGAAATCCACAGGTATAAAGAGCAGCCCCGATTATGCTATTTTGCCAATCCATTTTACAGGCAGGTTTATAAAAAAGACACAGGCCCTGGAACATACAGAAATGTAAGCTTTGACAACACCTTTAGTTTTTCATCTCAAAACATTGAATTTTTCAATCTTGAGCATCCTTTTGTAAATACTTTAAGAAAAAAAATCGCAAATTCCCAGTCATTTGGAACAGCAGCAGCAATGCGGCTGAGTGTAAATAAATTTTCAGGTGTAAAAGGAATCTGGTTTATTTACAAACTCATGATTTACAACAACCTGGATAAAGAAAAAACAGCCATGATCTCTGTATTTATGGAAGATGAGGACTTTTGCAACAAAAGAATCAGCACATGGCTGGAAAACTATATGATCGCAGATATTGAGATTGTGCAGAATTTCTCATGCAGTCTTAACCTTGATCTTTATGAAAAACCTGCATTAAAACAGGCAGGAAAAAAAGCCAGTGACATATTCACAGCAGCAAAAATCACATGGCTTGAAGAAATCGCAAATTATGAAACAAGGGCAGAAGAATATTTCCGCTTTCGGGAAAACGCAGTAAAAAATATCCAGGTTGAAAATATCAGAACATCAAAAATAAAATCTTTGCTTATGGAAAGAAAAAAGGAAATCAACAGATTTCAACTCATGAAAAACATTGTCCCCAAACTGGAATTATATCAGGCAGCATTTCTGGAGTTTGTTTAGCTAATACACCGGCTCAAAAGTTTGTACACAGTTGATTATGCAGAGACAAGGCATGCCTTGTCTCTACGACTGTGTAAGAACTTATGCTTTGGTGTACTAACCCGCCAGAAAACAGGCATTTCCCAGGTACGTTGACTTTTCAGAATAATATTATTATATTGAAATTAAACATTCTTTTACTATAATATATTATTTATAAATTCAGTATATTGATGAAAACAGATAAAGAACTTTACAGACTTTTTGCATCCAGACCGGATTTTCTTTTTGACTGTGCAGAAATAAAAATATCCGGAACTTATGAAATGAAATCCGTCACCTTTAAGGAGTTTGAACGGAGAAGTGACGGACTGCTTGAGCCTGTTTCAAATGTAGAACCGGTTTATATTGCCGAATTTCAGGCATATGAGGATAAAACTGTTTATCACCGGCTCATTATGGAAATGGCTGCTTATGGAAAAGAATATCCTGAAAAAGAGGTCAGGGGGATTTTGGTATTTACCACTTCAGATCTTGATCCGAAAACTCGGCCCTGGCAGGAAATGTCTGAATATGGAAACGGATTAAAAATTGTATATCTTGATGATTTTCTGGATAAACTGAAAAATAAATATCCGAATCATCCGCTGGTAGCAGTATTCAGTCCTTTATGGATTGAAGACACTGATGTTCTTCGTGAAAATGCAAAAAAATGGCGGCAGGATATTGAACAGGGAGGACTGCAAGGAAAAGCCAAAGAAAATTTTGTAGCAGTGTTTACACGATGGATGCAGGAGCGTTTCAGTAACCTGACATATGAGGAGGTAATCAACATGTTTGTTGAAATAACACCTTTGGAAGAGACTGTATCTTATAAAGAGATATTTGCAAAAGGAGAAAAAGAGGGAAAATTTGAAGGAAAACTTGAAGGAAAACTTGAGGGAAAGCTTGAGGGTAAACTTGAGGGTAAACTTGAAGGGAAAGCAGAGGGCAGGTATGAAACAATAAAGGAAGAACTTGAGAGATTAAGTCTTCTACGATCACAGAATGTTCTGACAGAATCTGTTTTTAAGATAGTTTCCGATCCTTTAAAAAAAGAACTGGAATATATGAACATTCTGATGGATATGAAAAAAAAGGAAGCAGCCTGAACTCTTTAATCCCCTCCCTGGCAACATCTGAATTATTAAACGGTGATTAATTGTCCTGGCAAAAACATATAATTAACAGGCTCAATATCAGAAAAGGCTATGGGCAGCTTATCCTTGATAAAACCAATGTACTGGTTCACAGGGGATTTCTTGATTATCTTAAAAAGCAATCCATTTATTACAAAACTACGGATTCCCTGGTTGAGATAATTTCACTTATAAAAAATCAAGAGATTCTTGTCATATCTCCTTTTATAGAAATTCCGTGTTTTGTTTCTCAAAGAACAGACATTAAAATTCTTGATTATCCCCAACTGCCTGTTGAAATTGATAACAGGCTTGCTCAAAAACTGGATACAGATAAACTGATAATCCTTCTTGAATACAGGGACCAAACAGGGCAGATTAATCTAATTACAGAAAATAATCTGGAAAAAGAACTGGCCAATGCACAATATTTAAAAACAGATTTACAGATTAAAGCTTTAAAACATGATCTTGAAAAAATGCCTGAAAATATTCAGGATTATGAAGGAATTTTAGATATTGGCAGAATATGGGGGCAATATGTTTATGCCTGCTTTGAATCTCGAACCTGCCCTGATTTTGATTTTATGGAAAAAGTTGACCTGGCATCTGAAAATTTTGTTTTTTCAGGCAGGTTTGAAAATGCTTTTTATGTAACGGAACGCAATCTGAAAACTGTAAATAAAATCCTGCCTTTCTTAAAAACAGTGAAAGCTGAAAAAATGGCTTTGATCTGTTTTGACGGAATGGGCGTGGCTGAATGGATTTTGCTTAAAAAATATCTGTCAGGTTTTGAATTTTCAGAAAGATATTTATTTGCCCTTATACCCACCATTACAAAGATTTCCAGAACTGCGATTTTCTGCGGTGATTATGAATCTGCATATTCATTAAAAAAAATTGATGAGGCAAAAGCCTTTTTCGGGCATTTTAAAAACATGGCCTGCAAATTTTTCCGAGAAGGTAAAATATCGGAAGATCATGTTCTGGGCATTGACAGGCTTGCAATAATCTATAATTGTTTTGATGATATTGGCCACGAAACTAAACTGCCTGCTTACGAAAACACAAAATCCGTTTATTTTAACAATGTCTTAACATACTTAAATCATTCCGGGATCAGGGAAGAACTGAATTTGCTCAAAGATCATGGATATTCCATTTTTATCTGCTCAGATCACGGATGTGTTGCAGGCCAGGGCAATGGACAGCGCATTGATAAATATCTTATAGAAGAATCAAGCAAACGGGCTACTCTTATTACAATGTCTGCTCTGGCTCAATTTTATGATGTTAATCATTATCAGATACCGTTTATTTCTGATAACAGGGCTGCATTACTGGCAAAAAGCAGAACTTTGTTTGCCCATAAAAATTACACAGGAATTTCACACGGGGGCATTAGTCTTGAGGAATTGATTGTTCCCTTTGCAGAGGTAATGCCTTGATAGGAATTGACAGACCAATAAGGCCACGGTGGATTTATGAAACCCTGAAAAACTTGAAACCAGGGGAAAGACCGACAATATTTAATGAAGTTTTTGAAAATATTGCCAGGGAATTGATAGGTAAAGAAGGGAAAAGAAAAATCAGAACCATAATTTTCCGAAGCTTTATTTATTCCCTTCAAAAGGAAAAGAATATAATCAAGCCCAATGAATTCATCTACTGGGCAGAAAGTGAAGATATAAAAAAACTGGAACCCTTATTCCTGATGAAAATTTTAATGGATTATGAAATAACCCGTTTTATTGTCAGGAAAACGGCCGTCAGCATTGACAATTCAAACCAGGTATCTGTCCCCCTGCTGTCAAAGCTTATGGTCAAGGAATTTGGAGACAGGGATATTGTCAAAAGGTCTCTTCGGGCTTTTCTCACCACCCTTGTTCATTTTAAAATTCTCAGGCAGACTGACATTAATAATTATATTTTAAATAAAAAAAAAGCTCTTTCAAATGAACAGGTCAGGAAATTTATTATTTTATACTCAAAATATTATATCTGTTCAAAGATTATAAATATTAAAGAGATAGAACCGGAATTCTTCTTTTTTTTCAAACCAGTTGATTTAACTGCTGTGGGAAATGAGTTTAACAGCAGGGACTGGGAATTTATAAGGGAGATTGATCGGAATATGCTGATATTAAAATATTGATTAAAATCATCAATATTCACCTGGCATATTATCTGCCATGCACCAGGATAACCTGTTTCTCCACAAATGCCTTCATATGCTTTGAATTTAATTAAAGCTTTTCAGCAATTGCCATGCTAAATCCTTATTTTGAAAATATCTAATGTTTAGTTGCTTTGTTACCCTTTAAGAGTAATAAGCTGACTGCACCTGTCCTGGGGAGCTATTTCAAGCACGGCTTTGCAGCCGTTCATGACTTGACCCACAACATTGAGTGCTTTATGAGGGGTATTATTTTTTTCACTCAGATGACCCAGCAGTACATGCTGCAATTTTTCATGGAGAATTTCTTTAAGCAGTTCACCTGAATCATTATTGGAAAGATGACCTGTTCTGCTTTTGACCCTTTGCTTTAAAAACCAGGGATATGGTCCGTTCATGAGCATTTCAGGATCGTGATTTGCTTCTAAAATCAGCAGGGAACAGTTTTTAAGATGCTCTTTGACCAGGGCCGTTGCAATGCCCAGATCTGTTGCAATGCCGATTTTTGTACTGTTTTGGCGCACTGTCATACCTGCCGGGTCTTCTGCGTCATGGGAAGTGGAAAAAGGTGTAATTTCAAGGCTTTTGATTTTAAAACCTTGTCCGCACTCAAAATGCCTTAAATCTGATATTTTTCCAAGTTTTTGCTCTGCTGCTTTCCAGGTTTTCGGGGTTAGATACACAGGAGTATTATACCTTCGGGATAACACCCCTGCTGCCTGAATATGATCCCCATGCTCATGGGAAATCAGGATTGCATCTATATTTTCAGGGCTGCGTTCCTTTGATTTCAGTCTGCGTTCAAGCTCAATACCTGAAAGCCCTGCATCTATCAATATGGAGGTTGAGCCATCGGAAACAAAGGCACAATTTCCTTTGCTTCCGCTTGCAAGGGTGCATACCTCCAGATCAAAATCCTTATCTGTTTTTGTCTGCATAAAATCTTTAGTTTTTATTTCCTGATTTTTTGCCCTTTGACTTTTTAGGCTTTGGTTTATTGGCTTTTGCTTTTTGAATCTTGGCCCAGGTATCTCTTAAAGTAACTGTCCGGTTAAAAACCGGTTTGTCATCTTGATCGTCTTTTAGTGAAGAGTCTTTGCAAAAATATCCAAGCCTTTCAAACTGGTATCCTGTTCCCGGTTTTGCATGTTTCAGGCTGGGTTCAAGTTTGCAGTCAGTCAGTATTTCAAGTGAATTGGGATTTAAATGTTCTTTGTAATCCACTTCTTTGGCAGGATTTTCTTCAGTAAAAAGATGATCGTAAAGCCGGACTTCAGCATCTATTGCATGGTCAGCCGATACCCAGTGCAGGGTGCCCTTCACCTTTCTGCCGTCAGGGGCATTGCCTCCCTGTGTTGCAGGGTCATAGGTGCATCTGAGTTCAATTACCTCCCCGGTTTCTTCATCTTTTACAAAATCAACACATGTGATAAAATAAGCATAGCGAAATCTAACCTCACGGCCAGGGCCAAGGCGGAAGAATTTTTTGGGAGGATCTTCAAGAAAGTCATCCTTTTCAATGTATAATACCTTTGAAAACGGAACCTTGCGGGTTCCCATATCTGGATCTTCAGGATTGTTTATAAATTCCATTTCTTCAACCTGACCTTCAGGATAATTTTCAATAACCACTTTAAGGGGGCGCAGCACAGACATGGCCCTTGGAGCGCGTTTATTAAGATCTTCCCTTATGGTATATTCCAGCAAAGCCATATCAACCAGGCTGCCTCTTTTGGCAACACCGATTCTTTCACAGAAATTTCTCAGGGCTTCCGGAGTATAGCCCCGTCTCCGCAGGCCTGAAATTGTTGGCATACGGGGATCATCCCATCCGCTTACATGGCCTTCATTAACCAGTTCAATAAGCTTTCTTTTGCTCAAAACCGTATAAGTCAGGTTTAACCTGGCAAACTCTATCTGCTGGGGATGGTAAACCTTTAATTCATTAAGAACCCAGTCATAAAGCTCCCGGTTATTTTCAAATTCAAGTGTGCATATGGAATGGGTAATTCCTTCCAGGGAGTCGGAAAGACAGTGGGTAAAGTCATACATGGGGTAAATATTCCACTTATCCCCTGTTCTATGATGATGAACCTTGCGGATTCGGTAAAGAGCGGGGTCTCGCATGATGATATTGGGTGAAGCCATATTTATTTTTGCCCTTAACACACGGGAACCGTCTTCATATTCCCCAGCCCGCATTTTTTTAAAAAGGTCAAGGTTTTCTTCAACAGAGCGGTTTCTGTAAGGGCTTTCTTTTCCAGGTTCAGTAAGGGTTCCCCGGTATTCCCTGATTTCATCAGCACTCAGATCATCCACATAGGCTTTTCCTGCTTTAATTAATTGAAGTGCATAATCATAAAGCTTTTCAAAATAGTTTGAAGCATAATATAAATGCTCTTTCCAGTCAAAACCCAGCCACTGAACATCCTCTTTAATGGAATCAACATACTCAACTTCCTCTTTTCCAGGATTGGTGTCATCAAACCGCATATGACAAGTTCCTTTATATTCGGAAGCCAGGCCAAAGTTAAGGCAGATGGATTTTGCATGGCCAATATGCAGATAACCGTTTGGTTCAGGAGGAAAACGGGTGACAACCCTGTTGTCAAATTTATTTGTTTGTAAATCTTCATCAATTATATGTCGAATAAAATTTGGTGCAGAAGCTGAATCTGTGCCGGTCATACGTTTTTTCCTTTAGTATAATAAATAATTATTAATTGCAAAAATACATCTTTTAGTTATAGCATAGGTTATGGTATTAACACAAGACAGGTTAAGAAAAAACATGATTTGTCAATAAACGGTTTACACTGTTTACTACAACTTAAGCTGGTCTGATGTGAAAGGGAAAAGGAATATCTATGTCTCTGAAAAAAATGCCCCTGGTGCTGACAATAGATGATGAAAGAATAATAAGGGAAAGTTTAAGAAATTTTCTTGAAGATTACGACTATGAAGTACTGGAAGCAGAAAACGGAAAAATCGGACTGGAGATATTTAAAAAGGAAAATCCGGATCTGATCCTGGTTGATCTGAGAATGCCGGAGGTTGACGGTCTGGAAGTACTGGCCGAGGTAAGATCGGACTCTCCTGATACTCCTATTATCGTAATATCAGGAACAGGAATTATCAGCGATGCGGTTGAAGCTCTCCGTCTGGGAGCCTGGGATTATCTGCTCAAACCCATATGTGATATGTCAGTACTGCTTCATTCTATTGAGAAAGCCCTGGAACGCTCACGCCTTATCCATGAAAATCGTGCATATCAGAAACATCTTGAAAAAGAGGTTGCCAAAAGAACCCAGGAGCTTGAAACAGCCAATAAAGAATTATTAATGGAGATTGATCTAAGAAAAAAGACCGAAGCATCCCTGCGTGAAAATGAAAAAAAATATCGGGGTTATATTAAAAATGCACCTTATGGTGTTTTTGTTGTAGATGCTTCGGGAAAATATATTGAAGTTAATAATGCAGCATGCCAGATAACAGGATATTCAAATGATGAATTAATAAATATGTTAATACCTGAGCTGATCCATGAAGATTTTCAGGAAACAGGCAGAAATCATTTTGAAAAATTGCTTAAAACCGGACGATCTGTCGGAGAAATAAAATATATTTGCAAGGACGGTTCCGAACTGGAAATGCTTGTGGAAGCTGTGAAACTTTCTGATAATCGTTTTATAGCTTTTTGTAAGGATCTCACAGAAAAAAAACAGGCTGAAGCAGAAAAAATCATTCTGGAATCACAACTTCGTCAGGCTCAGAAAATGGAGTCCATAGGAACTCTGGCAGGAGGAATTGCCCATGATTTTAACAATATCCTTTCATCGGTAATAGGATATACGGAACTGACAATAGATGATCTGCCTGTGGGAAGTCTTGCCAGGCACAATTTAACATCTGTATTAAAAGCAGGGGAAAGGGCCAAAAGCCTGGTAAGCCAGATTCTTACTTTCAGCCGTCAGAGTGAACAGGTTCATGTTCCGGTTCAGATTCATGTTATTATTAAAGAGGCTCTCAAGCTGATCCGTTCATCACTGCCTGCTACAATAGATATTCATCAGGGGATAACTAACGCAGGCTATGTAATGGCAGATCCTACCCAGATACACCAGGTTGTTATGAATCTTTGCACCAATGCATTTCATGCCATGCAGGATACAGGAGGAGTTTTAACTGTTACATTAAATCAAAAAGATATAAATGAAGTCAATTCTGCAAAATATCCCGAACTTTCCCCGGCTCCTCATATAGTGTTAAGTGTAAAAGACACGGGCTGCGGTATGAATAAAAATATAGTTGATCGAATTTTTGAACCTTATTTTACAACCAAAGAAAAAGGCAAAGGTACAGGACTGGGCCTTGCTGTTGTCCACGGGATTATTAAAGCTCACAACGGAACAATGAATGTAGAAAGTTCTCCTGGAAAAGGAAGCTCTTTTTATGTCTGGCTTCCTTCAGTAAAAGGGAGTACCGCAGAAAAGGCTGTTATAGAAAGACAACAGATTATGGGAATGGAGCATATACTCATAGTAGATGATGAAATTGATATTATCCAAATGGAACAGCAAATGCTTGAACGCCTGGGATATAAGGTGACAGCCTTTACTGACAGCAGAAAAGCATTGGAATCTTTTTTGGCTTCACCCATGGATTTTGAAGTGATTATAACCGATATGACCATGCCCAATATTACAGGAGAGTTACTGGCAAAGGAAATGATTAGGATTCGCAGCAATATTCCCATTATCCTGTGTACCGGGTTCAGTGAAAAAATAGATGAGGAAAAAGCGGAAGACGCAGGAATAAAAAAGTATATTATAAAACCTGTCACCAGAAATGATATAGCAAAAGCTGTACGGGAGGTCTTAGATATTGAATTATGAAAATAATATGTGAAAAATGCAATTTTTCCATGAATCTGGATGAAAGCCGTATTCCTGAAAAAGGTGCAAAAGGAAAATGCCTTAAATGCCAGCATATTTTTACAATCAAACATCCTGTATCAATCCCAAAATCTATTTCTGAGCCTGTTTTGACTCCTGCTGCTGATGTACAGACAAAAAAGAAACCTGTTGTTGATTCTGCTGTTGATTCTAATGCTGATTCTAATGCTGATTCAAATGTTGATTCACAAACAACATTATACTGGCTTCAGGGAGGCGGGTGCGGGGGGGATACATGGGCCTTTTTCAACTCGGAACCTCCTGATACCAGCGAACTTATTAATGATTTAAATATCCGATTACTCTGGCACCCTTCAATATCAAATCACAGCATGGCAGCACAGCATAAATTAAATGATGATCTGCTGTCAGGAAGGCAGTCCCTGGATATTCTATGTATTGAAGGTTCTATTATCAGGGGCCCTGGAGGTACTGGCATGTTTGATACTTTACTGGGAAAACCCAAAAAAGATATTGCTGCTACCCTTGCAAGCAAAGCCAGATATGTCCTGGCAATCGGAACCTGCGCCAGTTTCGGGGGCATAGGTGCAGATGGAGAAATTGAAGCAACAGGAATGCAGTTCCATAAATGGGAGCCAGGTGGATTTATGGGGAAAAATTTTAAAACCAAAAGCGGCCTGCCAATAATCAATTTGCCCGGATGCCCCTGTCACGGGGGAGTTATTTCAGGCGTTTTCACAGCTCTGCTGTCAGGTATTCCATTGGAATTAAACGAGTATAACATCCCTTTGGAATGGTACGGCACTATGGTACATCAGGGATGCACCAGAAACGAATACCATGAATACCGGGTTGAAGAAAAAAAAATCGGTGAAAAAGGGTGCCTGTTTTTTTATCTTGGATGTCACGGCCCCCTGGTTTACGGTCCCTGCAATAAAATGCTGTGGAACAGACGTTCTTCAAAAACAAGGGTTGGTGTTCCCTGCTTTGGATGCACAAGACCGGATTTTCCCCAGCAGTATCCTTTTTTTAAAACCCGCAATATTGAAGGCATTCCCATTGAACTTCCAGACGGAGTAAACAGGGCGCATTATCTGGCATATAAGGGAATTGCTGCTGCTGCTGCACCTGAACGGCTTAAAAAAAGAAAAACAGGAATTTAATAATATGTCCAAAAAATATATATTTCCCATAAACAGGGTTGAAGGTGATCTGGAGATCCAGGTGGAATTAACAGATGGAGTAATAAGCGAGGCATGGAGTGTGGGAACCATGTATCGGGGTTTTGAAAATATAATGAAAGGCCGAAGCCCCATGGACAGCCTTGTAATAACTCCCAGGGTCTGCGGTATTTGCAGTACTGCCCATCTTAAAGCAGCAGCAAAAGCCCTGGATATGGCTTATAATGCCATTATACCTGACACTGCAAAAATGATCCGCAATGTTACAATGGGAGTGGAAATGCTCCAAAATGATGTGCGCCAGGGGATTCTGCTCTTTATGTGTGATTTTGCAAATCCTTATTACAATAAATCCCCTCTTTTTACAGAAGCAAAGAAAAGATATGAACCTTTAAAAGGAAGTTCAACTCTTCAAGCTCTTACTGAAACGGCAAGTATAATTGAAATCATTGCAATTTTAGGAGGCCAGTGGCCTCATTCCTCTTTTATGGTTCCCGGAGGAGTAGTTTCAGCTCCAGGCATCAGTGATATCAACCAGTGTATATACCTGTTAAGCAAATATCAAAAATGGTATGAAAAACAGATACTGGGATGTACAATTGAAAGATGGGCCAAAGTAAAAAACAGGTCTGATCTTGATAAATGGCTTTATGAATCACCTTTACATGCAAACAATGATCTTGGTTTTTTTATAAGGTTTTCAAAAGATGCAGGTCTGGAAAATATTGGTAAAGGGTGTGGAAATTTCATTTCTTTCGGTTCTTTTGACATACCTGAAAATACTGATGTTAAAAGCATTGATAAGGGTCCGAGATATTTACCTTCCGGTTTTTCACAAGGAACAAAGGTTCAGGCATTTAGCCAGAAAAAGATTTCCGAAGATTCAAACTGCTCATGGTTCAGGACAGATGAAAAACCTCTGCACCCTTTTGAAGGACGCACAATACCTTATGCCACAGGAGGTGAAGGGGAAAAATATTCCTGGGCCAAAGCTCCCCGTTATGACGGCCTGCCTGCTGAAACCGGGCCCCTGGCTCAGATGATAATTGCTAAAAATCCTCTTTTCACAGATCTGGTCAGCACAAACGGGCCAGACGCATTTTCCAGGGAACTGGCACGTATTGTCAGACCTGCAATAATATTGCCTGTACTGGAACAATGGATTAAAGAGATTGCCCGTGACAGGGAAAATTTTTGCAGGAACTACCATGAAGCTGAATCGGGAAAAGGTTTCGGACTTATTGACGCACCTCGCGGTGCCCTGGGGCACTGGATTCATTTTAAGAATAACAAAATTGAAAATTATCAAATAATAACACCCTCTGCCTGGAATGGATCACCCAGGGATACAAACAGTATAAGAGGCCCCTGGGAGCAGGCTCTTGTAGGAACTTCTATAAAAGATATTGATAACCCCATTGAGGCGGCTCATATTATTAGATCATTTGATCCGTGCCTTGTCTGCACTGTTCATGCAATTTAATATATTCAAAAACAAACTCAGATGTAATATAAACCAGTGTAATTATGAAATCCTTAATTTATGAAACTTCTTTACAAACAGAGCAGATTCTTTCACTGGCCCGTGAAAATGAACTTTTAAGGCGGGAAATCCGAGTATCAAGAGAGGCTGCTGAAATAACAGCAAATCTTGTAGTTGCTCAATTTGAGGAAACAGAAAAGATTCTCCGGCGTTTCCAGGTTGCCAATGCCCAGCGCAGAGCAGTTCTTAATTCAGCAGCAAAGATTTCAATAATTGCAACCGATACTTCAGGCATTATCAGGACATTTAATACCGGGGCGGAAAGTCTTCTGGGTTATAATGCCCAGGAAGTTATAGGGAAACAAACTCCTGAAATTTTCCTTATGGAATCTGTTCTTAATGCATATGGAGAGCAGTTAAGTGATGATGAGGGAAGCAGGATCAGCGGTCTTCTTGATGTATTGTTTGAATATGCTCTTTTGGACAGCTCAGAGCAGCTTGAATGGATCTATGTAAGAAAAGACGGAACCAGGTTTCCGGTTGATATGACAGTAAATGCACTTAGGGAACCTGACGGCACTGTAAGCGGTATGCTGTGCATTGCAAGTGATATTTCCGAACGGAAAAGAGCTGAATCCATTCTGAAAAAAGCACATGATGAACTTGAAAAAAGAGTACGCCAGAGAACTGCCGAACTGGCAAAAGCAAACCTGGAACTGCAAACCGAAATCCGTGATCGCAGACAGGCCGAAGATGCTTTGCGGGACTCAGAAGCCAAATACAGAAGTATTTTTGAAAATGCAGCAGAAGGTATTTTTCAGACTTCGGAGCAAGGCAGGCTGATTACTGCTAATCCTGCAATGGCAAAGATGCTTGGATATGAGTCTCCTGAAGATATTATAAGTCATATAACCGATTTAAAATCACAGCTGTATGTTCACCCTGAAAGGCGTGACAGGCTTCGGGAATTAATGGAAAAAGACGGGTTTATAAAAAATTTTGAAGCGGATTATTATAAAAAAGACGGTTCCATAATAAATGTGTGCCTTAACGGTCATCTTGTCCTGGATGAACAGAATAATTCATTATATTATGAAGGAATGCTCGAAGATATAACCCAGAAAAAACGTTCTGAAGAACTTAAAATTGCCAAAGAGGCAGCAGAAGCAGCCACAAGAGCCAAAAGTGATTTTCTTGCAAACATGAGCCATGAAATCCGCACTCCCATGAATGCCATTATCGGCCTGACCGAGCTTGCCATTAAAACGGAGATGACGCCAAAACAGCAGGACTATCTGCGTAAAATACATTTTTCTTCCCATTCTCTCTTAGGAATAATTAACGATATCCTGGACTTTTCCAAAATAGAAGCCGGGCGTCTGGATCTGGAAAAAACGGAATTTAAACTTAATAATGTTCTGGATAATATTTCAGATATTTTTTCCAGCAGGATTGCGGAAAAAGGCATTGAAATGGTTCTGTCCATTGCAGAAAATGTGCCTCGGATATTGATAGGAGATTCCTTAAGAATAAGCCAGATTTTAATAAACCTTGCAAATAATGCATTGAAATTTACAGAAAAAGGTGAAGTAGTAATAAAGGTTTCTCTTCTTAAAAAAGATGAGCAACAGGTAAGGCTGCGATTTAAGGTTTCTGACAGCGGAATAGGAATAAGCAAGGAATATCTCCCTGATCTGTTTAAATCTTTTACACAGGCAGACAGTTCCACAACAAGAAAATACGGTGGAACCGGACTGGGCTTGACCATATGCAGACAGTTGGTATTAATGATGGGAGGAGAAATCTGGGCAGAAAGTGAACCGGACAAAGGCACTGATATATATTTTACTGCCGGTTTTGATATTAAAATAGATTTTGAACAACAGCCTGCAATGCCACCTTCCGATCTCAGGGGATTGAGAATTATGGTTATTGATAATAATGAAATAGCAAGGGAAATCTATACGGAAATACTCAATTCCTTTAGTTACAGGGTAACTCCCATAGGATCGGGACAGGATGCCTTGAAAGAATTAATAAAAGAAAACAATAGTCAAGATCCTTATAAACTGGTAATCACAGACTGGAAAATGCCTGTAATGGACGGTATGGAAACCTTAAGAAATATAAAAAATCACCCTGAACTGAGTGAAATACCGGTAATAATGATGACTGCTTTTGGCAGGGAAGAGGTTATGACTAAGGCAGAAGAAGCAGGAGCCAATGCTTTTTTAATTAAACCTGTTAAACAGTCTATACTTTTTGACACCATTGTTAATACCTTTGACAGGGTTGACTGTTCAAAATTTATTTCCAATGATTTTTTACAAGCTGAAAAAAAACCATTGGATGCAATCAGGCATTTACAAGGAGCCCGTATTCTCCTGGTTGAAGATAATCCTATTAATCAACAGGTTGCATTGGAGATTCTTCAAGAAGCAGGAGTGATTGTTGAAACTGCTGATAATGGAAAACAGGCCCTTATTGCTGTGTGTAAATCTTCATATGATGCCCTGCTTATGGACATCCAGATGCCTGAAATGGATGGATATGAAGCCACACGGAGAATAAGAAATCTTAATTTTAAAAATATATTAAATATGCCGGATAATTTAAACCCGGATAATTTAAACCCAGATAATCTAAACCCGGAAAATTTAAACAATGAAGCCCTGGCCCGAAAACTTGATAATATCCCCATTATAGCCATGACAGCCCATGCCATGAAAGGAGATATGGAAAAATGTATTGCAGCAGGTATGAATGACTATATCACCAAGCCCATAAATACAGAGTTACTTTTTTCAACTTTGGGGAAATGGCTAAAAAACAAGAAGCTGTCCCCCCCAAAAAAAACAGAAAAAAATAAACCAACAGCAAAAAATTCCATATTTGATATTGAAGAACTGCCTGGGATTGATATTGAATCAGGTCTCAAAAGAATAAATAATCCCTGCGTATTCACAAAATTGATAATTGATTTTGTAAAACAACACCAAAACGATGCTGTTCATATCAGGGATATGTTATCAAAAGGAGATACTGAATCAGCTTTAAAAGCTATTCATTCCATAAAAGGCGTAGCAGGAAATCTTTCTGCAAACAAATTATTTAAAACTGCACAGGATTTTGAAACAGCAATTTTCAGAGGAGATATTTCAGATAATCTGACTTATGAATTTGAAAATGCATTAAGCCAGGTGGTAAAATCTTCAAGAATTTTAGAACAAAATTCAATGAATAATAAAATCTGCGGACCTTATACTCATAAGACAAAGACAAATATTGATCCTGATCTCAGTCTGGAAAAAATCGAAAGTCTGATAAAAAAACTTTTAAATCATCTCAATAAAAATGATCTGGAAGCAGAATCATGTTTTAAAACTTTAAAAGAATATCTTTCAAATTCTGTACATAATAAAAAAATTGAAGTAATCGCTAATGATATAGAATCCCTTGAATTTAAAAATGCCATAAATAAATTAATCATATTTGCAGAGGATTTAAATATTTCTCTTGGGGAATCTCTCAATGAGCAATAATTTATCTAAACAGCGGATACTTATTGTAGATGATGAAACTGCAAATATTAAAATACTTGCAAGTGCATTACAATCCCATTACCATATTTCATTTGCACTTAACGGAGAAGCTTCCCTCAAGCTTGTTAAAAATGATGAATTACCCGATTTAATCCTTCTGGATATTGTCATGCCCGGAATCAACGGATATGAAGTCTGTGTATATTTGAAAAAAAAACAACGTACAAAAAACATCCCCATAATATTTATAACATCAATGAGTTCAGAAGAAGATGAAACTAAAGGGCTTGAAATCGGAGCAGTGGATTATATTACCAAACCTTTCAGTATGCCCATTGTAAAAGCCAGGATAAAAACCCATCTGGAACTTAAACGGCATAGGGACATACTGGAGCATCTTTCTTCTTATGACGGTTTAACAGGTATCCCAAATCGCAGGCAATTTGACGAATATATAAAACAGGAATGGAAACGGGCTGCGCGCGAATCATCCCTATTATCCCTGATTATGATAGATATAGATCATTTTAAATTATTTAACGATAGTTACGGACACTGGGCAGGAGATGACTGCCTGAGAAAAGTAGCCCAGACCCTTGCAGGCTGCCTTAATCGACCGTCTGACCTTATGGCCAGGTACGGAGGAGAGGAATTTGCTGCCATACTTCCCAGAACAGATCAAAAAGGTGCTGTTTTCATGTCTGAAAAAATAAGAAAAACAATTGAAGATTTGAAAATTCCAAACTGCTGTTCCTTAACCTCAGACTATTTAACCGTAAGCATAGGAACCGCAACAATTGTTCCCTCAAGCTGTACATCCCCGTATATTCTCATTAACGGATGCGATAACACCCTTTATGAAGCAAAACATGGCGGCAGAAATCAGGTAAAAACCCTGGTGTTGAGTTAGATTCTTGGCAGCAGTGCTGTGAACCAGTAGCTATGTACCAGATAAATGAAATTCAGGCCATTGGAGAAAGAAAAGGAAGATAGAAAATAGAGTCTTGACAAAAAAATCTGCCAGTGTTATCAGATTTTTTACTTTCCAGGCACGTAGCTCAGGGGGAGAGCACTACCCTGACACGGTAGGGGTCGTTGGTTCAAATCCAATCGTGCCTATTATAAAAATCAAAGGGTTACGGTTTAGGCTGTAACCCTTTTTTTGTTTTCTGCTACCATTATTTTCAAAAATCAATTTCTCCAGTCTGCAAGCTGCTTTCTGATTTGTCGGGTTCATCAGATGGGCATATACATTTAATGTTACAGTAGGGCTGGAATGTCCTAACTGGGTCTGGATGTACTTTATGTTTTCCCCTTGCTCAAGCAGGAGACTTGCAAAAGTATGCCTTAAATCGTTAAATCTCATCCTTAATTAACTGTCTAATATCATCCGGAAATTTGATGATATGAACAGGGTTATGTATTGACTATAATTTTTTAAAAAGCAATGATTTTTTAGCTTGTCTGAACTCGGATGGCCGGGATTAAGGGATTTACAGGATAAAAATTTGTTTTGAAGTGTTGTGGTTTACATTGGCCGGATCAGGATTTTCAGGTTTTACATTCTGGTTATCCTGTTATCAATCCATTCATGGGCCTGTTCAAGGGGCTCGCCTTTGTGCCGCCACGTAGGGCGGCGCTACCATGCAAATCGGAGTCAGACCTCTTCCCGATACACCATCTCCCACCCATTATAAACCAGCACAACTTTCTTCAAATTAACATGTTTTTCAATTCTTTTCACACGTTCATCTTTACCATATTGATTTAACTGTTCCTCTGCTTCAGCAATCTTTTTCTTCAGCAATGCATCAGTAAACTCACTGCGTTTAATATATTTCAATTCTATCAAATATCCAAAGAGCATATTAGGAAACCTTGCCAGGAAAGGTTCCAGCCAGAGATCACAGAACCCCTTGCCTGTTTCCTATTCTGTTCGGCTCAGGAAGAAATCCGTTATGTTCAGGTATGCAAGCAGAAACCCCTGGATAACTTTTTCACCTTCAAGAAAATCCCTGATTGATGTTTGCTTTCTCATTTCTTCGGACAAAAAAACGAGGACCGGCTGCCACTGGCCGTCATAAGCCATGCGGCTGATTAAATCAGTAAATTTCCATATCTCCAATCGAAAGATAGCAACATCGCTGAATGCATCCCTGATATAACCGTACATCAGTTTCCATACAGTGAGATTTGGCACACCAAGTTTTGGTTTACCCCTTTCTGTTCCTTTTATGCTTAACAGCCCAAAATAAAACAGTAGTGAAATGAAATTTTCCCGGTTTTTAACCCAACTTCATGACTTCACAAATTTTTTTCTGCAATAACAGGTGGTTGAATAGGCGCAGGTGTATATTTAGGCACTACACATTTTTTTTGAGGGATTTTGACTGCGCGGCAGTTACAAGACAACTTTGCTGATTTTACCTGGCAAATGTGGCAGGCCGAGAGCATCATAAATTATGGTATGGCATTCTTCGGGCTTGGCAGTTTTTCGGATGTATAACATTTTGCCATCCGCGCGTTTTACTGATGTTGTTACCGGATCAGTCTATATCTATTGACTTTTTGAATCCTGAACAATTAAAACGTGTTAGGCGTAAATAAAAACGCATTATGCATATTCATCACCTGCATCCAGGGCAAGTCATATGCTTCTCCCCCGGCCAGCATAAAAGGACTTTTATGAGCATTTTTTGCACCGGATAAAAAAGGCACAAAATTTCTGATATTAGCGGCTGCTTTAAAAAATAACTTTGAGCAATTTTTATCTTTGAAGCTTCCAACCTGCCTCAATTTACGCTTGATAATTTTTAA
>JAUCGD010000736.1 GCA_030377945.1 Desulfobacterales bacterium HSG17 | reverse complement strand
ATTATTTCTCATAATTCGCCCTTTCAGGGCTTAATTTTGGATGTTTTCAGGTCCCAGGCCGTTGGCCTGGGCTGTATCAATCTGCCCCTTTGGGGCTTTAAAATCTTAAGTGTCGTTGTAGGGTTAAGAAGGAGGTAAATCTATTTGCCTGATATCCTGCTTCTTACTTTAAAACACAAGTGGTTTGATCTGATAGCCTCTGGAAAGAAGCGGAGAGAATACAGAGAGATCAAGCCTTACTGGGCAACTATCGGCGGTCATGCCAAATTTTGACTGTTAATAAAAACCATTTATCATCAACAAGGTACTTACATTGAAAAATAGAGACTCTAACAGCAAACTGGTTTATTCCACAGAGTTAGGCCGGATATGTCCGTCCTGCGGAAAACAATCTGCTAAATGCAACTGCAAAAAGAAGAAAACACACACAACTCCAAAAGGTGATGGGAAGATCCGTGTGGAAAGATCTAGCAAGGGAAGAAAGGGGAAAGGGGTTACTCTGATCAATGGACTACCCCTTGAAGGTAACTCTTTAAAAGAGTTTGCCAAAAAGCTCAAACAAAAATGCGGTACTGGCGGTACAGTAAAAAACGGTGTGATCGAGATTCAAGGGGATCACCGGGACTTGTTGGTTGACCACCTGAATATGCTTGGTTATAAAGCTGTTAAAGCTGGAGGATAGTCTTTAATTTGGATAATTTTATAAATCAAAACTCAATTAGGGAGTTCCCATTAAATAAACTACCTGATAAAAAATTGTAGGGTGGGTGCAGCAAAGCGGAACCCACCCTACATTTCGGGTATATTATTAATTTTGCTGTCTTGATCTTATAATCAATAATGGCCGGTCTGCACCATTAAGAACACCTGCTGCCACACTACCATAAAATGCTCTTGAAAGCCCTGTTCGACCATGACTGGCAATGGCTATAAGATCTGCATTTTCCTGGGTTGCAGCATTTAAAATAGATGAAACAACCTGATCCTGTCCAACAATAATTTTACTTTCAATACCTTTTTCCCTTAACTCACCCTGCCAGGCAGCAAGATACGCTTCTACATCTTTTTTCCTGCGCTCATATTCTTGCTGATAACTTGCTATATTCACACGATCATAATAATCAGGCATACAATAACTTCTTTCCACAACCCTTAAAATAACAATTTTGGCATGATAGTTTACAGCCAGTTCTTCAACATGAGGAATTATGGCCTCTGCTCTTTTTGAGCCGTCAAGAGGCACTAATATGGTTTTATACATGATTACCTCCTATAATCTCAAAACAATCAGGTTATTTTTCTTAGGCTTTTGTTAAATGAAAGTACAAACATAAAAGCCTCCAAAGGATTTTTAAGATCCTAAAGAGGCTTTATATTGGCAATTTGATATAAACACTTTTCATAAGATTTGCTCCTATGTGGAATAATCAGATTAACCCAACAACGACACTTATGATTTTTTAGCCCCAGAGGGGCGTATTAATACAGCCCAGGCCAGCGGCCTGGGACTGAAATCATTCAAAATTTTAAGCCCTGAAAGGGCGGATTATGAATAATAATATTTGTCACAGTATAATACGCTCTTTCAGAGCTTACTTTATGGGT
>JAUCGD010000735.1 GCA_030377945.1 Desulfobacterales bacterium HSG17 | reverse complement strand
CATTATCTTTTTTCATTGTATTATCTCCTTGTATTATCTCCTTGCAATATTATATTGAATAGAAAATATTAATAACATTATTATTTCAAATTGTTAAGGGAAAAGTCAATAGATATAGACTGATCCGGAACTGGACAGGGAATTCTTACATTTGTTGGTGGTACAACATATAAAGGGGAATTTAAAAATAATAAGAGAACTGGACAGGGAATTCTTACATTTGTTGGTGGTACAACATATAAAGGAGAATTTAAAAATAATAAGAGAAGTGGTCAGGGAACTCAAATATGGCCAGATGGCAGAAAATATGTAGGGAAATTCAAAGATAACTATTTTAATGGAAAAGGTACTTTATCATGGATAGATGGTAAAACATATGAAGGTGAATTCAAAGATAGTTTGCCTTCAAATGAAGGAATATTTATATTTTCAAATGGTTCAAAACACAAAGGAAAATTATCAAATATATCTGTTCGAATAGAAGGAATTTGGAATAATTCCCAAGCAGAAAAGGTGACACTTAAAATTGGGGATATTATTAAGGAATATAACAATATTACTGTATCTGACGAAAAATTCCTAAAAGATATGATTTCTCAGACAAAACATGAAGAAAAGATAAAACTAAAAATTATTAGAAATGGAAATGAAAAACAATTTTTGATAAACGGTGGTGAAATCGGTATTCACTATGATAATTATTTTTCATCATTATTGCCAACTAACATCGGCAATAATAAACGATTTGCGTTGATTATCGGTAACGGTAATTACATCTACGGAGGAAAACTCGCAAATCCTGTCAATGATGCGAGAGCAATAAAAAATGCTTTGGAAAAATTAAATTTTGCAGTGATTAAGTATGAAAATTGTGATCAGAAAACAATGAATAAAGCCATTGATGATTTCGGAGAAAGTTTAAAAAATGTTGATGTTGCATTATTCTTTTATGCTGGTCACGGTGTTCAAGTATCTGGAAATAATTATCTTATTCCTACCGAAACAAAATTGAAAAATGAAAATGATGCAGAATATGATTGTGTGAGAGCTGACAGAATACTTGCCAAAATGGAAAATGCGGGATCGAAAACAAATATTGTTATTCTTGATGCGTGCCGTGATAATCCTTTTGAACGAAGCTGGCGAAGAAATGCTAAAGGAAACGGTTTAGCTTTTATGAATGCTCCCTCAGGGTCTCTAATTGCATATGCAACATCACCCGGCAAAACAGCATCTGACGGAACAGGGGCAAACGGACTTTATACATCTGCATTGCTCAGATATATTAAAATTCCAAATCTTAAGATTGAAGATATCTTTAAGAGAGTGCGGAAAACGGTAATTAATGAATCAGGTAATAAGCAAACTCCTTGGGAATCAACCTCTCTTACAGGCGATTTTTACTTCATCAAACAACAGTGAAATAAATAAGGCTAACCCGGCGCTGAACTCGGACGCAAAAGGGTTCCGGTCGCTACCGCTCCCTCCACCCTTTTGCGCCGGTTAGCTTAGCGTTAAGCTGCTCGATTTATTATTGATATTTTAAATATTGATACATATAATTTTGCACTTTTAAGAGCAATGAATTTGTTGATTATTCAACTTGAAAATATT
>JAUCGD010000734.1 GCA_030377945.1 Desulfobacterales bacterium HSG17 | reverse complement strand
ACTTTTATCATTAGAAAATTTCGAAAATAATCCTGGCCGTTCACCCGAAAAGCTCTCTCATTAGTCTATTACAGCAGCTCATACTGTTTATGGGATTGTTTGAACAATTGTCGATCTGCCGTATTTTTTCGAAAAACAGTTACACCCCGTTATTCACTAACCGCTTCAACAATAACTGCAAGGAGGTAGATGTATGAAATTAAACGTTCTAAAAACGGTTGCTATGCTGGCTGTCATGGCCATGATGTTTGGTTGTGCGACCACGGATATGGTTTCCACTCAGTTTTCATCCAGTAAACTGTCGGATGCACAATTCACCAACAAAGTAGATACCTATGTTGTTGTGCTGGATTCATCCCAATCAATGCAAATTATGACCGGCCCCGGCGGCGCCAAAGTGAAAAAATTTCAGGTCGCCAAGGATTTCGTGGCCAACATGAACAACACTGTACCGAATTTGACTTTTATGAGCGCCCTTAAAACCTTTGGTTTGGGTTACCGCTCCAATAAAGATCAAGTTCATAACATCTACTGGGGTAAAACAAACACCCGTGATAATTTTGCCAAAGCATTGGATTCCGTTGCCACCGCCGGCGGAAACACTGATCTGGCACCGGCTCTGGAAGAAACCAGTAATGACCTGATTTCTACCCTTTTACTGCCTATGACCGACACACGTACGGCCAAACATGTAGGCGCTGATCAAACAGCCATGGATTTCAAAGCCTGGGTTGGAAAGACTGCAGTCATCGTTGTAACAGATGGTGAATTCAAAAATGCGCAACCTTTCCCGGCTGTTGAAAACATGAAACTTCGTTATGGCGATCGTGTAAAACTTTATACTGTTGCCATCGGCAATTCTGAAAAAGGAATTGCGAATCTGCAAAAACTTGCTGAAATCGGTGGTGGTTTTGCCGTAAATGCAAGCGAACTTGCCAGTGCATCAGCCATGGGCAATTTTGTGAAAAAAGTGTTGATTGATCCTGACGGCGATAATGATACGGTTGCCGATGCAATGGATAAATGTGGCAGCACCCCGGCCAATACGTTTGTAGAAGCTGATGGTTGCTCCCCGGATACTGATCAAGACGGCGTGTTGAATTACCTGGACCAATGCCCGGATACGCCTGTTGGATTGAAGGTTGACGATCGCGGTTGCCCGTCTGATACGGATGGCGACGGCAAATACGATGATTATGATGATTGCCCGGAAACCGGCGAATGGTTGAAAGATTTCCATTGGGGCTGCCCGCGCGACTTCCGTGATGTCCGTTTTGATGTCGGCATGCACAAAATTCGCACGTGGATGTACGGTTACCTTGACAATGTTGCTGCTTACCTGAGAGAAAACCCGGGAATTAAGGTTGAACTCAAAGGCCATACCGATCATACCGGTGCGGAAAAGAGCAACGTGGCACTGTCCAAAAAACGTGTTAATGCTGTTAAAACATACCTGATGAAAGAAGGCGCTTCCGAAGGTCAGTTGATCACGGGTTACTATGGCGAAGCCAAACCCAAAGCTGATAATACAACAACGGCTGGACGCTCCAAAAACAGAAGAGTTGAGATTATTCCCGCGAACTAATCTCGCTTAAAGAACAAAGAAACATTATAAAG
>JAUCGD010000733.1 GCA_030377945.1 Desulfobacterales bacterium HSG17 | reverse complement strand
CAATTTTCATAAAAACAATAACCTTTGCTTTCAAAACGGTAGCGCCGCCTAGGTGGCGGCTCTTGTGTAAGATTCCCTTTAAAACGAAAGGATACGCCCCGGTTGCCGCCTCTTAGGGCGGCGCTACCGTTTTTCAGGCTCAAAAGACCGCATGGCATACAAAAACCCAGGCAGATTTTTAATTGCATACCACAAACTCTTCCTGTGTTCCCATATCCGCCTGTTAAACCTTTTCCTCCATCCCCAGTCAGAATAAAACCGTTTAACATGCTTATTATAAAGCTGTGTCAAAACCTCAAAAGATTCAATCCCCTTGGGCAAAAACACAAAATTAAGGCAGTTCATCCTGCGCCAGTCCTCCTCAAGCACCCCATGTTCCCTTATACTATCCCACAAAGGCGCACCATGAAAAGGCGTAAACTTGGACATATTCATATCATCAAGACCCAAAGAAATAACAAAATCACTGGTTTTTTGAATAGATTCAACAGTCTCTCCAGGCAGCCCCATCATAAAAAGCCCTTTAGCCCTTAAACCCTTAGCCTGGATACGGGCCACAGTATCCTTAACCTCTTCAATATAAACCCCGGGCTTGTGAGCTTTCATCAGATCAGGATCACCAGTCTCAATACCAAGTGAAAGCTGCAAAAAACCTGCTGATTTAAGCATCACCAAAAGCTCATCATCTGCATGACCGGTTCGCACAGCACAATTAAAATTCATTGCCCCATTTATTTCCAGGGGCTTTGAAACAAGAAGCTCACAAAGCCTGGTTATACGCTTTCTATGTGCAGTAAAAAGATCATCATAAATAGTAACATGGCGCACACCAAAACGCTTATTAAGATAATCCAGATGCTCATAAATAAACTCAGCAGAATTATACCTGTAACCCCGCTTAAAAACCGAACGGTCACAATATGAACACTTATAAGGACACCCCCGGCTCGTAATCATGGTAGCACCAGGCGTATTAATATAACTGAAAAGCGGCAGATTATACTTATCAGGAAACCCGGCAAGCTTTTCATAAGCAGGAAAGGGAAGGGCATCAAGATCAGGAATATGCTCCCGAACAGAATTTGTAACAACCTGTCCGTTATCCCGCCACACAAGACCGGTTATATTCCCAAGCATATCACCAGATTCACACCCCTCAGCCAGTTCCCCCAGGGTAAGCTCACCTTCACCCATACAAAGAAAATCAATATGCTCAAAATCCTCCAGTAAAACCCCGCCCAAAGCAGAAATATGAACACCCCCGAAAACAGTCTTAACCTCTGGCCTCAACTCCTTTATCCTGACAGCCATATCATAAGCATCAAGAAAACCTGAAGTAGTTGCAGAAAAACCAACAAGATCAGGCTTATACCCAAGAACAATACTGGAATTAACATCAACACCTGAAACAGCACCAGGCCCTAAACAATCATGAACAAAAACCTCATGACCAAGCTTTTCCAGGTAAGCAGCAATAGAAAGCAAACCCAAAGGAGCCATACGATTAGCAACAGCCGCAACATCTTTCCGGCCAGGCATCCAGTTATACCCGGCAGGATGAACCAAAACAATACGCATAATCAACCCTGTTATTTTTATATTTACCTGTATTCATGT
>JAUCGD010000088.1 GCA_030377945.1 Desulfobacterales bacterium HSG17 | reverse complement strand
CAGGCTTTTTGATCACGATATTGAGCTGATTGAAAAAATAAGACAATTGACCCTGATTAATCTTGACTCTTTAATTTGTCCCCTTTTAAAAAATGGTTCCCAGGAAGATGAGATTGCAGATTTTTCAAATTTTGCAGATACAAAAATAATTCTTGAAATCAAAGATATTAATATCAATGAAAAAATAACTAAGATTACACCCCATGCCTTGATTTTAAAAGGCAATGAAGCAGGTGGCATGGTTTCAAAATACTCTTCTTTTATTTTAATGCAGTGGTATTTAAAAAACAGTAACCTGCCTTTATTTATCCATGGCGGAGTGGGTAAATATACTGCTGCCGGCATGTTTGCAGCTGGTGTGTCAGGCCTTGTCATGGACAGCCAGTTTCTGTTAACCGATCAGGCTCCTGTTTCTCAAAAATTTAAAGATCTTCTTGCAGTGGTTGATGAAAGTGATTCCACTCAAATTGAATACAAAAACGCTGAACAAGGCGACGCAGATATTTACAGGATGTTTGCAAAACTTGGGACCAAAATTGTAAAAGATCTTAAACTAAAAGCTGTTGAGCTTGAAGAAGATGCAGACGGCAGCAAGAAAATCTATCGGTTTATAAAGGAAAATATAAGCTCTTTTGACAATGCCGATGAAAATTTTATTCAAAGCCTTTTTTATCTTGGGCAGGATGGTATTTTTGCTAAAAATTTTGTAAAAGATTCCACTGATCTTGGTGAAGTTATTGCTGAATTTTTTACAGGTATTGGTGAGAATCTAAATTTTATTGATGAATACGACCCTGTAAAACCTGAATCCCGGTTTGCAACAGATCAGGGTACGCAATTTCCTCTGATTCAGGGTCCTATGGCCAATATTTCCGATAACTCTGCTTTTGCAAATAAAGTGTTGGAACATGGAGCACTACCGTTTTTTGCAGTGGGTAGCCTTCCTGACAATCTTGCTGATAATATGCTTAAAGATGGGTCTAAAAAGGTGGATAATTTTGGAGCGGGACTTGTGGGTATTGAAGCTTTCAACCCTGCCATAAACAGCCATCTGGCAATGGTAAAAAAATATAAAGTTCCCTATGCACTTTTTGCAGGGGGAATCCCCTCCCAGGTTGTTGAACTTGAAAAATCAGGAACCAAAACCTATATGCACACTCCATCTGTATCCATGATGGACAATGCCTTAAAAAACAGGTGTACGCGCTTTATTTTTGAAGGAGGAGAGGCAGGTGGCCATGTAGGTTCTTTATCTTCTCTTGTTCTATGGGAACAATCCATCTCTTTTCTGATAAACCAGGGCAATGATTTGTCTGATTTATACCTTGTTTTTGCCGGCGGAATTTCAACCAGGTTTGCATCATTTTTTATTTCAGGACTTACATCCTTTCTTGCTGCAAAGGGAGTCAAAATCGGTCTCCAGGTAGGAACAGCCTATCTTTTTGCCGATGAAATTGTTGAAAGCAAGTGCATTAAAGCCCAGTACAGGGAAATTCTTATCAAGGAAAATGAAACCATAGTCATGGGCAAAAGCTTAGGGCTGGCTTCAAGAACTGCTCCCACAAAGTTTGCCAGGACAATGATTGAAAATGAAGCAAAAATGCTTAAAAACAAGGAAAGTCTTGATAAAAGGAAACGTGCCTTTGAAAAAAGAAATATTGGCTCTCTGCTGATTGGAGCAAAGGGCTTTCTGCCTGATTTTAAAAATCCCGGGCCTGAAAATTATACATGGTTTAATGATGAGGATCATAAGGAAAAAGGCAATTTCCTTGTGGGTGACTCACTTGCATTCTTTAACGATGTTGTGACAATCAAAGATATTCATAATAAATATTTTAATACAAAAACTAATTTATATAAAAATATTAACCTTCTTGAGATTTTTTCAAATTCAAAAAACAAGATAAATGATGAAATAGCAGTTATTGGTATCGGCTGCACCCTTCCCCATGCAGATGATCCTGAAAGCCTTTGGGAAAATATATTAGACAAAAAATACTCAATCAGTGAAATGCCTGAATCAAGATTTGATCATGACCTCTATTATGATCCTGATAAAAAGGCAGAAGACAAGACATATACAACTCTTGCAGGCCATGTTGACCATTTTGAGTTTGACAAAAAAAGATTTGGATATGCCATGGGTAAGGAGAAAAAACTTTCCCGCAGTCAGAAAATGGTTTTGCAGACTGCATACAAGGCTGTTGAGGATGCAGGGCTTCTTGGAGCAGACAACCGTCTGATAAGTGATGATGTTTCAAGAACAGCAGTTATTATTGCCACCTGTCTTGGAAACGAGCTTGGAAATGAACTTCAGCTCAAATACTGGTCTCCCGAGATAGTTTCTCTGATGGAAAAAACAGAGGAATATCAAAACCTGGAAGATAAGGAAAAACAGGAGCTCAAGCAGGTGCTTATGGATGGAATGGAAGGCAATAATCCTGGATATGACCCTGTCCACGGCATATTGCTTAACATAGAGGCTTCAAGGATTGCCCGCCATCTTGGCATCAGGGGGGCCAATTATGTTGTGGATGCTGCATGTGCATCTTCTGTTACCGCCCTTGATGCTGCAGTAGGAGAATTACTGTCAGGCGATCATGATCAGGTAATTGTAGGTGGGGTTAATACTCACCTTGCCCCTGAACCATTTGTAGGGTTTTCAAAAATGGGAACACTGTCTGCAAAAGGTTCCTTTCCCTTTGATGAAAGGGCTGACGGTTTTATTCTTGGTGAAGGTTCTGTAATATTTGTTTTAAAGAGAATAAAGGATGCCATAAGGGATAAAAATCATATTTACGGTGTCATTAATTCAATTGGTGCGAGTTCCGACGGCAAGGGCAAGGCCATTGCTGCACCAAACTCAAAGGGCCAGAAATTAAGTGTCCAGAGGTGTTTTGAAAATATCAGACATGATATAAAACCTGAAGACATCGGCTTTATAGAAGCCCACGGAACATCCACTACCATTGGTGACGAAGCAGAACTTCTAACTTTGAACTCCGTGTACAAAAATTCCAATGCAGGGATAAGTTCCATCAAATCCCAGATTGGTCATCTTCTGGGGTGTGCTGGTGCAGCAGGGCTGTTAAAGGCATTATTAACTGTTGAAAAGGGAATACTTCCTCCCAACGGTCAGTTTGAAAAACTTTCAAAAAATCATGATTTAGATGATTCTTCCCTGTTCATAATCAAGGATTCAAAAAAATGGGATACAGCAGGCAGTCAATCCAGAAAAGCTGCTGTCTCTTCCTATGGATTTGGCGGGATTAATTACCATATGGTTGTAGAACAGATGACAGACAGCTACAGGAGTTTGCCACGTAATATTTTCACTGATCCTTCCTATGATTTTAATGATGACAGAATTGTTATTGCTGGTCTAGGCGTATTCCTGCCCGGAGCAAAAAATAGTGAAGAATTCTGGGAAAAACTTGAGTCAGGAGAAAAACAGCTTTCCCATATTCCCCGGAACCGCTTTGATAATGATATTTATGCTGGCTTTGATAAAAAATCCAATTACAGGATTCAAAAAGTTAATGCCGGTATTGTCAAGGATCACAAGTTTAATAATTTAAAATATCGCATGCCTCCCATGATGGTGAAAGCCATTGAAAGAGGACAGATTTTCGGTCTTGAAGCAGCAACCGATGCCCTGGAAACTTCAGGCCTTTTGGCTCAGATAGAATCTGGCAACAAGGTCGGTGTTATTCTTGGTACTATTTCAGGAGAACACCAGAGCAAGAATATCATTAGAACAAGAAAACAATTGATCGGCAACATTATCAAGGAATCTTCCAGTCTTGATGCAGCAAAACTTGATACTATTTCAAGCCAGCTTGTTGAATCCATTAGGCAGACTTTTCCGGAAAATAATGAGGATACCATACCAGGGCTTTTGTCAAATATAATTGCAGGCAGGATTGCAAATTATTTTGATTTAAACGGTGCAAGCTATGTTATCGACGCATCATGTGCCTCGTCTTTTATTGCCATGAGAAATGCAGCAAGGAATTTAAAGCAGAAAGACCTTGATTTTGTCCTTGCAGGCGGGGTTGACTGCAACCTTTATCCAGCTGTTTTAATGGCATTCAAACGCCTTGGCCTTTTGTCCGAAGATCAGTGCAATTTTTATGATTCTCGCTCTGACGGGTATGTCATGGGAGAAGGTGCAGCCATACATATTATGACCACCTATAAAAAGGCAAAAGAGTATGACATGGAAATTCTTGGTGAAATCAACGATTGTGCTGTACGTTCAAGCGTGCCTGATCATCTTCTTTCTCCTTCAGGGCCAACCTTTGTGTCAACAATTAATGAAGCGTATGAAAAGTCAGGGATAAGGAAACAGGATATCAGTCACCTTGATGTTTTTGCCTTTTCCAATGTTTTTGGAGATATTGTTGAAAAACAGGTGATTGAGCAAAGCTTTGACCATGAAATGTTTTGTGGTAATGTTAAACCCCAGTTTGGTTATTTCAAGGCTGCAAACCCGGCTGTTGCCATTGCAAAACTCATGCTCATGAATAAGAATGGAAAAATTCTGCCCAATTTTAACTATGATCCCGACCACTCCACTTTAAAAGATGGGAAAGTCCTGAAACCTGCCATGCAGATGGTTGTAAAACCCAACCAGCCTTTGAGATTTGCATCCAATGTCAATGGTGTGGGAGGTAATCACTGCCATATGATTATGGGAACCCTGCCTTTGATGTTAGATGAAAAAAGGAAGGCTGCCCATGCTGAATTAAGGACAGCATCAGCTAGTGATATACCTGTTATAGATTATGCAGGCCATGCCTATTCTGCAGATGCCAGGGGTAAAAAACTTAAAATGGTAGCTCTTTTGTCTGGCCAGGGTGCCCAGAGAGACCATATGATGAAGGAGCTTTTTGAAAAAGATGACCATATAAGAAAAATCATGGAGCAGGGCGAAAAAATTTTTGTTGAACTCAGAGGTTATTCTCTCCTTGACATGATGTTCGGGTCTGATAATGCCATTAATTCAACACAGAACACACAACCTGCTGTTTTCCTCTCTTCCTCTGCTGTTTACAGCAGACTTTCCATGGAAGGATTTGCTCCTGATTACTTTATCGGGCACAGCGTTGGAGAATACACAGCTCTTTTTTGCAATGGTATGCTAAACTTTGACGATGCAATGCGGCTTATTATTAAACGTTCCGATCTTATGTATGAGAGTACCTTAAAGGTGCCTGGAAAGATCATGGTGGTTTTTAAAAATGAAAAGGAGACAGAGAATTTTATCAGAAAATCATCTGTCTTTAATATCTATATTACAAATAAAAACAGTGAAAAACAGACAGCTGTTTCAGGCAAGGCCGAAGATATTGAAAAATTTTGTGAATTTTTAAAAGGTGAAGGAGTGTTCTTTAAAAAACTTAATCTTACAGGAGCCTTTCATACCCCTCTTCTTAAGGATGCTTCCGACCGGTTAAGAAAATATCTTGATACCATAACCTTTAATGACACAAGATTTGGAAATATCATTTCCAACACTACTGCCCAGCCCTATCCTGAAATGAGGGACGAGGTAAAGGATCTTCTGGCAAAACAGATTGTCTCTCCGGTGGAGTTTATAAAATCCATTGAGAATGTGTATGAATCCGGCAGGACTCATTTTATTGAAATAGGACCTTCAAGGCTGCTTGTGAACCTGCTCAAAAATATCAATATTGGCGATTATAAAACAGCAGTATCAGTAGATTCAAAAACAGGGGAGATAAAGTCTTTTGAGCAATGCCGTAAATATCTTCTTGAATGCCACAGTATATTTGAACCCAAATCTGTTCAAAAAATTCAGGATTTCGTTAATTTAAAATCTGAAAAAGAGCAGCCGAGAATAGATATGAGTGAAGATTTTGAATCCTTTAAACACAATAATCAGGAACTTGTTGACCAGATTCTCTATAAGGAATACCTGGCACAAAAACGTGAAAGTGCCATAGATGCCATTGAAAGATTTGATTTTAACACTGGCAAAATAGTGATTTCAGGTGTTTCTGTGGGACTGCCGGGTAAAGCTAGACGTGTATTTGCAGCAGATAATTTTGATGCCATTTTAAATGGTGAGAATTTTATTGATCCTTTGACTGTTGAAGCACAAGAACAAATCATTGATAAAAATATTACCAAACTTTTCAAACAACCCGACGGCAATGCAAGGTTTGTTCAGATTACAAAAGCTGAAGATGTGGTACATCTTGCAGGCCAGCTCGGTTATTTTGATCTTACAGATGAATATGGTATCAAAGCACAGTATGATATCAGTATGGCAATTGCAATTGCGGCCGGTATTGAAGCATTAAAGGATGCGAATATTCCTCTGGTCATGCAGTACAAAAAGGTGAAAGGCGGGAAAAGCATGATCCCTGCAGGGTTTGCTCTACCAGAATCCATGCAGGAAGAGACAGGGGTTATTGTCTCATCAATATTGCCCAATATTGAAACCTTTATTACAGAGCTTGAAAAATATTATTATGAGAAACTATTTCTCAAACCCTATGAAGAGTTTGAAAATATTTACTATTATCTCATGGAGAAGATAAAAGAGCAGGAGATTAAAGAACAGTTGACAGAGTGGTTTTTCAAGGCAAAATCAAGAAAACAGCCAGATTTTACCGAATTTAAATTTGAAAGAAATTTTCTGGCCAATGCCACCCCTCTCGGAGCTGCTTATCTTGCTCAGATTATCAAGGCCAAAGGTCCTAATACGCTGGTAAGCGCTGCCTGTGCTTCCACTACCCTTGCCATTGGTATTGCTGAAGACTGGATCAGGGTTGGCCGGTGCAAGCGGGTTATTGTAATAGGGGGTGACAATATGAGTTCTCCAAAGCAGGGGCCATGGGTGGAATCAGGATTCCTAGCCGTGGGTGCTGCCACCATTAAAAAGAGAGTGTCAGAAGGGGCAAAGCCCTTTGATGAAGATCGTAATGGTACTATCATCGGGGCAGGTGCTGTAGGCCTTGTTATAGAAAAGGCAAGCTGTGCAAAGACACGAGGTATGAACGGTCAGTGTGAAATCCTTGGTACCCATATGGCCAATTCTGCTTACCACGCTTTTAATATTGATGTCCCCCATATGGCCCATGAGATGAAAAAATTTATTACAAAAGTTGAAAAACAAAATGGCATCAAGCAAACAGAGTATGCAGATAAACTCCTTTTCATGTCCCATGAAACTTATACTCCGGCAAGGGGAGGAAGTGCTGACGCTGAAGTAACTGCCTTGAAAGAAACCTTTGCCGACCATTTGAACAGCATCTGCATATCCAACACCAAGGGGTTTACAGGTCATACTCTCGGAGCTGCCGTAGAAGATGTTGTGATGGTCAAAGCCCTTCAGAAAAGAAAAGCACCACCCATTGCAAACCTTAAAAAAATACCTGAGCATTTCAAGAAACTCAATTTTTCAGGGCAAAGTAAGATTAATTCTGAGTATGGTCTTCATCTTGCTGCAGGGTTTGGTTCTCATTTTGCCTTTATGTTTGTTAAAAGAGTAGAGGAGAATCTTGTTGAGGGTAATGCAGAATATCAAAACTGGGTAAAACAGGTTACAGGCTCACAAGATCCTAAACTTAAAATTATTGATAATACACTTTGCGCAGTGGCAGGGGGTGAGGCTTTTGTTGACGTGGCAGATAGAAAACCACAGAAAACTTTAAAGCCTGAAACAGCACCTGCACCTGTAATCCCTGTAACACCTACCCCTGTTATTGCTGTAAAAGAAAATATTGAAGAGTTAGAAAGCATTCCTGTTAAAGAACAATCTTCCCCACAGGCACAGGGAAATGCACTTGAAATAATTAAAAACATAATAGCAGAGCAGACAGGATATACTTCTGACATGCTTGAAGATGAACTTGATCTTGAAGCAGACCTTGGAGTGGACACGGTAAAACAGGTTGAGATTTTTGCCAAGATAGCTTCCCATTTCGAATTTGCAGTTCCGGATGATTTAAAACTGCGTGATCTTAATACAATTGCAAAACTTGGGAGTTATGTTGCAGGTAAACTGAAGGGCAGACCTGAAATTGACATACCAATCCCGGCTTCTACCGACAAATCAGTGGCACAACCTGAACAGCAGTCTCAAACTTCTGGTGATGCTATTGACAAGGTTAAAGAGGTAATTGCAGAACAAACCGGATATACAGTGGACATGCTCGAAGATGATTTGGATCTTGAAGCAGATCTTGGGGTTGATACAGTTAAACAGGTTGAGATTTTTGCCAAGATAGCCTTCCATTTTGGATTTGCAGTTCCAGATGATTTAAAACTCCGGGATTTAAATACAATTGCAAGATTATCAGAGTATATTAATAAAAAAGCAGGAGTTTCAAAGGAAAACGAATCAGTAAAAACACCTTTTGTGGAAATGCCTGAATCACAGCAGCCAGATGAGGGTTTGCCAGCAGAACAAGATAATATATACGTAGATCAGAACAGTGAATTCCCTGACCCTGAATCTCCCATAAAACGCTTGATTATGAGAGTGAAAGAATCTGATCTTCCAGCACAATCCAAAAAAGATTTCCAGGATAAAACTATCATAGTCTCCCTTGATAATCATGGTTTTGCAGAGAGCATTATTAAAGAAATAGAAGATAAAAAAGGCAAAGTGATTACCATTGGTGCAAAGGGTGCTGATTTTAAGTTTGATCTGGCAGATATCAAATCAACACAAAAACAGGTAGAGAAACTTAAAAAGGTTCATTCAAATATTAACGGGTTTATTCACCTTGCACCCCTTGATTTCTATTTTAGTCAAAAGAAAATCGATAATACTTTTGACGAATCTCTTAATACAGGCATCAAATCCTTTTTTGTCATGATTAAAGCTATGTTTGAAGATTTTGATAAAAAAGAGAATATCATCGGTACCATTAGTTTTGATTCAGTAGTGTTCCCCTACATGAATGGCTGTAATAGTATTTATCCCATGTTTGCAGGCCTTGCAGGCCTAATGAAAACCGTGAACAAGGAGATGGAAAAAACAAAAGTCAAGGTTGTTGATTTTTCATACAAACAGCCAAAGAGAAGTATAAATAGAATAACGCAGATTTTTTTAAATGAGCTTTTATCCGACGATACAATGTGTGAAGTCGGATATAAAAACTCTAAACGCTATGTGCTTTCCATGAAACCTTGTATTGCAGATAAAACCCAAAAGATAATAGCGACTAATGATACGCTTCTTGTCACAGGGGGTGCCAGCGGTATTACCTATGAGATCATTAAAAAAGTGGTGGAAAAATATAAGACAAACCTGGTTATTCTTGGTTCCAGTGATATTTATAATACCGATTCAAAATTTCTTGATAAAACTTCATCTCAACCACAGCTTATGGCAATGTTAAAAGAGGATATGCCCAAAGCCAAACCACTTGAAATCAAGCGTGCTCTTGACCGCTTGATTCGTACCCGCAAATCCCTTGAAAATATTGAGCAGCTCCAATCCCTTGGAGTCAGTGTTGAATACAACAGTGTAGATATAAGAGATGCAAAAGATGTTAAAGCTGTTGTAGATAAATATGACAAAATTGACGGGGTTTTCCATGCTGCCGGAGTTGAGATGAGTCAGTTCATACCCAAAAAAGAGCTGTGGACATTTGAACAGGTTGTTGATGTTAAAATCAAGGGTATAGACAATCTTATCCAGTCTTTTATAGGCAGAGAGTATAAATATTTCTTTGCATTTTCTTCTGTAACTGCACGTTTTGGGAATGAAGGTCAGGTGGATTATACAGCAGGCAATGATTATCTTGGAAAGGCTCTGTTTCAGCAGCAGCAGCTTTATCCAGAAAGAACATTTAAAGTATTTGCATGGACCGCCTGGGGTGATGTTGGCATGGCAACCAGTTCAACAGTACAAAAAGTACTTGAAGAGAGAGGTATACAATTTCTTCCAAAAGATCAGGGTGTCAAATTTTTCATGGCAGATCTTCTTGATACAGCAGAGTTGGAAATGGCTTTTTCCGGTCTTGATTACTCCTTTGATAAAGATGGACTCTTGGGAGATCCTGGCAGGGTAAGTTTTCCATTTCTTGACAACCAGGTGGAAAAGAGCAGTACAGGTGTAACATATTCAAGACTGCTGGATATCAAAAGGGATATCTTTCTTAACGACCACACCATGGCAGATGTACCACTGTTCCTTGGCTCAACTGGAATAGAAACCATGGCTGAGGTAGCAAAATCAATGGTTGAAGATAATCAATCTCTTATTGAACTTAATGATTTTCATATTCCCTATGGAATCAAGCTCTTAAAAAAACGTCCTAAAAAACTTTTGATTGAAGGCAGTAAAGACAAGGACGGCATGCTTGACTGCACAATCACCTCTATATTTAAAAATCCCCAGGGCGTTATTATGGGAGATCCAAAGCTTCACTATGAAGGTAAGTACAAGTTCTCCAGAGAATCCTTAAAACCCAAAAAGATTAAACTGCCTCAATTTCATCCTGTCTCCTTTAAAGGTGATCTTGAAACTTTGATCTATAATCCAAAAAGATTGTTCATGCATGGTCTTTTTGGAACTATCACGGATATTAACTCATTTGATGGTAAAACCTTAATTACCACCATGGAAGACACAAGCGAAAAAGAGTTTTTTAAAGGTATTAAAAATCCCGATTTTGTTGCAGCTCCCATTCTTGTGGATGCCATGTTTCAGACCGGTGGTCTTCTTGAATTTTTTACAAGCTCAAGGACAGTGCTGCCCTTTAAAATTAAAACACTGAAATTTTATAAAGATGTTAAAAAACAGACACAATATTTTTGTATAACAAGCAAGGAAAACTCAGGTGAAGAAACCAATACTTATGATCTGAAACTTGTTGATAAAAAAGGAAATATTTTTATTGCAATAAAAAGTTTTGAAATGGTAAAACTTAACCGCATTGATCCTGAAGACAGGATTGCTGAGCTTGTTGAATTTTCCTCGGTAAAAGAAAAATAAGAAACAAAGTTCAGTAGCTGAACAATCATCTGACACCTCTGCCCTGGACAAGCGGGCAGCGGTGATAGATATCATATGCGTTTTAATAATTTTAATGAGGGTGAAAGAATTCCCTTTAAATATATTGAAATTTATTATAATCAAAGGAAAAAACATTCTGCTAATGGCTGGAAAGCACCTGCTCACTGTGAGCAGGAATGGTATAATCTGAAAAATGTGGATTAACTTGGTTGCCAGTTTTTTTTGGTAGGATCGACATGTATGATATTGATATTTTGGAAAGCATATTATGAGTTTAGAGATAATTCTCAACAATTTTAAAGCGCTTGGGTTTACTGAATATGAAGGTAAAGTGTATCTGTCGTTATTGGAACATCACCCATCAAGTGCTTATAATATATCACAAAATTCAGGCGTTCCACATTCAAGGGTCTATGATATTACAAGAAGATTAATCAAAAAAGGATATGCGATTTCCCAGGGCACTAATCCTGAAGTTTATTCTCCCATATCACCAGAAGAGTTAATCGGTACCCTTAAGCGGGACAATGCACGGCTGACAGGAGAACTTAAAGAGCAACTTGAGGCTATCAATTTCGAATCCGACTTTGACCCGGTATGGAATCTTTCCCGAAAAAAAGAGGTACTTGAGCTTGCTTTTGAGCTGATTGAATCAGCTAAAGAAGAAATTTATATTGGCTTGTGGGATGCAGAACTTGCAATTTTTAAAGATATTCTACATCAATGCCACAATAAAGGTGTGAAAGTCTATACATTGATTTATGGTAATATGAAACTTACGTTTGGTAATGTTTTTTATCATAGCATTGTGAATACTGAGGATGTGGAAATAAATGGCACAACCCTGGATCTTGTTATTGATTCAAAAGTCTGCATAACAGGAACCCTTGGAGGCTCAAAAGCCTGCCAGGTTGTCTGGACAAGGAATAAAGGTTTGATAAAATCCATCGAAGGGTATCTGACCCACGATTTTTTCATTTCAGAGATTGGGAAAAAATTTGGGAGCGAAATTTATAAAGCTTTTGGTCATAACCTGGAAAAACTTAGAAAAAAATATGAACATTAAAAGCTTATAATTGCCTTTTTCCGATCTAAAACTCAACACCCGTCAAAGTAATATATAAATCATTTTTTTTGGTTTTTATTCATGGAA
>JAUCGD010000732.1 GCA_030377945.1 Desulfobacterales bacterium HSG17 | reverse complement strand
CATTATCTGGCATATTATTTTCAATATCAGCCTTCAGGTTTTCAAGAGCTTTTTGAACAGCCTCTTTTGTATCCCCTGACAATGCAATGATTTCAACAGAGCCGTCCCATGATACTTCTGTTTTTTCTTTTTGATATTCCTCAATAACCATATGAAAATTACTGCCTCCAAAACCAAAGGAACTTACAGCAGAGCGGCGGGGATGTTTTCCATTGGAAATCCAGGGCCGGGGCTGGGTATTAAGATAAAAAGGGCTGTTATAAATATCCAGCCTGGGATCAGGCTCATTAACCTTAAGGGTTGGGGGCAGCACTTTATTGTAAACAGCTAAAACATTTTTTATAAGCCCGGCTGCTCCGGCAGCAGCTTTTGTATGGCCTATCATGGATTTAACAGAACCCACTGCACAACGGTTTTTACAATTATCAGTTGTCAATGAACAGTTATCTGTGTTTTTTCCTTTGGTAAAAACCCTTTTAAGGGCTGAAAATTCAACTTCATCACCCACAATTGTCCCGGTTCCGTGGGCTTCAACAAGTTCAATAGTGTCTGTTGAAACTCCTGCATATTCATATGCCTTTTTAAGTGCTTTCATCTGGCCTTCGGCCCTGGGAGCATATATGCTGTTTGATTTTCCATCACTTGATGTTCCAAGTCCTTTTATTACCGCATATATTTTATCTCCGTCTTTTTCAGCCTGCTCCAGGGCTTTGAAAATAAGAATTCCAACACCTTCACCCAGGATGGAACCGTCAGCATCTTTGGAAAAAGGGCGGACATCTCCTGTTGGTGAAAGTATGGGGGTTTTGGAAAAGCACATGTGCATGAATATATCATTAAGGCAGTCCACCCCCCCTGTTACAACCATATCTGACCTGCCTGCCTGGATTTCCATTATGGCAAGGTACATGGCACTCATGGAACTGGCGCAGGCTGCGTCAACAGCACAGTTGGTTCCCCCCAGGTCAAGCCTGTTTGAAATCCGGCCAGCAATAACATTGCCTAAAAGTCCGGGAAAAGAACTTTCCTGCCAGGGCACATAGGAATCTGATATTCGCTGAACAACTTCCTCTGTTTTTTCAGGGGATATTCCTGATGCTTCAAGAGCTTTGCGCCAGAGAGGATGCCCAAGTCTTGCTCCCAGGGGAATCACCAGTTCCTGGGTTCCGGTTACCCCAAGTATAACACTGACCCGTTCCCGGTCAAATTCACGATCTTCACCATAGCCTGCATCATCAAGAGCTGTTTTGGCAGCTACCAGCCCAAGAAGCTGGGAGGTATCTGTTGCCTCAAGGGATGTTGGCGGAATTCCGAATTCCGAAGGGTCAAAAGGAATTGGGGAAAGAAACCCTCCCCTGGTACAAAAAACATGATCCGGCTTTTTTGGATCTTTATCATAATAATCTGCCGGAGACCAATGGGTTTTTGGAACCTCGTCTATGGCATCCTGGCCCCGTGAAAGCAGCCGCCAGTATTCTTTTAATCCTGAAGCTTTTGGAAAAAAACACCCCATACCCACAATAGCAACAGGAATACCTGATTTTGAAGTGATGTTATCTGGTTTCAAAGTTCACCTTCTTAAAATATATTCATAATCATTTATATAATTATCTAAAATTTACAAGTTTA
>JAUCGD010000731.1 GCA_030377945.1 Desulfobacterales bacterium HSG17 | reverse complement strand
AGTGTAATCGGTGCAGCCCAGGCCTTTTAAGGAATTAAAAAATGAAGCCTGTAAATATAAATCTTGTTGTTAAAAAAAATATCTGGGCAAAAATTTCCCTCGGGATTGCCGCAGTGTTTGTGTTTACTACTTGTGGGTTTACCATGGTAAACACCTATGATTATTATGCAAACACAAAAGTTATAAAAATTTATCAATCAAGGCTTAAACTTATCAATCAAAAATCTGAGAAAAAAAGAGTCGCGAATCGAAAAATAGTTATTAATACAAAAGATGACGAAAAATCAAGGCAGGATTTAGATTACCTGAAAGAAATTCTTAAAAAGAATATGTTCCCTTTGTCTCTACTGTTGACTCAAATTGAAAAAGTTAAACCAGATCAAATTGATATTAACGAATTGGTATTTTCTGATGATCTTAAAACAATTGTGATTAAGGGTGAATCCAGTTATGTGGCACAGGTTTCCAGATTTTTGGTCGAAATTGACAGATCAAAGTATTTTGAGATTGAATTATCCAAAGAAGAAATCAACAACGAGAATAGAATAATTTTTGAACTAAAAGCAACATGGATACCCTTGGAGACATGAACAAACAATATAAAATAATCATATCTGTCTGCGCTCTTGCAATATTGTGTAATTTTGTTGCGAAATATTATCTTGTTAATGAGCAGAACAAAAAAATTATAATTCTTCAACAGGTTATTGCAGCAGCAAGAAGCGGCAGTTATATTCAACCGGAAATACCTCTGCGAACTGTATCCACAAATCAGGATGATATAAACAGTATTATTAATATCATCCCGGAAGAGTTTTCATTTACTCAATATGCAGTAAAACTCAGGAGACTCATGGATAGCAATGACCTTTTTGTTGAGAAAAATAAACAAAGCCTCTGACGATGCAGCAAGTATGGTAATTGCAAATAAACTTGCCAGTCAGTCAAACGGGTTTGGCCAGGCAATCAAAAATGCCAATGATGCTATTTCCATAACCCAGGTGGCAGACGGAGCACTTGGTCAGGCTGCAGATTTGATTCAGGATATAAGAGTCAGAGCTATTCAGGCGGCAAGTGCAGCTCAATCTCCTGAAAGCCGCCAGGCGATTCAGGCAGATATTGATAAATCCCTGGCAACTTTGACAGATATAGCAAAAACCACCTCTTTCAATGGTCAGAAATTGCTATCCGGAACTTTTACAGACAAACAGTTCCAAGTGGGGACCTCATCAGGAGAGACTGTTGAAATTTCCATTGGTTCCATTGATCCAACCAAAATTTCAGATCAAACTCTTGGCGCTCTTGCTGATATTGATGTAACAACTCAAGATGGTGCACAGGCTGCCATTGAGCTTGCAGACACAGCACTGGATCATATTTCCCAGCAAAGATCCAATGTCGGTTCAAGTCAAAATCAGCTGGAATCAACCATTAATAATCTTTCCAATGCCAGAATTAACACGCTGTCAGCCGAATCCCAGATCAGAGATCTTGATTATGCTGAAGAATCCATGATTTTGAATAAAATCAAGCTGCTTTCAAAGGCAAGAAGTTTTGCCCTTGCCCAGGCAAATGCAACTGCAAAAAATATTGTGGATTTTTTCGGTTAAATCTTCAAAAAGAGAAATAA
>JAUCGD010000730.1 GCA_030377945.1 Desulfobacterales bacterium HSG17 | reverse complement strand
TCTTAAACAGAGAGATATAATCCTGTTGACTCTTTTTATTACCTGGATACTGATTTTCCCGGTATTGCCTGGCAGGGCATCAGAAAAAGTTTCATATAAAGAGGACACAATGCTGATGTTCGTTGGTGAGAATCTGGAGGTCTTGACAATTGCATCTCGAAGAGAGGAAAGCGCATGGCAGGCTCCGGCTGTTGCCCAGGTTATTACAAGGAAAACATTACAGGAACAAGGCTCTGATACTTTGAGCAAAGCTTTGGAAAATATCCCCGGATTTTATATGGCTCCTAAAGAATGGGGAACTCAGCCCTATCTCAGAGGTATTCCAGATTCAATCCTGCTGCTTTATGATACTGTCCCTTTATCTTCTGATGTCAGTAAATCCTTTCTTCCTGTTGACCGTGACCTGTCTATGGCCGGTGTCAAACGAATTGAGATCATTAAAGGTCCTGGTTCTGTTCTTTGGGGCCCTGATGCATATGCAGGAATTCTTAATATTGTTCCTCTGACCGGAAAGGATATAGACGGTTTTGAGACAGGTGTTCTTTATGGTTCACCGGGCAATCAGCATGGAGCTTATGTTAACATGGGAACTTATACCAATAACTGGGATGCTTTTTTATCAGTGAGCGGTTTCCAGGAAGAAATGGATGATACTGAATGCAATATAGTAAAATTTTGGGGAAATGAGAATGAACCGGTATTGCCTGATGATAGATTAGGTTCAGAAAGACCTGATAATTCTCAATATATTGAAGCAATTGGAAGATTTGCATACGAAGACTGGTTAACTTTTTCAGGACGTATTACCGATAATCGAAAGTCCTATGCTATGGCTTCAGATGATATTGCATGGAATGAAATACGTGAAGCTCCTGGGGGAATGATTAAGGTTGAAGCCGGGCATTCTTTGAATCACCTTTCAGCAGTACGATTTACCGGGTCTTTTCAAAAAATGGAAACAACCCATCATATAATTGATCAAAAGTGGAAACAAAAAGAAAATACTCTATATGCAGAAGGCATTTATGATCGTTCATTCTGGTCAGGCATCGGTCTGTTTACAGGGGGGATTTCATACAGGGAAAAACATATTAGAAATGCACAAATTTGGAAAAGTTACCTTCCTGATTATCTTAATAGTGCCAATATATCTTTATTTCCTATTCCTCCTGATGAAGCAGATTACAACACCCGGCTCAGCTCAATATTTGGTCAATACAGTCATCGGTTTGGAGATATTGAATCATGGTTTGGTTTAAGATATGATAATCATGATTCCTACCATGACCGTACAAGTTTCAGTACAGGTGCTTTCTGGTCTCCTTCATCAGATTGGATTTTTAAAATATTATATGGCACTGCATATCGTACCCCCTTTGCAAAGCAGCTACATGAAAGTGAAAATCCAAACCCTGAAAATATAAAAAGTGTTAATCTTCAAATCAACTGGGAACCTTCAAAGCTTTGGAACCTTAATTTCTGCGGATTTTGGAATAAAATTGAGGATCATGTTATTGAAGATGCTTATGCAGGTTTGTCCCAGCCCAATAATCAGGAATTTACCGGTTTGGAAATCCAGGGACGCTATTCACCGTCTCGAACTCTGGAATTTGCTGCAAATATGACGTTA
>JAUCGD010000729.1 GCA_030377945.1 Desulfobacterales bacterium HSG17 | reverse complement strand
TAATTTTAACCGCCTGGCTAGCGCCCGTGATCTGGGCATGCATAAAACCACCCTTTATCGAAAAATGAAATCCCTACAGATTACTGTTCCCAAACAGGATGGGCGATCATAAAAAAAATCGCTGATAGGCCCCAAGGGTGCAAGAAGGTTGCATTGTTGCATTCTTATTAGAGTCAAAAGGGTGCGATAATGCAACTTTTCGGCTTCTTTTTCCAACCTGTAAATTAATTTTCAATAAAAATCACAATGGACTTGCAGATACTTGCAAATCATTACGGATGCTTTTTTGAGCAATTTCCTCGCCAAGTTTCAACGTTATCCATGAAATGTACTATACGAAATGATAAAGCCGGCTTTTTGATCGCTAAAATAGATGATGTTTTTTCCCATGGCATGAAAAATGCTTTATGGGGTTATAGGGAGCAAAGGAGAATGAATGAGAGCGGCGATTGCAATATGGCAGGACAGAATTTCACCGGTTTTCGATGTTTCTCGAAAGATGATTGTTTTGGATATTGAAAACCATATTGTCGCCAAGCAATCTGTGGAGACATTTGAAAATGATCACCCAATGGATCGGGTGGCCAAACTCAAAAAACTGCATATCGAAACATTAATCTGCGGGGCAATATCCAATCCATTATCGGAGATGATAACCCTTCAGGACATTGATACAATTTCATTTACATGCGGTCCTGTTCAGGACGTAATCAATGCATTTCTAAAAGATGCGCTGCCAAATCAAAAATTATCCATGCCTGGGTGCTGCGGGTTCAGAAAACGGGTACGTGAAAAGGCCCTGATCAAAAAACAATTATGAAAGGGTACAAAATTGGAAAAGATACTGATTGTCGGATGTAAACGCGCCATGGATGATGTGTGCATTGGTTGTTCCCGTTGCCTGGTCGCGTTTAATCGCAAGGAGGGGTTCTTTGAACTCTATGAGGATGATGAGGCTGAAATCGTTGGGATGCTGAATTGTGGGGATTGTCCGGGCGCAACCATTGTTACCAGGCTGGCACAAATGAACCTATGGAATAAACCGATGAGTGAAAAAGTTACGGCGGTTCATATCAGTCCCTGCATTTTAGATCACTGTCCGCACCAGGAAACCATTATTGCAAAGATTAAGGCCAAGGCCGGTGTGAAGGTGATTGAAGGTACGCATACATATAAACCTGAAAACATTTTTGCCTAAGGAGGTGTCGCCCATAGATGGCTAATTTTGCCAATTTCTCCATGTCTAATTTGGCGAAATCAAATTTTAATCCTCGAAATATGTCCATATATTCCTGCGGATAAAGTTTGATTTCTCCTCGAACTTGACAAAATTATCTCCTCAATGAGCGGACACCGGAATCGGATGTCCAGATGATTTTATTTATTCAATTTATTGTTTCTGTTGTTTTCGTTTTATTGGTTGGTCTGTGTTTTATCAAATGGGTTCAGCTTGTGAGGGGGCGGAAAAAAGCAGATCAAGCGAATCGATCAGAAGCATTTGAAGTCTTGTCTGATGTGGGAACCGTTCAAAAACTAACCATCCTGCCATTAATTGACTATCATGCCAGAGACGAGTCACTGAAAACCGAACCGGGTGTCTCTTATCTGATTCAGGCGGATGATACGAAGATA
>JAUCGD010000728.1 GCA_030377945.1 Desulfobacterales bacterium HSG17 | reverse complement strand
GTAGATGCCAATACAGAAGATGGATACTGGGGAGTTTTGACACGCTTCACAGGTGAACTTAACTGGCTTACAGAAGATCAGTCAAGAAAGGTATTTAGTGTTTATCTTCAGGATTTATTTCAAATTACAGAAAATTTTACCCTGACTCCAGGTCTGCGTTATGATAATTATGATGACATGGGAGAATACTTTACCCCAAGACTTTCAGCTGTGTGGCAGGTTAGCAAATCACATATTTTCAAAGCCCAGTATTCGGAAGCATACCGGCCCCCGACTTTTACAGAGTTATATGCCAGGCAAAATACTGTGGTTATGGGCAATCCAGAGCTTGAATCGGAACATATCAGGAGCTATGAACTTGGTTATACATTCAGGCACAGGAAAACCAGCGCACATATTACATTATTCCGCTCAGAACTGGAAGATAATATTGAATATCCAATATATGCAGATTCTTTTTCCGGTCAGGCCATACAATATCAAAATGTTGATGAAAAAATTACCACACATGGTATTGAACTTGAATTGAATCATAAAATCAGGGATGATCTGAAAATGAATCTAAATCTTTCCTTTGCTGAGACAGAAAACGGAGAAACCGAAGAACCCATTACAGGTTCTGTTGACTGGCTTGGAAACATCGGGATTATTTATTTGCCAGCCGAATATTGTACATTGGCTTTAAAATATAATTATACAGGAGAGCGCCACAGAACACCTGATGACAGCAGGGGTGATATGGATGCTTATGACAGTGTTGATCTGACAGCAAGCATAAACCATAGCGGCATTACTTACTCCGCAGGTGTTACAAATATGTTTAACAGCAATATTGTTTATCCTGCACCTGTGTTTAAAGATGAACAGGGAAATATAGGCTATGCATATGAAGATGATTTCCAGAGACCAGGGCGGAAATTTTGGCTTCAGCTTTCATATGATTTTTGAAAACCTTTGGAAAAATTGAAAAAAATACAAATAATATTGATAAGGTGAGTTTATGATTTCAAGAATTGACCATGTATCCATTGCCGTCAAAGACTATGATAAGGCAATTGATTTTTTCTCTAAAATATTTAATGTAATTCCAGGGGCATCAGGCTCAGATCCCATGATGAAATATTCATGGGAAATTTTTTCTGCCGGTGACCTTTCCCGTTTGGAATTATTGAATCCAACCGGCAAAGGAAGTTTTCTGGATAATTTTCTTTCAGATAAAAAAAGCGGCGGGGTTCATCATATTACCTTTGAAACCCCGGATATTTTCAAGGCAAAACAAAGACTTGAAGATAATAATATCCCGTATTTCGGTTTTAAGGATCATGGCAATTTCTGGAAAGAACTTTTTATCCATCCAAAACATGCTTTTGGAGTGCTGATCCAGATTGCAGAATTTCAGCCTGATGAATGGCTGAATCCGTCACTTGTATTTTCAGCCGGTAAAAAATGGTCTGTTGAAAAAAATAAAGACAGAACAGATCTGACCTTTGCTCACCCAGGAGGAGGAAAGGTAAAAATTGAGCTGACAAAAGAGGAAATTAAAAGGCTTATTGACGACCTGAATAGCTGATTATCAAGAGCTTTGACAGGTTTAGCTAAACAATAAATGGAGATCATTAAACCAAAACCTACCTTA
>JAUCGD010000727.1 GCA_030377945.1 Desulfobacterales bacterium HSG17 | reverse complement strand
ATTAAACCCGATGAAATTAAATCCAAACAGATAAATCAAGTTAAAAAGGATTCAAATGAAGATATCAAAGGATGAAGTAGAAAATATAGCTCATCTTGCCAGATTAGATATTGATGATTTGCAAAAAGAAAAAATAGCAGGGCAGCTGAGCAATATTCTCCAATATATTGATAAACTAAAAGATGTCGATGTTAAAGGTGTCAAGCCTTCTTCGGGAGCAGCTTTCATGAATAATGTTTTGCGTGATGACAAATTAAAAACATCTCCAGGGCCCGATGTAACCCTTGCCAGTGCTCCTGACAGAGATGAAGATTTTTATATAGTGCCTAAAACAATATAAAAAATTAATAATGAATAATTAAGGACAGATTAAATGCAGTTGCATGAATTGAGTATCTCAGATGCAAAAAACAAGCTTGTAAATAGAGAGATTACATCCTGTGAACTGACAAAAGCAGTGGTTGAGCGTATTGAAAAATATGATGATAAAATAGGTTCTTTTATCACAATTAATAAGGATCAGGCACTTGACCAGGCAAAAAAAGCAGACCAGGACATTGCCAGTAATAATATATCAGCCCTGACAGGAATTCCCATTGCCTTAAAAGATCTTTTATGTACAAAGGGCATGAAAACCACCTGCGGCTCAAGGATTCTTGAAGATTTTGTTCCCCAGTATGATGGAACCATTGTCTCAAAATTAAAAGAACATGGTGCTGTTATTATCGGTAAAACAAATCTTGATGAGTTTGCCATGGGCTCTTCAACTGAAAATTCTGCCTTTAAAATCACAAGAAATCCATGGAACCAGAATTATGTTCCAGGTGGTTCAAGCGGTGGCTCTGCTGCTGCTGTTGCAGCAGGATTCTGCTGTGCAGCACTTGGAACAGATACAGGGGGCTCCATAAGACAGCCAGCTTCCCACTGTTCTGTTGTAGGGCTTAAACCGACCTATGGACGGGTTTCAAGGTTTGGGCTTGTATCCTATGGTTCTTCTCTTGACCAGATAGGCCCCATTACAAAAGATGTTAAAGATGCAGCTTTGCTTATGAATGTTATAAGCGGCAATGACACAATGGATTCAACCAGTGCAGACATGGAAGTTCCTGATTTTTTAAAAGCTTTGGACCAGTTTGATAAAGATTCATTAAAGGAAATGACTGCTGGTATTCCAAAAGAATATCTCTCGTTAGAAGGAATAGATCCTGAAGTTGAAAAAGTTTTTAATGATGCAAAAAAACTTCTTGAAAGCCTTGGTGTTAATATAAAGGAGATTTCCCTGCCCCACACTGATTATGTTGTGGCAGCCTATTATATAATTGCTCCCTGCGAGGCAAGTTCCAACCTTGCACGCTTTGACGGTGTTAAATATGGTTTCAGGGACAGCTCTTCAGATGACCTTATAGAGATGTACAAAAAGACCAAATCCAAAGGATTTGGACCTGAAGTTCAAAGAAGAATCATGATAGGAACCTTTGCACTTTCAGCAGGATATTATGATGCATACTATGGAAAAGCATCCCAGGTTCGTACCCTTATCATGGATGATTTTTCAAAAGCCTTTGAAACCTGCGATTTTATCTTATCTCCGGTGGCTCCATCTCCAGCATTTAAAATTGGTGAAAATATTGATGACC
>JAUCGD010000726.1 GCA_030377945.1 Desulfobacterales bacterium HSG17 | reverse complement strand
TGTTGGTAATATTGCAAAAAGGGCCTGCCCATAAATTTAACTGTTTGGGATTTTTAAATAAAGATAACTGCCATATAGCATTCAAGACAAAGTTTTTTGCCCCTTTTTTTATGGCATTATTAATGTATTGTGAACATAGTTTTTCGTCTTCTGGAAACAAAACAGGGTCTATCCATAACCAGTTTCTGATTGCAGGACGCAGAGAATACCCCTGGCTTGAAATCCATGCTCCTTGTAGTGTTGGGCTGGAATTTTGCCTTCTCTTATCCTTTGACCTGCCCCTTGCAATAGTCATTTCCTGCATTTTGATTTTAGATTTTCTGCTCTTTTCATATGCAGAAGTAATCAGAGGCTCTTTTTCCGGCTGGATTTTGATCTTTTTTATTTGTGCAAGTTCCTGCTCAAGAGTTTTCAAAGCAGTGGCAAGTTCAAAGCCTCTCCTGTCGATGATATAGACCGGTGTGCCTTTTTTGATTCTAACTTTAGATTGTTTTTTTAGATAGAATTTTCCTCTTTTCGGGACAGCTCTCGTTACCCGTTGAATATCATGGAATTGATCTTCTTCAAAACCAATTCTTAAAAGATCTGAAACAAAAAGTTCTTCTCTTGTAATGAAATGTGGAGATGCAGGATTTTTTACTCTTCCTGCAAAAAGTCCTGAACCTGTTTCAGATGAATGATCAAGAGGGTTCATCTTTCGCTGGGACAGTAGATTATAATGGGTAAACTGCCTCCCAAAAGCATAATCAAGCCAGGCAAGAGCCTGTTTTTTCTCTTTTGGATTATCACGCAATAATTTATAGGCTTTAACAGTATAATAGACGTAATGGGGGCTTTTTTTTCGCCCTTCAATTTTCCAGGTAGTCACTTTTTCAATCTGTTTTAATATTTTTACAAGCACATCACTTGAAAAATCCATACAAGAAAAATGTTGTTTTTTATTGCCCTTTTGTTCATATATCCTTCTGCAGGGCTGGACACATCTTCCCCTTAAAGAGCTTTTTCCTCCAAACCAGGAACTCCAATAGCAGCGCCCTGAAATGCAATAGCACAAAGCTCCATGGATAAACACTTCAAGCTCCATGTCATCTGGAGCTTTTTGTGACATATCCTTTATTTCATCAATGGTAAATTCTCTTGGTAAAACTACCCTTTTAAATCCCAACTGTTTTGATGCCTTCAATCCTGAAGGGAAAGTACAGTTGCCAAGAGTGGAAAGGTGAAATTCTTTTTTAAATCCAGCTTTTTTCGCCAAATCGATCATGGCAATGTCTTGAATAATAAGGGCATCAAAATCAACAAACTTACAAAGTTTGCTAAGAATTTTATAGACTTTTTCTAATTCAGACTCTTTAATAATGGAGTTAAACGCAATATAGACTTCAATGTTTTTTGATTTAGCAAGGCATGTAAGCCTGTAAAGTTCTTCAATACTGAAATTATCAGCTTCCATGCGCGCAGAAAATATTTTTAAGCCGCAATAGATTGCATCTGCTCCGGCTGCAATGGCTGCCAGAAAGGAGTTTTTATCACCAGCAGGTGCAAGTATTCTTGGGGTGCTTATACCCATGAAATTTGTATCCCAAAAAAAATATATTATAAATTAAAAAAAGCATACTATTGCAATTTCGGTGAAAT
>JAUCGD010000725.1 GCA_030377945.1 Desulfobacterales bacterium HSG17 | reverse complement strand
TATGACCCTTTTGGCAGCATACCGGTATGCAAAGATTGGGAACCGTATCTGCTTGCCAAAGAGGAGCATATGCGAAAACTAAGGAACATGTCCGACTGTGCTGAATTTTATATTTCAAAAAGCGGTCTTTGTGTGGGTTTTGTGGAAACAAAGCTCATAATGGGAGGTAAAGGGTTTCTGTACACCCATGACTGCGATGCTGTTATCCTGCATAACCCTGCTTTTGGTTTTCCCCCTGAAAGCAAATATACAATTGTTACCAAAGAGATACCCCTTGATAACCTTAAAAAATTTTTTGATATTAAAGAAAAGGGCTGGGGCGGAAGAGATACTATAATGGGTTCACCGAGAAAAGGCACTGAACTGAATAAAAAGCAGGTGCTGAAAATTGTGCTTAACCGGGTGTGAATATATCCGGTTTCGAGAAACCTAATGCGTGAAAACACCATAAAACTCTTTGAAAGGGTATTGTTATGAAAAACGAAAATTTTGGCAGTTCGGCAGGTGTTGGTTCCGGGAACTTCTCCAAAAACAATACCAAATCAGCCAGGCCATACGGTGATATTCTTTCCGGTCTTTTGCGGGAAATCAATTTTTCACGTATCAGCTGGGGCATACTTGAGTTTTTATTCTGTCTTATCGGTATTGGCGCTGCTTTTGTATCCTTTATGGTAGAAAAAGAGGTATTTTATCAGATTACCCAAAAAAGCGCGTTTTCTTTCTGGATTGTTCTTATACTTGAGTCGGCCAAGGTTCTTACTGTTATTATTTATGGTTTTCTTTTTCGCACCAAAAGCTCGGAAATAGGTTTTTCACCACGTTTGATTATTCGCTTTTTCCAGAATGCGCTGTTCACACTTTCTGTTATCTGCTCCCTTGCCCTGACATCTTTCTATCTGGACAGGCCCAATCTTGATAAAGTACGGTCTGATGATGTTAAAATGATTGAATCCCGGTACCATGCAAAACATGAATTGATACAAAATCGCCACGATGCTGACATTGCAAATCTTATGGCCAGGACAGATCAAAAATCAAATGAGGCTTACAAAAGACTGCGCGAGCAATATGAACCGAGAATAAATGAACTTAGAGCAGAACTGCGTATGGAAATGGACAATCAGGTCAAGAACGATTTTCGCGGACCCCGATATAGGGAATTTGAAAAACTGCTGCAAAAATATGAAGCTGATTATGCTGAAAAAAGCAACGCACTGATCTACGAAAAAAATGCTCTGTCCCTGAAAAACGATACAGCTCTGAACCGGGAAAAAGAATCCTTACGTTTGGCTGTAAAAGAGCTTGTTCAATGGCGTAATCTGGAGATTAAGAAAATACGCACAGGCCGCTACACTGATGATGAACGGGCAAATAACCGCTTGATAAGTGCAGTCATAAGGACAATCAATGACGGCTTTCTCTCAATGCTGGGTGTATCTGTCCGCCAGGTTAATTTTACCTGTATGTTCTCACTGTTGATAGCTCTGCTCATTGAAATTACCATATACGCATCTTTTTATTCGGCAGTTCTTAGTTTTTCTTCAAAACTGGATCTGATGTTTGTCATGGACAGCAGTCATCTTGACTCAAAAAAAAACTAGTCAGGATGTATGCTAAACTAAGAATGTACCAGGTAAAGTTTT
>JAUCGD010000724.1 GCA_030377945.1 Desulfobacterales bacterium HSG17 | reverse complement strand
CCTGATATTGTAAACACGCATGGTAATATGGATAGTAAAATAGCTCTTACAGCAGCATATTATATGGATGTACCATGCGTTATCCGTTTTAGACACCACAGTCATCCAATTCGTAAGACATGGCATAATCGCTTACTTTACCAAAAATTCAATCATTTTGTATTTACAACTGCCGCTTCAATTTCAACACAGATAATTAAAGATATTGGTGTTCCTCAGCAAAGAGTTTTTACACTTGGAACAGGTATTAAACCGCCTGAAAAATTATTATCAAAACAAGATGCCCGTAAAAATTTAGTTTCTGAGCTGGGATTGGATTTTAATTCAAGATTTATTGGTTCTGTTGCGATGTTAAGAGATTGGAAAGGGCATCTTACTTTAATAGGTGCTTTTGATAAAATAAAAAATATTATCCCTGACTGTCATCTTGTAATTGTTGGAGAAGGAGATTTTCTGGAAGAATTGAAACATGATGTTTTAAAAAGAAATATTTGTGGCAGAGTACATTTTACAGGATATAAAGATAATCCTTGGCCGTATTTTCAGGCGTTTGACTGTAATGTGCTGGCCAGTACTATAAACGAAGGTATTCCCCAGGTTCTTCTTCAGGCTATGGCTGTCCGTTGTCCGGTAATAGGCACAAATATAGGCGGAATTCCTGATATTATCTGCCATGATGAAACAGGCCAATTAGTTGATGCAAATAATTCCGAACAAATGGCAGAAAAAATTTTAAAAGTTTTTAACGATCAGGATTTTGTAATGCAAACAACAAAAAAAGCTTTTATCTTTGTGATTGAAAATTATACTCTTGATATTATGGGTAAAAAGACGATTAATATTTATAAACAAAAATTTTTAAATATTATTTGAATCAGGAGATTTCCAGTTTGATAGTTTTTCATGGAGCTTTGCATATTTATAAAATGTTCCTTCAAAATTATAAAAAGCAATAACAAAACCTGCCCACCCGTCAAAAAAACCTGCTTTTAAAAAAAAGTGATGAATAAAAGCCCATAGCCCATGAAAAAAGGCTGTGGCCATGCAGGAATCTTTACCTTCTTGGTTTAATTTTTCAGCTCCAAGTGTTGAATAACGATCTGCCTTATGCATGATCTGTTCAAAATCTTTAAACGGAAACTGCCATATGGGATTTTTTAAATATCCAATTTTTGATGTAAGCAGTTCAAAGGATTCATGAACAGGTTCCAGGCTAAAAGTCATGATACCTTTACGAAAAAGCTGAGGCTGGCGGTAATCAGGGTAATACCCCGAATATTTGATCCACTTTCCCATGAAAAAATTTTTTCTGGGAACATAATACGCATCCAATGGGTTATCGGATTTAACAATTTTTACAATTTCTTCATATACATCCTGAGTACATCTTTCGTCAGAATCCAGGCTGAATATCCATTCATAATGACAGGCTTCAATTGCCTGATTTCTTAAATCACCAAAACCTTTAAAGGGAATTTGAACAACTTTTGCCCCCATAGACTTTGCAATGTCAGTTGTGCCGTCTGTGCTGTTTGAATCTGCAACAATTATTTCATCTGCCCATTTAACACTATTTATTGCTGCTTCAATTTTTTCTGATTCATTATAAGCGATAATATATGCCGATATTTTATTCATTTTAACA
>JAUCGD010000723.1 GCA_030377945.1 Desulfobacterales bacterium HSG17 | reverse complement strand
GTGCTTGCCACAAGAAATACCATGTTTACCCTGCATCCCTGTATTTTTTTCTTAATTTTGGTTTTTCTATCTTTCCTGTGGGGTTTCTTGGCACATCATCAAAAAAGATTTTCCTGGGGCGTTTAAATCTGGCAATTCCCTGGCAGAACTCCAGGACTTCATCTTCAGTTAAATCATGGCCTGCTTTTGGTTTTATTACTGCTGCAACAATTTCTCCCAGACGTTCATTGGGTATGCCGAACACCCCTACATCATGAATCTTTTCATTATTCATGAGAAAATCTTCAACCTCAACCGGGAAAATATTTTCACCGCCCATGATGATAATATCTTTTTTTCGATCAACCAGCCAGATAAAACCTTGTTCATCCATACGTGCAATATCACCGGTAAGGAGCCATCCGTCAACAATGGTTTCAGCAGTTGCTTCCGGGTTTTTATAGTATTCCTTCATAACTCCGGGGCCTTTTACCAGAAGTTCACCTGAGTCACCCTGGACAACAGGTTTAAGCTCTCCTCCTCCGTTAACAATTCTGCATTCCCAGTCAAAACCAGGTACACCGATTGCTCCGACCTTGTGGATATTTTCAGTACCCAGATGAACACACCCAGGCCCTGTGGCTTCGGTAAGACCGTAATTAGTATCATACTCATGGTGGGGAAACATCTGCTTCCATTTTTTAATCAGGCTGGGAGGAACAGGTTGTGCGCCTATGTGCATAAATCTCCACTGGTCAAGATCATAATCTTCAAGCTTAAGGTCCCGGTTCTCAATGGCAATAAGTATATCATGTGCCCAGGGAACCAGAAGCCACACCACTGTTATCTTTTCTTCGGAAACTGCTTCCAAAATCCAGCGGGGTTTAACACCTTTTAAAATTACGGATTTTGCCCCTACTATAAAATTTCCAAACCAGTGCATTTTTGCCCCTGCATGGTACAAAGGAGGAATACACAGGAAATTATCCTCATGGGTCTGATTATGATGCCTGTTTTCAACATAACAGGAGAATTCAAGATTTCTATGGGTAATATGAACAGCTTTGGGTTTGCCTGTTGTTCCTGAGGTAAAATAAAGTGCAGCACTGTCATAAAGGCTGACTTCAATCTCAGGAGCTGTTACAGAGCTTTTATTTATAACATCTGAAAATGCTTCAGCATAATCAGGCCGTTCATCTTCAGGCCCTACAAATATATATGAAGATACACTGGCATCCATTTCTTCTTTAACAGGTTCCAGGCGTTCAATAAATTCAGGTCCGAATATCATGGTTTTTGCTTCTGCAATACGTGTACAGCGAGATATGGCCAGGGATAAGAATCTGAAATTAAGAGGAACTGCCATTGCGCCTGTTCTCAAAATTCCGAAATAAATTGGAAGCCATTCCAGACAGTTGGTCATTAACTGAATAACCCTGTCTCCTTTTTGAATGCCTCTTTCAATAAGGGCGTTGGCAACTGCATTTGCCTGTTGGTCAAAATCTTCCCAGGTTATTTCCCTTCGGATGTTTTTTGCAGGCTCTCTTTCAATCAAAGCGGTCTTTTGACCGTAAACTCTTGCATTTCGACTTAAAATTTCCGTAATTATCATTAATCTTTCCTTTCGTGAAAAGGCAATTATCAAAACAGAATGAAATGTCAACATG
>JAUCGD010000722.1 GCA_030377945.1 Desulfobacterales bacterium HSG17 | reverse complement strand
TAAATGGTTGAACAGGTTCAATATCATAAATAACCATATTTTCTGCAAGAATATTATTTACGGGATAGATATAAGCAGTTTCAAGAACATTTTTCAACTGCCGGATGTTACCGGGCCAGTGATATTTTAAAATAAGGTCTGCTGCTGATTTACTCAGGGTTTTATTTTTTGAATTTTTTTGATTTAATTGGGAAAGAATGTGCTGGGCAATCAATATACTGTCATTTTCTCTTTTAACAAGGGGAGGTAATTCGATAATTGTATGTACAAGCCGGTAAAACAAATCTTCCCTGAATTGTCCCTTTTTCACCAGCTCTCTAAGGTCTTTATTTGCGGCTGAAATTATCCGGACATTCACATGTTCTTCTTTTGCGCTGCCTAACGGCGTAAAAGAGCCTGATTCCAATACCCGCAGCAATTTAACCTGCATTTCAGGGGGAAGATCTGCAATTTCATCAAGAAAAATACTTCCCTGGTCTGCCAGTTTAAATTTTCCTTCCCGGTCTGAAACTGCCCCGGTAAAAGCTCCTTTTTTATGTCCGAAAAATTCGCTTTCAAAAAGATTGGGAGATATGGCCCCGCTATTGACAGTAATAAAAGGCTTGTCTTTTTTCTGGCCTGAGTAATGAATTGCCTCTGCAACCAGTTCCTTTCCTGTTCCGGTCTGTCCGTGAATGAATACCGGAATATCCGAATCTGAAAAAAGTTTGATCTGTTCTTTTACTTTCAAAATCAAGGGACTCTTGCCGATGATCCTTTCATTTTCAGGTTTAAGACGTGTTTTAAGATTCAGATTTTCCCTTGACAACCGGCTCATTTCAGCTTTGATGGCATTTACCTGCCGGATTTCAGGGAAATCATCCAGATCAAAATTCACCTCTGAAATGCCGGATTCCACTGACGCCTGTATCATTTTTGCATCAATAACACCGCCCTGAACCAGAAAAATCCAGCAGGAGTGCATGGCAGGGGTTCCAGAACTCAGGGAAATAGTGTATTCGCCTTTTTTATTTTGCTTTAGAATTTTCTTAACAGCCGAATACATGGCTGGGTAGAGCAGGTTGTAATCAGTAGGATTTAAGGCAGGAACTTCCTGAAGTATTATTTTCAATCCAGGAAAATGTTTTCTGCAATAGCGCTGAATTTCAGATCCAGGTTTCAAATATTTTTCATGATTATAAAGAAGGTATGCCCGGTCAAAGCGCATTTGCTGAAGCACTGAAATAACTGCTCCGGTTTTTTCAGGAAGAAAGCAGTCATTGTTGCCTATGAATGATAGAAAATTTTTCATAATCTATTTATGCTTTTTGCAGATTTGTCCGAACCAGACGATGATGTCTTTAAGGGCATAGATGAGGGAGTTTACAGTATCTGTTGTTGCATTTTCTATATTTGGATGATTGCTGAAATTACTTGGAATTGCATTAACGCTGAAAAAGAAACTGCGGATAATGCTGTTTGTAATATTTTTTCTTGATAACCAATCAATGGTTTTTTGTCCTAAAATGATATTATTTTGATTCATACAATCATTTTTCATTCCAGGAATAATTTCCGCACATTTTTCTAATATCCTTTGATATATATTTCTTATTAGTCTGAGATTATTGTTAATTCTTTCTTTAAGGTCGTTCTCATAAAGCATTTG
>JAUCGD010000087.1 GCA_030377945.1 Desulfobacterales bacterium HSG17 | reverse complement strand
TTATTAAATAAAATCTTTTTTAATTTTTTATCAAGGTATAATACAAAATGAATACACAAGATATCTGGAAAGCACCTTTTAAAATTTTTTACATGGCATTTTTCTCACTTGTAAGTTTTGTTGTACTGCTTGGATTATTCAGCCTGTTTTTTATAGGAGCAGGCGCAGGTGTAGGTGCTGTAATGGGAAAAAGCAGTTTTAAAGACTTTAACGTAATAAACGAATCCTCCTACAACTATATTTCAGGAAATAAAGAAAGTAAAAACTATCTTATGGGCATTTCAGTGGAAGGCTTGATTCTTGGCAGTCCTTCAGGGGAAATGGGATCAACAATGGGCTGGGTAGGCGGTGTGACCTATGGATATGAAATTCAGGAAACCCTGGAACAAGCTGCTGAAGACGAAAATATAAAAGGGATATTTCTTCGAATGCAGACCCCAGGAGGAACAATCTTCGGTTCCAGGGCAATTTTTGACGGAATTAAAACCTATCAGCAGAAGACCGGGAAACCTGTTCTGGTATATATTGAAGGTGTTTCAGCATCAGGCGGGGTTATGGCAATGGTTGGAGCTGATGCCATTTATGCAGATCATGGAAGTATGATCGGCAGTATCGGCGTAATCGGCGGTATGCTGACCTATTATGACAAACCTATGGCTACCCAGGGTGGACTTTTTGGCGGCGGCATTGTTACCCAGGGTGGTATTGAGCGAACAATCATCTCCGCAGGAAAAGGAAAAGATCTGGGTAATCCTTTTAGAAAAGCCACCAAAGAGGAGATAGACAACTTACAGGCAGGCATTAATCATGAATATAATAATTTTGTAAGTCATGTAGCTCAAAGCCGCAGTATTGACGAAGCTGTTATACGTGAAAAAATGGGAGCCCAAATTTTTGATAATAAAACAGCACAGGATTACGGATTGATTGATGATACCTTAAATCGCAATGCTTCAGTTGCCAAACTTGCGGAAATGGCCCAATTAGGTGAAGATTATCAACTGGTTTCACCCAAAAAAGCCGGGAAGAAATTTCTCCAGGAATTTTTATTATCATTTCAGGATAATACCACCAATGTACAAATGCAAAAACAGATTATAAAAAACGACATCTGCCAGTCAGTATTAAAGGTTCCCCTTGCTTATCACGGGAACATGAAAGCACTTTGTGCAGAATGCCCGGGGAATGGGTTGTATTAAAGTTCAAATCACCATAAACGCATAATATTTTAAAGTTATAATATTTCAAATTATAACTTCATAGTTCTTTTCTTATTGATCCAACTCTCTTTAAAAACAATACTAAGCCTGTATTATAATTGTATATCATTTGTTTTGATAAATTATTAATTTTACCACATCTATTTCTATTATCAATTATCTCTTGACAAACATTGAAAGTATTATTAGAATTTAATTAAACTTATGATGTTTATCAGGAGGCAAAAATGAAAATAAACACAGATCATTATTTCACAGGCAAGAACCGCCATAAACCGTGTGAAGACTATGCTGTATCCGGCATGGAACCATTACCCTATGCCATCCTGACTGACGGCTGCTCTTCTTCGCCCGGTTCACATATGGGAGCCATGCTGCTTTGCCTGGCAGCAGGTAAACATCTTCAAAAAATATTTGCAAATGGCAGTTTGCCTTGTGAGCCAGATTATAAAGAACCAGATTATAAAGATTTGGGCAAATCAATAATATTACAGACATCTTTTTTATCACGATTTCTTGACCTGCCTCAAACTGCTCTGGATGCTACTCTTATGATTGCTTTTTACAAAGATGGGTTTGTGCATGTTTTTGTTTATGGCGATGGTTTTGTTATAGCCCAAAAAAAAGAAGAGCCTGAACCCCGTATTGTGGAAATTTCCTTTGAAACCAATGCACCTTATTATCTGAGTTATCAACTGGATAAGGCCAGAGATCAGCAGTATGGCATTGAGATGAACGGGAAAAAAATTATTAAAAGCCAGGGAGAATCTCTTGAAACAGGATATGACTCGCCTTTGTTTTATAAATTTTCAGCACAGGATTTTTCAACAATTATCATTGCTTCTGACGGGCTTGGAGCTTTTGCAGATAAAATGAATCCTGAAAAAGGACTTTTACCTGAATCTGATGTAATCCGTGAGTTTACAGGATTTAAAAATTTTAATGGCGAATTTGTTAAACGCCGGGCGCGCCGGGCTGTTAATACATATGAAAAACAAAGCATTTTTAATACCGATGATATTTCTTTAGCAGGTATTCATATAATGCAGGCCAAACAATAACGGTAGCGCCTCCCTACGTGGAGGCAACCGGGGCGTAAACGTACCGCCATAAAAGCCGCCATATAAGGCGGCGCTACCGTTCTTTCATATAAAGGAGAATCCATGAAATATTTTATCCGGGGTAAAAAAAGCATTAATTTGACCCAGAATGATTTTATTGCAAAAGGTGGTGAAGGCCAGGTCTTTGGTAAAGGCAAAACTATATATAAAATCTATAATGAACCTTCAAAAATGATCCCGGATGCAAAAATCATGGAATTACAGGCACTGGATCGCCGTAATATCCTCAAGCCTGTTGATGTTATTCTTAATAACAAAAATACTCCTGTGGGTTTTACAATGGACTGGGTTAAAGATACTATTCCCCTGTGCAAACTTTTTACCAATGATTTTCGCAACAGAAATAATGTTACAGACACTTCAACCCTTGAACTTGTTGAAAATATTAAACAGACCGTTTTTTATGTACACCAGGGAAAATGCCTTATGGTTGACGGCAATGAGTTTAATTACCTGGTGGATAAAAAAAAATTAGTCACACCTTATTTTATTGATGTGGATTCCTATCAAACTGCAAATTTCCCTGCAACAGCCATAATGCCTTCAATCCGTGACTGGCACGCTAAAATCTTTTCCCAACTTACAGACTGGTTTGCCTTTGCTATTGTTTCCTGCCAGTTGTTTGTTGGTATTCATCCTTTTAAGGGGCGTCATCCCAAGTTTAAGAAAAATGATATTGAATCCAGGATCAAGGCCAATGTTTCAATATTTAACCCGGATGTAAGGGTTCCACCGGCTGCCAGGGATTTCAGCAAGATTCCTTGTCATTACATTGACTGGTTTATTGATCTTTTTGAAAAAGGAAAACGGTCTATGCCCCCTGCCCTTCCAGGACAGATTGTTATTATACCTGTTAAGATTAAAACCATTAACAGCACTGACCAGTTTGAGATTAAGGAGATTAAAACCTTTGACAGCAATATACTCTGGCACTGTATTCATGCAGGAATGAGCCTTACTGCAACCCAGGACAAGATTTATATTGATAAAATAGCCTTTAATGTTGAGCCTGGTACTGATGTGCTGTTTACCCCAAAGCAGTTGACACCGGTATTTGCAGGAATTAAGGGGGGCAAACTTAAACTGGAATGCAGGAATAAAACCATGCTTCCTTTTCCTGAGATTAATGCAGATGAAAAAATGGTGATTAACAATACCCTGTATGTGAGGGATCAGGGAAATCTGACTGAGATTGAATTTGAAGATGTTGGAAACAAGGTGCTGGCAGCAGTCAAGAATGTATGGAATATTATGCCCAATTCTGCTGAAATATTTGCAGGTGTAATTTATCAGAGTGTTCTGGGAAAACCTTATCTTGTTATTCCGGTTCCACAGAAAGACAGTTCAGGTTCATGTATTGTTAAACAGGTTCCAGAACTTGAGAAGTACCGCATTATAGATGCCAAACATGATTCTGGGGTGTGTATTCTCATAGGCCATACAGTAAAACGATATGACAGGATTGTTCTTAAATTTGATAAAAAATATGATGCTTATGACTGCCGGATAAATGAGGATATTGATCTTAGTTCTGTTAATTTTGTTACTTTGGAAAAGGGCGTTGTTATTTCTGTAAATGATGATGATTTGCTTGAGATTTTTTCTAAAGGGCATGATAAGCCGCAGGTAAATCAGATAAAAGATCCAGATATTAATAATGGTATGCGGTTGTGTAAAGAAGGGAATACGGTTATGTTTTTTGAGGGTGATAAATTGTATGAACTCAGAATGAAGTAGGGTGCGTTAGCGAAGCGTAACGCACCGTAAAAATTGAAGGTGCGTTACGGCTATCGCCTAACGCACCCTACTGCTGCATAGTTGAGAGTTACGCTGGGATCACATAAACGGTAAAGGGATTTTGCATTGTCGTACAAATTATGGAACAAAGGTATTATTTACTCAAAGTCATCAGCGCAATTTTAAGCACATTTGCTTCTGAATTATCCAATTCACGATCCAGCAGAATCTCACGAGGTTCGGCCTTTGAATTATAATATGCCTGGTTATCGCCATTATTTATGCTAATCACACACCCATCCATTGCAATTCCTGCAAAAAGCCCTTCAACAGTGGCAAAATAGTAAATATCCGAATATATTGTTTTTGTGGATGCAGTCATATTAAAACTGCTTGAACCGGCAGCCACTGTTGCATCCACCCCCAGGGTCAAGCCAGAATCTATGGCCGAGTTAAATACCCGGTCATTCATAAATACCAGGATAACAGAGGATCTTTGAAGCCCGACCTGGAGGCCTACGCTTCCTCCTGTCATATTATAAAATGCAGGTGAACTCCAGTTACCGTCTTCATCTTTTGCAGCCATAATTCCCTGGCCTGCTTCCCCTGCTAATAAAAACCCGGCTTTTATATTTTTGGGAAAGATTAATACGCCTTTGGCATGTTTTAGAAGATAGTTAAGTGAACGATTATCCGGGTTTGACCGCATGATCCTGACGGCAATTGCAGAGGAATCCACAATCTCCTGCTGAGGAGTTTTTGCACTCTCAGACTTTACATTAGTTGTTCCTGAGCAGGCTGTCAGGGTTAATAAGAAAATTATGAAAATAATAATTGTAAACGATTTTTTCATTTTATTCCTCCGCTATGTAAAAATTTAATATAGGCCATGATCATCGTTTCACCCGGCATAAACTGCCGGGCTATTTTCTTTTGTCCCTCTGGGACTTTAGATACTTTTATATCAACTATTTAAGTCCCAGAGGGACGACAGAAAATAGCCCGGGAATTTATTCCCGTGCTTGCCGGACCAAATGATTAGCAAGCCCTTAATATCTATCTATGATATTACCGGATCTCATATCACCTGCTGCTATAAACTGCTGGTGCATGTTGTAAACTTCATCTAAAAGATGAGGCTCATGACCACCTGTGGATATTACGGCCCGCTGATAATAATCCCAAAGATAATCACGGTATTGTGGATGAGCGCATTTTTTTATAATCTGTTCAGCTACCTGGCGGGGAGTCAGGGGACGGGTATCAACCAGCCCGTGTTCAGTTACAACAACATCAACTGAATGCTCATTATGATCCACATGGGACACCATAGGAACAATAGCAGATATTTTCCCGTTTTTTGCTATACTGGGACTGACAATAAAACTAACAGAACCGTTTCGCAGAAAATCACCTGAACCGCCAATACCGTTCATAAGCTGGGAACCCATAACATGGGTGGAATTCACATGGCCGTAAATATCAACCTCAATTGCAGTATTAATGGCAATAACCCCCAGCCGCCTGATTACTTCAGGTGAATTGGATATTTCAACAGGTCTTAATACGATTTTTTCCTTATACCTGTAAAGCTCATTAAAAAACCGTGTTCTTGTTTTATGGGACAGGGTTAAAGCAGATCCTGATGCTGCCCGAACCTTGCCCATATCAATAAGGTCAAGAACACTGTCTTGAAGAACTTCCGAGTAAACATCAAGATCATTAAAAAAATCATTATCCATAAAACCGCCCAGCACTGCATTGGCAATATCTCCAACCCCTGACTGCCAGGGAAGATTTGGGGGCATCCTGTCTTTTTTTATTTCATGTTCAATAAAATCAAGAATATGTTCGGCAATTTTTGTTGCTGTTTCATCAGGTTGGTTAAATATGGGGCAGCTATCTTCTTCTTTGCTGTAAAGAATTGCAACTACCCGGTTGGGGTCCATTTCTATAAACGGTTTGCCAATCCTGTCCAGAGTTCTGTAAATGGGAATGGGCATACGATAGGGAGGATCTTCAGGAATAAAAATATCGTGTATGCCTTCCAGTTCAGGAGGTTCTGCGCTGATTTCAATGATAATCTTTTCAGCTTCTTTAACATAGGTCGGGGTATTGCCCACAGACATTGTAGGGATAAGATGTCCTTTTTCCGTAATGCCCACAGCTTCTACCACTGCCACATGAGGCTCTCCCCAGTTACCGGCTCTTACCTGGGCTGAAAGTCTTGACAGGTGATCGTCTTTAAAGGCAATCTTATTGTTGTTAATCTGTTTTCTCATGGTACGGTCGCTCATATATGGCCTGCGCCAGCCAATTAATCCGGCCTGTGCAAGAATGCCGTCAACAGAATCTCCTGTTGATGCTCCGGCAAAAAGATTAACCTTGAATTTTTCTCCGGCCTGGGAGCGTTTTACCAGTTCCTGGGGAATAAGTTTTGGGTATCCGGCTGTAAAACCGGAAATAAAAATATTGGTTCCATCCTGGATATGTTTTGCTGCTTCAGCCGGGTCTGTTATTTTATCTTTTAACGGTGCATAGCGAATCCGCTCTTTACACATATTTGTCTCCTTAAAGCCTGTCCATAAACGAAACAGGTTAATTATAATAGACATTATCGGAAATAAGAATTTCCACAGTAGGGTGCGTTAGGCGATAGCCGTAACGCACCGTTAATTTAAGGTTCTGGTGCGTTACGCTGCGCTAACACACCCTACAATATTTATTCCCGATAATGTCTAATATATTACCCATTATTTTTGAAAATTTTGTAGTTTTTTCTTTTATATAAATCATTTTAACTTACATTGCAAATCAGGTTTTTTACAATACTCAAAACCTTTTCTACTGTTATATTATCCAGGCATAAAGGATTTTGGCAATTATCTTTTTGGGTTTCAAAACAGGGTAAGCATTTAAGCTGTTCATATCTGACAATATGAACAGCCCGTCCTAATGGACTCCATCTTATCGGGTCAGAAGGTCCGAATATTATCACGCATGTCAGTCCTGAAAATGCAGCATGATGGGATACACCTGAATCATTGCCAATATATATAGAAGCAGTTTTAAGAATTGAGTGCAGGTCAATGAGGTTGAGAGGGCTGTGTATTTTTTTTGGACAATTATCTTTTTTTATATGTTCAAGTAAATACTCATCAGCAGGACCCAGAATAAATTCAGGCTTAAGATCAAGGATTTTCAAAGCATCATATAACTTAACAAAATTTTGAACAGGCCAGTTCTTTCTTTTACTCCCTGATCCCGGATGAATTAATATTTTATCAGAAAGAAATCTTAAGCTGTGTTCTTTGTTATCCTCATATTTCAATATTAATGAATCTTCATGATTTACCAGTCTGCATTGGATAATGGAAGAAATAAGATAATCTGCAATATGGATATTTAGAGACGCCATTTGATATTGGGCCATTTGATATTGAATTGGCGGTCGTGGGGGGATTCTATATGTTGGTTTTTTTCTGAAGCTGTTAATGTTTTTTTCAAGCTGCCTGGAAAAAGAAAATAGAATAACATCGTCATACAAATTTATTATCTTTTTGATTTTTTTATTAATATTATCTGAATAAAGGGAAGATGCCAGTGCAGATTCAAGGGGAATATATTTATGGAAGATATCAAGATGACAGGCCAGTTTTCCTAATTGAGCCTGGCATATTCCGTCAATGGTATTGTAATATTTTTTTAATATGCCAATTGCCGGAAATGTCAGCACCAGATCGCCAAAAGCTCCCTGGTGGATAATCAATAAGGATTTTTCTTCCATAACAGAAGTTTAAATATTGACTGTATAATTAGGCCCTGCAATAAGGAGATTATTGGAGATAACAGACTGAATCTTTTCCATTGTGCTGCCAAAAAGAATATCTCTTAATATTCCGTGTCCAAAAGCACCTAAAATTACCAGGGCATTATGAGGAACATCATAAAGATTATTTTCAAGGGTTCCCTGTTCAAATATATGCCATTGGCTGACGTAATTCTCCATATCTTTTTCAAGATTTTGCTCTTTAATCACATTTTTATAAAATTCAGGATTTTTATCTGCCTGGGTAAAAACTTCAAGTGGCATTCCTGAGATTCTGCTGATACGGAAACCAAGTTTAAGAGCATTGACTGCATTGGATGAGCCTCCAAAAAAGACTGTTATGCTTTTCCAGGGTTTATAAACCGGGCTGGTAATTAAAACAGGAAAATGTGCAGACTTTACTATGCGCCTTACCCTTGGGCCTATATAGCCAAGCCCGATTTTTGAAGACAGATCACTGATGCTCCTGGGGCAGCACATAAAATCAAAATTTGTAGGAATATCAGGCAGGGTGGATGCAGTATAATTTTTTGGTTTTATAAATTTGGGATCAATTTTATTTTGTTCAAGAAGTTCAGTTGCATGGTCCCTGGCAGTATCTGGGGAATTAAGATAGGATTCGTCAAGATCTACCTGAACCACGTCATTTTCAAAATACATAAGGAATTTTGTATGTTTAGGAATATAAAGAACAGGGGATGCCATTACTTTTTGGCAGAAGTATATGGACTGAAGCAAGGTTTCTCTTCCTAAAGGTGTATTTCTGAAAATATGAAATAATTGGGCTTCCATGTTGTTCCTCCTTAGTTATTGAAAAGTTTGAACCCTTAGTTCTTTTCTATACTGGTCAAGCAAAGTTGCTTTTGAAATCATTCCGATAAACCGGTTATTGGATACAACAGGCATACTGAAAAGCCTTTTTTCATCCATAAGCCGCAGGATTGCAGATAAATCATCATCAAGATGCACGGTTTTTACACTGGTATTCATAATCTGCTCCAATATAACCGCATCGTACATTACCGGATCAAAAAGATATGCCCTGATTTCATCTAAATGAATCATTCCAAGAAATTGCCCTGTATCTTCATGTTCAACAGGAAAAAAGTTTCGGTGCGAAATCTTGACAATATCAATAAGTTCACGGAGCAGCATGTTTTGATTAACACAGATGCAGTCTTTTTCCAGAAGTTCTTGTACTTTCAGATCGGACAATATTCTTTCATCGGTTCTGGGTCTAAGAAGCTGACCTTTTTCCACCAGTTCTTTCAGGTAAAAAGATGCAGGTTCAATATAATGACACATAGTTGAAGACATACTGGAGACAATAATCAAGGGCAGTATAACTTGATAGCCCCCTGTAATTTCAATAATTAAAAATATCCCTGTAAGCGGAGCCTGGAGCATCCCGCCAATAAGACCTGCCATGCCCAGCAGGGCAAAACATCCTTCATTAACCCATGGAACAGAAGGCCAGAGCCATACAAGAAAACGGTGATAGCTGAGACCTGCAAGGCTTCCTATAACCAGACCCGGGGCAAATATACCTCCTGAGCCTCCCCATCCAAGGGTAAAGGATGTGGCAAGTATTTTTGCCAGGGTGGCAATAGCAGCAATGGCAAGCCCCCCGGAAAATGTTCCGTCAATCATATCCTGAATAAAATGATAGCCTTCCCCTAAAACAACAGGCATAAAAATACCGATACCCCCAACAACTCCGCCTCCCAGTGCAGCCCTTAACCACAAAGGAGCAGGAACTTTTCCTGAAACTTTGTGCATACCCCGAAGGGCGCGGGTCAGCAGGATTGAAGCTGCTGCTGCAACAACAGCCAGCCCAACGCAGGCAAGAAGATCCAGACCGGCAATATGAAATTGCTGGGGTTTAAAAGCAATATTATTGCCCTGGAGAAACCTGGATATTTCAGTACCGGCTACCGAAGCAATGGCTATGGGCACAATGTTTAATGCAGTCCATTCTCCAAGAATGACTTCAATGGTAAATACCATACCTGCAATAGGAGCATTAAAAATAGATGAAATAGCTCCGGCCGCACCGCATCCCACAAGAGTTATTCTTTGTCGGTCATTTAAGGAAAAAAACTTTGCAATATTAGAACCGATTGCAGCTCCGCTCATTACAATAGGAGCCTCAGGACCGGCAGAACCGCCGCTTCCAATAGTAAGACAGCTTGATATAAGCCTTGAAAAGCTGGATCTGAACCGCAAAAGACCGCCATACCGGGAAACACTGTAAATAACCTCAGGAACCCCGTGGCCTGCGCCTTCTTTAACAATCTTGTTCATAAATAATGAAGAAAGAGCAGCACCCGCAGCCGGAAGCATAAAGGCCCACCACATATGCCTGTATGGATGTGCCCAATGAAGGAATGCAGTCAAAGAACGGCTCAAAGCAACAGCAGCCAGACCACTGCAACTGCCCACTATAAAACCGATGAGTATAAGAAGAAGCCTGTCATCCACACGGAAAAGGTTCCAGCGGGATGGATAACGCCAGATTTTCAAATTACGCATGATTACATTACCTATAACTTACCTTTTTTATCCAGATTTGATTCAATCTCTTCTATCCTGGATAAAAAAGTATCAGAATCAGGTAATGACTTCATAAAAGAGATAAAATTATCATCACGCACACAAAAAGACAGCCTTGAAAGCAGGTGAAGGTGGGATTTGGGATTACGGCTGAGAAGTATAAATATCACAAAAACCGGCTTATTATCCACTGCCTTGAAATTAATGGGCTTTTCAAGAAAGCAGGTGACAATCATGGAATTTTCCATCTCATCTGACATGGGAGTTCTGGGATGAGGGATGGCAATTCCTTTTCCTATTCCTGTGGAAGTAAGCTGCTCCCTTTGAATTAGCCGTTGATGTAATTCCTGGTGATATAATTCCCGTTGATGTAATTCCTGGGTATCTTCATCAGGAATATCTTCAATAGCTTCAACTGCTGCGCCAAGCACTTCCTCAACATTATCACCTTTAATATTATAAAATACTCCGCCGCTTTTCATGGCAGTTAGTAAATCTTCTTCTACTTTTACTGGCTTTTCTTTATTTTTTATAGTGCCCGGAGGTGAAAACAAAAGATTATGAGTTTTTGCCCATTTTTCAAGAACAAATCTTTCAAATACATAGCTGTTTCCGCTTTTTTGAATGGGAATTCTTCCTTGACGTACCCATCTTTTGACTGTACTTAAAGGAAGATCAAGGCTGTCTGCCACTTCACTGATTGTTAATTTCATTATAATTTACCTTGCCCTGTGACAGGTTTCAAATTGTTAATTTTCAAAATCTTTGATTAAACAATAAATGTTTTATCAAATCAAGGATTTTATTTTGAATATCTGTCATTTGAATATCTGCCATTTGAATATCTATCAGGGAGCAAGTTCTATAATTCGGGGTTTTAAAGATTTTCCCTTAATTTCAAGTAATGCTGCTGAAATAGGGTAGTCATATCTGCGTGGGCCTGCGCTTCCGGGGTTTAGATAAAGTATGTTCTCTCTTTGTTCAATATTGGGCTGATGGGTATGCCCGTTGATAATAACATTGAAACCTGCTGTTTCAGGATCAAGGTCAAGCTTATTAAGATCGTGAAGCATGTAAATCAGAATATCCCCTGCTTCAACAATCTCTGTTTCAGGAAGCCTGTCTGCCCATTTTCCTCCGTCCATATTCCCGCGAACAGCTGTTACAGGAGCAATCTTGAGCAAATCATCAATTATTGATGTTCCGCAAACATCTCCAGCGTGCAATATCATGTCTGCACCTTTAAATGCATCAGAAACCGAAGGCCGTAGAAGACCGTGGGTATCGGAGATAACAGCTATTAAATATTTATCTAAATATTTATCTTTGTTTTTTAAAGTTGTCATTTTTTTTCAGATTAAAAACCAAAACGTTTAAGAATATCATCCACTTTATCTTTTTTCTGCTTTTCTACTATTATCATTTTATGTGCATGAGCTTCTTTGATTTTGTCTGTCAAAGCTTCCATATCAACCGGTTTTTCAACAAAATCCAAAGCACCCAGTTTCATGGCTTCAATTCCTTTTTGAACTGTTGCATGTCCTGTTAGCAAGATAACCTGGGCATCAGGCTGGATTTCCCTGATTGCTTTTAATGCTTCAATCCCATCCATTTCAGGCATGAGCAAATCAAGGACAATTGCATCAAAAGACTCGGATTTAATCTTTTCCAGGGCATTTACAGCAGAGCTTGAAACTGAAACAGACAGTCCCCGTGTTTCCATTCTTTCAGTCATAATATCCAGAAAATCCTGTTCATCATCAACCAGCAATACTTTTTCCGACATGGCATTTCTCCTTATGTTATTAATATTTTATTCTCTTTATAT
>JAUCGD010000721.1 GCA_030377945.1 Desulfobacterales bacterium HSG17 | reverse complement strand
TTACAAAATCAGCGCCTATGATATCTTTTTCTTCCCAGTCTGCTCCTTTAACAAGAACATTTGGTTTAAGTGTTTTAATAAGTTTCAGGGGATCAGGTTCATTAAAAAATGTAATATAATCCACACACCCAAGACCTGACAGAACTTCAGCACGCTGTTCCTGATTAATAATCGGCCGTTTTTCACTTTTAATATTTTTTACGGAAACATCAGAATTTAAGCCGATAACCAGAATATCTCCCTGGTCTTTTGCTGCTGTAAGATAACGCACATGACCTGCATGGATAATATCAAAACATCCATTGCTAAAAACTATATCCCTGCCTGAGTTTTTATTTTTTTCCAGAATTGATGCCAGTATTTTCCAGTCTGAAATTATTTTGGAAACGGTTTCAGTCATAGGCTTCAGGTATCCTTTCCTTTAAACTGGGCATATGGGTTCTGACCTGTTTCAGTTTGTCCATATCAATTTCAGCCCAGCAGGCACAGGCTTTCCCATTATCAGCCAATTGCAGAACTTCCCCTGAAGGGTCAACAATAACCGAATGCCCGCTAAACAGGGTAGAGTTTTCTTTGCCGCAGCGGTTGACCCCGATAATAAATACCTGGTTTTCAATAGCCCGGGCCTGAGCAAGAATATCCCAGCGTGAAATGCGAACCTGGGGCCATTGGGCAGGAATTATAATCAGCTCAGCTCCTTTTAAGGTCAATGTCCTTGATAATTCCGGAAACCTGAGATCATAGCAAATCATCAAGCCTAAAGAACACAAGGATGTCCGGCATATGATATTTTTATTTCCAGAAGCAAAATATTTATCTTCAGAGGTCAGGGAAAAAAGATGAACTTTGCGGTAAGAGCCTGCAATGGAACCGTCTGAGTCTGTTACATACAGGGTATTGAAAATTGAATCCCCTGAAATTTCAGGCATGGAACCTGCTATAAGCATATTTCTTTTCAATGCAGCATTGGATAAAACATCAAGAATTTCCGGGGTCTTCAGAGCATGGGATTTAAGATTTGCATTATCAAACCCGCATGACCACATCTCTGGAAGAACAGCGAGTTTTACTCCCTGTTCTTCCAGTTCATCAAGATTATTCATTACAGTACGCAGATTTTCATCTGTCATGCCGAGTTTAACATCAAACTGGATAAACCCGGCTTTAAATTTTTTTATCTTGTCCATACTCATACAATCAGAATTCATAAAATCAGCCTCTGGCGAAAAGCCTCATACATTACAACAGCTCCGGCAACCGAAGCATTTAAAGAATCAATATGGCCTTTCTGGGGAATGGAAACCAGAAAATCGCATTGTTTTTTAACAATAGGCCGGATTCCTTTTTCTTCTCCTCCCACAATAATTGCCACAGGGCCTTTAAGCTCTTGTTCAAAAAACGATTGCCGGGCATCAGGAGTCAGGCCGAAAATCCATATTCCTTTTTTTTTCAGTTCTTTAATTATATTAACAAGATTTACAGCCTGAATAAGAGAAACATGCTCAAGAGCGCCTGCCGAAGCCTTGGATACACCTGGAGTCGGCCCTGCTGCACGGTCCTTTGGAATAATAATTCCTGAAATCCCCACACACTGGGCTGTTCTTATGAGTGCTCCAAGATTATGGGTATCAACAATACTGTCTAATATTAA
>JAUCGD010000720.1 GCA_030377945.1 Desulfobacterales bacterium HSG17 | reverse complement strand
GGTGATTTTCTTTTTATTGCAGTAATTTTCAATATATTCATATGCTTCACCAATATCCATACCAAATTTAAGAGCTGTTCTAATTAATAATTTATGACTTTCAGAGGAAATTTTGTTATCAATCCCTGCTGTATCAATATCGTTATTCAGCTCTCCGACTCTGGAAAGGGTTCTGGTAAGATCATATTCTTTTCGGCTCTCTTCCTTTTGAAAGATTGTGAGGCAATTACCTGCTAAAACGCCGCTGGCTGTTGTTATGGCATCTTTTTGACCAATTTTTCTAACTTCAGATTCTTTTTCTTTGGCTCGTTTCTGCAATATTTCCAGATCAGCTCCAGAAGAGAGATTTAAAAAATCATATAAAGATTTTTTATCAACAATCTTTAAGTTGCTGGTAATAAGATTTTCAAGGGTTTTGTCAATTGGGTTCGGCTTATCTGCTTTGGGGTCACCTTTCTTCTTAATAGGACATTTTATCCTTCGGAGAATAGCATCTTCTTTGGTCCCAAAGAGCTTTTTTAACTGATCAATTTCTTTTGCTGTTATATAACCTCTGCGAAGGCATCTTGTAATATAATCATCAATTTCTTGATATTGTTCAGCTTCCTTTTTTTTTACGAGGTTGCTGAATTTTTGTTTATCAATTTTTAAATTTTTTGCGATGCTTTCAATATTTTTTTTATCTGTTTTTCCTGAGCTGATAAGAATTTCAGCCTGTCTGGTTATTTTAAACAGATTTTCACGTTTTTTTACCCAATTTTTTATCTGTTGTTCTTTTATAGAATATTTTTTTGATAATTTTTCAATTTCATTTTTACTTATACTTCCCTTACTCAGAATCATTCCAATCTGTCTGCCAACTTTTGAGAACTTTTCTTTTTCCTGTGCTGAAAGTATTTTTTTTGCTTTGTGGGCTTCTTTAAGACGCAGATTGTCATCAGCCATAATTTTTTCAATATCAGGAATAAGGCCGATATATTTTTGAGCAACGGTTCCTTTGGTTGGATGATTGCGTTCACGACTCCACTGAGCCTGTTTTTTCTTAATTGAATTTTTAATAACTTTCAGATCATTTTCAGGAGGATCAACTGAAAGTTCAAGTAGAATGTAGTAGTTATTTTTTTCCATATAGATACCTCAAAAAGGACGATGGAACATTTAATGCTGAGGAGATTAAAATTCAGGACAGATATTATGGGTGAATTTTTGAAACTGTTTGCATATTTAGTAAAAATTATATTATATCATGTAATAACAATATGCTCACTCCTGGCTTTGGCTTTTTCAAGTTCTTCACCCCTTATAACGGAACGGGTTTCAATGGATGCATTTACAGATCGTCTGGTTTCACTTGTCTCTTCTGCTGTGATTTCGAGTCTGCCTTCTTCGTTAAGCCTGAAGGTAATCTCAATGGGGGTATCTGCTTTCAGGTCAGAGGGCAGTTTTAAAACTGCTGTTCCGATTGAAATTGAATGTTCGGGAAGTGTAATTATTTCACTGCTTTCATTTTCCATAATTTGAATTGATGCAGCTTCCTGATTATTAACAGCAGTACCAAATGATCTATGGGCAGTAATGGGCACATCTGTATTTTTCAGTATCAGATTATAAACAACTTCTTTATCTTCTGCATCATGGGCAACTACGCCAAAA
>JAUCGD010000719.1 GCA_030377945.1 Desulfobacterales bacterium HSG17 | reverse complement strand
GGTATTCTTGCAAGTCTTTTCACTGCCCTGATTCTGTCAAAAAATATTTTTGATTTTATTCTTAAAAACAGACAATCTTCTAAACTAAGTATATAAAGGAAATAGAACAATGCAGATTATCAAGTCTGATATTAATATAGACTTTATTGGTAAACATAACATTGGATTTGTTTTATCAATTATCCTTATTGTGATAAGCGCTGGATCTCTTTTTATTCATAAAGGGCCCAACTATGGTATTGATTTTGTTGGTGGAACTTTAATCCAGATTAAATTTTCTGAGGCTGTTCCCGTGGGAAATATACGAACCGGACTTTCTACCATTGGTTTTAAGGATGCTTCAGTACAAAATTTCGGTCACAGTGGTGATCATGAATTTTTGATTAGAACAAGTAATTCTCAAATGACTAATCAAGGCCTGTCTCAATCTATATCTGATGCTGTTAAAGCTTCAACCGGCATTGCACCTGAAATCAGAAGAGTAGAAATGGTGGGCCCCCAGGTGGGTGCCGATCTTAGAAAAAAAGCTCTTCTTGCAGTTTTTTACTCTCTTTTATTTATAACCATATACATTTCAGGCAGGTTTGAATTAAAATGGATGTTATCTGGAGTAACTGCAGGCTCTTTAATGACAGCAGTCTATTTTCTATCAATTTTCAATGTAAGTATGATTCTTTTAATCACAGCGGCCTTGATTGTAACTCTTGTACTGTTCTGGTCTTTACGGCTCAAATATGCCATGGGAGCAATTGTTGCTTTGCTTCACGATGTTTTAATTACTATTGGTGTTTTTTCAATTCTTGATTTGGATTTTTCACTACCCATTATTGCAGCTTTGTTAACCATTATTGGTTACTCATTAAACGATACTATTATTGTTTTTGACAGAATCCGGGAAAATATCAAAGGAGCCAATACAAATGAGGATCTGCCGGCTTTATTTAACAAAAGTATAAATGAGACATTATCAAGAACAATTTTAACTTCGCTTACAACTCTGGTTGTTCTTTTTGCGCTCTATTTTCTTGGTGGTGAAATTATCCATAATTTTGCATTTGCCATGATTATCGGAGTTATTATTGGAACATATTCTTCCGTATTTGTGGCAACGCCCATAGTGCTTGCAGCAAACAAAGGATAACTTATGCCTGAACGAAAACTCACCCATCTACTTCGTTGCTTCATATTTTTGCAATCCTCATGTACTACAGTACACTCCGGTTGCAAAAATATTTGCGCCTTGTATATGGGCAAGTTTTCATCCAGACCTGGGATTGCACCCATACATTATTTAACGAACTTGAAGGCAGTTATACAGACGAGCTTTGTTGTTGTTTTTGCTTCATTGTTTTTTGCCTCATGCAGTTCGTTTAATTTTAATAAGAGTCCTGAAAGCAAAGACCCTGAAAAAAATGTTGAACAGATATCTGAACAAAACAAGGTAACATCTCTTGAAACTGAACTTGCTGACATTAAAAATGATCAGGCTGATATTAAACTTCAGATAAAGAACAAAAACAGTACTATTGATAAACTCCAAGGCCAGATAAAGGTTTTGGAGAGGAAAATTACTTATCTTGGAAGAGCTGAAACAAAACATCTAAACCCGGCTGATTTATATAAAAAGGCTCGAAATCTTCTAATTGAAGAAAATTATA
>JAUCGD010000718.1 GCA_030377945.1 Desulfobacterales bacterium HSG17 | reverse complement strand
GTATTTGAAGCCCAGGCAAATAAAATTCAGGATGCTCAATTTCTTGGACAGGGGACATTATACCCTGATATTATTGAATCCAAATCAGCTTTTGGGGGTCCTACTTCAATTATTAAATCCCACCATAATGTTGGTGGGCTGCCCGAAAAGATGAAACTTAAGCTTATTGAGCCTTTACAGCTTCTTTTTAAAGATGAAGTAAGAAAACTTGGTAAAGAGCTTGAAATAAATGACGATCTTATATGGAGACAGCCTTTTCCCGGGCCCGGGCTTGCCATCAGGATAATGGGGAATATCACTCATTCAAGGCTTGAAATATTAAGGGAAGCTGACTCAATTTTGCTTGAGGAAATCAGAAACGCCGGACTTTACAGGAAATTATGGCAATCCTTTGCAGTGCTGCTTCCTGTAAAAAGTGTGGGCGTAATGGGAGATAAAAGAACCTTTGCAAACTGCATTGCCATAAGAGCTGTCACCAGCAATGATGCTATGACGGCAGACTGGGCAAAATTACCCCATGATCTTCTTGGAAAAATATCCAATAGAATTATTAATGAGGTTGAAAATATTAACAGGGTAGTATTTGATATAACTTCCAAACCTCCAGGAACCATTGAGTGGGAATAACTTCACAGGATACAACAAGGATTCAATGAACTTAAAAGATTTCAAACCGGAAAGCCAGGAATTTGGCTCTGACAGTCAGATGGCAGAACATGGGATAACAGATTCAATATATCACCAGGAGATCAACACACTAAAAATAGACAAACTCTCCAACCGGGTAACAATTATTTCTTTCATTATTCCATGCATAATTGGTGCAATTCTGCTTTTTGCCTATTTTGACATGAAAGAAAAAGTGGTGGATGCTGATCTTACAAAAAAACATCAATATGAAAAAATATCCCAACAGTTGGAAGAAAAGTTAAATGCTCTTGATATAAAAATAGCAAAAAACAAATTCAACTTTGACAACAAACTGCCTGAACTTGCAAAAAAAAATATTGCTCTTGAAGGACAAATTGCAAAACTATCAACTACAAAAGCTGATACTAAAACCATTAAAACCCGACTCTCCAAAATTGAAAAACGCATCACAAATAATGCCAACCAGGATAAAACTACTATCTTGACCATTGAAAGAATTAATAAGGAAACTCTTTTGACTATCAAGGAGAATCAGGTTCAATTTAATAAAACAACCCAGTTGATAAAAGAGGACACAAAACTGTTTAAAGAAGAATTTGACGCAAGGTTACTTGAATTATCCAACTATGAAGAGCAGATTGGTGAGCTTAGAAAAAATATAAGCCTGCTTGATAAAAAATACAACTCAATCGACCACAATCAGAGTCTTCAAACCAATCGCAACAAGGATATCAAAGAAAAAATCAATGCATTAGAAACTCTAATCACAAGCCTTGATAAAAATCTTGACAATCAGGTAAGAAAATTAAACCAGAAACTTACTACAAATATATCCAGACTTCAAAACGATATTGACAAACTTGCACAATCCAAATCAAAAAGTACAGAATCAAAACCAGCCCAACCGGTTCAAGACAAACCAAAACCGCAAATAAATATTGATTCATCAAATGGAGTTGAGATCAAGGAAGAGCCACTGACACAATAACAGCCTTTAAGCCAAGCAGTCATC
>JAUCGD010000717.1 GCA_030377945.1 Desulfobacterales bacterium HSG17 | reverse complement strand
GTTCTCTAACATTTTCGCCCTGTTCCGTATAAACCTGCCTGGGGACATCATTCAATACAAAATTTAGTTTCATAGCTTTTAGACCCCCTCTCTTGAAAGTGCGACCAGATGGGCTACCATTGAGCCACTGATATACTTTTTATATGCAGTTGTTCCAAGAAGATCGCTTTTGGGATTAATCATGTTTGAAACGGCAGCTACAAGAGTGTCTCCTGACAGGCTGTCATCCATGATACCCGGTTCGATTTCCTTTAATCTAATGACATGATCAGACACACATCCAAGCACCACAACAGCTTCCTTGTCCGAGATCCTGACTGCACTTGTAACCGATGGATAAGCTCCTGATGATTTTAAAGCCACATCAATAAGACAGACACCCTCTACCCTGGGAAGAATAATTTCCAGAATCAGTTCGGCCCTCTCCTCTGTTATATATTTTTCCACACTCATGATATCTGCATCTGCTGTTTTAACTTCAGCTTTTAATGCCATAAGGCAGGGAATGATATAGGAATCGGGTCTATTTGCAGCAATATTTCCACCCAGGGTTGCCATGTTCCGAATACTCCTTGATGCAATAAAACCTGCTGCCTTTTTCAGAACTTCGGGTATTTTATCAGCATCAATCAGATCCTGCAGTGTAATGCCGGCCCCTATCACAAGAGCTTCACCTTCTTTTTTTATTTCCCTGGAAAGAATATCCTGTACAAGGATTACTTTTTCAATTGCAGGTTTTCCTTCTAATAGCCTTGCCGTTTTTGCCGGTGCCCAGTTTATCTGGGTACCCCCGCTCAAATAATAGATATTCTCACTTTTAAGTTTAACCGCTTCTGCAAGAGAAGCCGGCTTAAAAACTTCTTTAATCATTTAAGCCTCCTTTGATATCATATGTTTTGAGATCATATTTGCCTTGTCAGTTAATTTTTGTTCATCAACACCTGTGAGTACGCCATTGTCAACGGCAATCTGACCATTAACAATAGTGTATTGGGTACCATGATTAAACCCTGAAAAAATCAGGGCTGCCAGAGGGTCAGACAAAGATCCAGCATATTCAAGCTTGTTAATGTTAAAAACAGCCATATCAGCGGCCCACCCTGGTGCAAGCCGGCCGATTTTTTTAAAATCAAGCAGTTTGGCACCATTTACAGTTGCCAGTTTAAAAATATCCCTGGTGCTGATTGCACCGGCTCCATACTTAACTCTCTGGAGCAAAAGCGCATTTCTCATCTCTCCAAGCATATCAGAAGAGTCATTGGATGCAGAACCATCAACGGCCAGACCAACATTAATATTAGTGGGCAGCATTTCAGTTACCCGGCAGATACCGGAACCCAGCCGCATATTAGAGGACGGACAATGGGCAATATGGGTTTTTGTATCGCTTAAAATCTTTAATTCATCATCGTTAAAATGAATCCCATGGGCATACCAGACATCTTCTCCTATAAATCCAGTATCTTCCATCAGCTTTAACGGTCTTCTGCCATACATTTGAAGACAAAAATCATTTTCATCTTTTGTCTCGGCCAGATGGGTGTGAAGTTTAACACCATACTTTCGGGCAAGTTTAACTGATTCCTTCATTAAATCTTCTGTAACACTAAAAGGGCTGCAGGGCGCAAGTACAATTTTTCTCATGGAAAATTCAGATTCATCA
>JAUCGD010000086.1 GCA_030377945.1 Desulfobacterales bacterium HSG17 | reverse complement strand
TTCTCCTCCATTGAAAAAGTACGTTACATGGGCATATTTCTCAGTTTCTGCTATACGGAGCTGATTCAAGCCCTGGTTACTGACAATCTCTCCTAAAATACCTTGCAGAAGAACTGCTGGTAATGTTACCGGGATTACTCTTGATCTGGAACATGGTTATCAGGGTGATTTAGGTATTTTTGTTGAAGCCGAGGGTTTTAAGCTGAATGTTGTGCAGAGGCCGGGTGATACAGGTAACTGCGACGCATCCAGCGAAAAATACGGAAGCAGTGTACCCATTATTCATTCATCAGGAGGACCTGTAACTCTTACATTTTCCGATGATCCGTCAGCTCCGGATCCGGAAGACGGTATTTCTGATACTGCTGCTGATGACGGGATGTATAAAGTTACAACAGACAACTCCTGCCCTTCGACACTTCCTTTTGGAAATGTTACCTCTTTTGCTTCACTTGTAGCAAATCTGGCTGCTTCTGGCATTACTGATGTTACCATGAAGGTTTGTATTGTTGACCATTCTGTGGGACATGGCGGAACTGTTAAAAATATCAGCCTGATTACTGATAATGCTGCTGCAACATGCGGGTGTATTACAGCAGGAGCAAATAATATCCCTTCGCCTGCTCCAGATATTGAAAATCCTGACAGCTGTACTTTTGATCCTGAAATGGGCATAAAAGTTGATGCAGGCGACCCCCCTGTTGCCGAAGATGTGGATGATGATGATACTCTGGCTACTTACCCAGCCGCAGGACAGGCAGGGCATTTTGGAGATGTAAACATTGTTGACGGAGAAAAAGCTTTAACTTTTACAATTGTTAACACTGGTGATATTGTTGGCGGTTTCGGTTCTGCTGATCTTAGTTTAGATGGCACTACTCTTGTTGAGATAAGCGGAGCAGACGCTGCTGATTTTAATGTAACAACCAATCCTGACACCCCGGTTCCTGCTGGCGGAAAAACTACTTTTGAGATTACATTTGATCCGGTTCCGGGTGGAACTCCTCCTGTTACTGGCGATCGAAATGCGACAGTAACTATTATAAATAATGATCCTTCAACAACTACAACAGTTAAAAGCACATATGAATTTAATATAACCGGCAATGCAACCGAGCCTGAAATTTCTGTTTGGAACGGAGCAACAGAAATTCCGGCAATTACTCCAACTACTCCGTCTGCTGACGTTACTTATGGAAGCATAGCTGTTGGTGAAAGTTCCGATCCTGCCAGAGTTTATACAATTGAAAATGCTGCTGGTGGAGGAAAACTTAACCTTACAGGAACATCTCCTGATTTTGTAAGAATTACCGGAACACATGCTGCTGATTTTTCTGTGGTATTGCAGCCGAAACAGGCTTCAGAAGATGCAGATGTACCCGATGAAGTTGTTATAGCAGCAGGTGGTTCAGTTACATTTTCTGTCAAATTTACTCCAACAGGTTCAGGTACACGAACTGCCATAATAAATATTGACAATGATGACAGTGATGAAAGCGACTACACCTTTGAAATTACAGGTACAGGGGGGAAAATGACAATGGAATCAACCATTATTGAAATGGCAAAAGCAGCAAAAGCAGCTTCTGTTAAAATGGCTAGATGCTCTTCTCAGAAAAAAAATGAAGTGCTGTTAAATCTTGCAGAAAAGATTGAAGCAAATGCAGCCTTTATTCAAAAAGAAAATGAAAAGGATTTGGTTCGGGGCAGGGAAATGGGGCTTTCAGATGCCATGATTGATCGCCTGACAGTAAAAGATTCAACCATTAAGTCTATGGCTGACGGACTTAGAGAGGTTGCACAGTTAGAAGATCCTGTTGGTGCAATAACTAAAACCTGGACAAGGCCAAACGGTCTCCAGGTATCCCGCATGAGAATTCCCCTGGGTGTTATAGGTATTATTTACGAATCAAGACCTAATGTTACCATTGACGCGGCAGGTCTTTGTTTTAAAGCAGGAAATGCAGTTATATTACGCGGCGGTTCTGAGGCTCTTCACTCCAATCAGGCTCTTGCCGGTATTATCAGCAAATCTCTTGTTGAAACCGGTCTGCCTGAAAAAGCAGTACAGGTGGTTCCTGTAAGGGACAGGGAAGCTGTTAATATTTTGCTGGCTCAAGAAGAATTTATAGATTTGATTATACCACGGGGTGGAGAAGGTTTAATACGTTTTGTTGTTGAAAATTCAAAGATTCCTGTATTAAAACATTATAAAGGTGTCTGTCATTTATATGTTGATAAAAGTGCAGATATTGATATGGCAAGGGATATTTGCATAAATTCAAAGGCCCAGAGGCCAGGTGTGTGCAATGCATTGGAAACACTTCTTGTAAACCGGGAAATTGCAGAAAAATTTCTCAAAGCAATGGAACAGCCTTTTGCTGACGCAGGTATTGAAATCAGGGGGTGTGGCCAAACATGTAAAATTCTTTTAAATGCAAAACAGGCAGAAGAAGCAGACTGGCATGCTGAATACCTTGATTTGATTCTTGCAGTTAAAATTGTTGACAGTATGGAACAGGGCATTGACCATATGACCCAATACGGTTCTGCCCATACAGAAGTCATTGTTACTTCCGATTATAATAGAGCCAGACGTTTTGTCCGGGAGGTGGATTCTTCTGTTGTTCTGGTCAATGCCTCCAGCAGATTTAATGACGGCGGGCAGATTGGCCTTGGCGCGGAGATTGGTATAAGTACATCCAAACTTCATGCATTCGGCCCTATGGGTGTTGAAGAATTGACAACAACCAAGTTTGTGGTTTTTGGTGACGGCCAGGTAAGAATATAGTTAATTTTTAAATTTTAATAAATGGTATATTTATATTATGACGAATATTGATCCGTCTCTTGATCTTTATGTAAAAGCAATTTATGGAAAAAAAGCTTCTGATCTTGTAGTTATAGATGTTCAGGGACTTACATCGGTTGCAGATATATTTATTATTTGCAGCGGAAGCTCTAACCGCCAGGTATCTGCTATTGCAGAACATATTCAAAAAGAGCTTAAAGGCTATGAAATAAAGCCCTTAAGCATTGAAGGCATTAAAGAAGGTCAGTGGGTATTATTGGATTACGGGCATATTATTATTCATGTTTTTTATGATACAGTGCGAAGTTTTTATAATCTTGAAGGTCTTTGGACAGATGCACCCAGAATTAAGACCCCTGCCATGTTAGAGTATGAAATATCTCAACCGGAAATATCGCAACCAGATAAAGATCAAATAAAAGAAGAGCCTGAAGAAGAAGAAGAATCAGAACAAGGAGAATCTGATGCCAGATACTAAACCAGATACTAAAAGAACATGTATGCTCATGATTTTGGATGGATGGGGTATTGGCACTGCTGACAGAGGAAATGCCGTATCTGCTGCAAACACACCTTTTCTTGATTCTCTTAAAAGAGATTATCCTCACACAGAGCTTACCTGTTTTGGAGAAGCTGTGGGCCTTCCCCAGGGAATAATGGGTAATTCCGAGGTGGGGCATCTCAATATCGGGGCAGGCAGAGTTGTTTATCAGGATTTATTAAGAATTGATATGGCAATCAAAGACAGCAGTTTTAAGTCTAATAAAACCATAAATGCCGTTATATCCAAAGTAAAAGAAAAAAATACTGCTCTTCATCTTATGGGTCTGGTTTCGGACGGCGGGGTTCACAGTCAGTTGACCCATTTGCTTGCTTTGCTGGATCTGGCACAGGAAAAAGGTCTGGAAAAGGTTTATATTCATGCTGTTCTGGATGGAAGGGATACTGCTCCAACAGGTGGAGCAGATTATATCAAACAGGTTCAAGATTATATAAATACAAACAAAACAGGGAGTATTGCCACCATATGCGGCCGTTATTATGCTATGGACAGGGACATGCGATGGGACAGGATTGAAAAAGCATACAATCTTTATACCCTGGGCCAGGGGGTTGCAGAAAATGATCCTGTAAAAGCAGTTAAAAATGCTTATGAACGCGGGGAAACAGATGAATTTGTAAAACCTGTTGTAATAAATGATTCAAGCTCAGCGCCCATTGCCTTTATCCAGGATGGAGACGGGGTATTTTTTTTCAATTTCCGTGCTGATCGTGCCAGGGAAATATCCAGGGCATTAACCGATCCTGAATTTAATCATTTTGAACGGAAAAAACTGCCTGAAATCTGCATATATTCAACCATGACCAGATATGATGAACATTTTGACTTTCCCACGGCCTTTCCACCAGTTCTTCTGCAAGGTATTTTAGGAGAGATTGTCAGTAACCAGGGCTTGAATCAGCTCCGTATAGCAGAAACTGAGAAATATGCCCATGTAACGTACTTTTTCAATGGAGGAGAAGAAACCCCTTTTCCCCTGGAAGACCGCTGCCTGATTCCATCCCCCAGGGATGTGGAAACCTATGACCAAAAGCCTGAGATGAGTGCTGTTGAAGTAACTAAAGAGGTTCTTGATCGTATTAAATCAGGCAAATATGACTTGATTGTCCTTAATCTAGCCAATATGGATATGGTCGGCCATACAGGGGTTATTGAGGCTGCTGTTAAAGCATGTGAAACCGTGGATAAATGTGTGGAAAAGATTGTTACGGAAATTAAATCAATCGGCGCTACAATTATGGTAACGGCAGATCATGGCAATGCTGAAATGTTGATAGATCAGGCAGGCAATGTTCATACTGCCCATACATTAAATCAGGTTCCTTTTATCCTGGTGAATGATAATTTAAAAGGTGTGGTATTGGAAAAAGGTAAGCTTAGTGATATTGCCCCGACAATTCTGAAAATAATGTCTCTTGAGCAATCCGGGCAGATGACCGGAAAATCATTGATAAAATCAGATTTGATTATTGATAATATTACCGGCAGAGTGCTCCCTGATCTTGGTGCAGAAGCCAACCGCCAGAAGCTTGAACATTTTCTTATGGCCCAGAGGGGATTTGACAGAAAAGATATTGATGTGGATTCCAAAATTGAATTTGAAATAAATGGGGAAAATTATATCTCTAAGATTGATCTGGTGATTCGTGTAAAGGGCAAACGATTTATGTGCATTAAATGTGCGCCCGGTTCCCTGGGATCACGAGAAAAGGAAATCCTTTCAGCATCAAGGATTTTGGATACCTATCAGATTCCTTTTTCCGCAGTTTCAGATGGTAAGACAGCCATTGTTTTTAATACGGTCAACGGAAAGAAAATCCGGGAAGGTCTGGAAGCTATCCCCACAAAAGATGAGGCTGTTGAGCAGATGAGCGGCCTTCCTCTTTTTCCCCTGTCTGATAAACGGAGAGTCAAAGAACAATTGATTTTCAGATCTTATGACAGTATGAATGTCAATCGTATTATTTAAAGAGATTCAAGTTTTGACAGCAGGAGTTTAAAGTCTGTGGGCAGGGGGGCTTCAAACTCCATGTTTTTATCGGTTTTCGGATGCTTCAGGCATATCTTTCTGGCATGGAGCATCTGCCTGGAAATATTTTTAATAGTGGATAATACCCAATCAGAATGTTTTTTTCCTGATTTATTGCAATAAACCTGATCTCCCACAAGAGCATGACCTTTAGCAGAAAAATGCACTCTTATCTGATGGGTCCTTCCTGTCTTCAGATCAATGTCAACAAGGCTTGTTTCAGGCAGTCTCTTTTTAACACTCCAAAGAGTTTCCGCTGGTTTTCCGTTTTTTGATATTGTTGACATTTTTTTTCGATCCACAGGATGCCTGCCAATGGGCAGATTTATCCTGCCTGAATCTGTTTTCATTTCTCCATGTACAAGAGCTGTATATTTTTTTTGTATTGTCCGTTCTTGAAACTGAGATGCAAGCTTAGCAAGTGCGGGTCCGTTTTTAGCAACAACAAGGATACCTGAAGTATCTTTGTCCAGCCGGTGTACTATACCCGGCCTTAATTCCCCTCCTATTCCCTTAAGATCCGGACAATGATAAAGCAGGGCATTAACAATAGTTCCTGTATAATGGCCTGGAGCAGGGTGTACCACTATACCCGGAGCTTTATTTATTACCAGTATATCTGGATCTTCATAAATTAAATCCAGATTTATGGGTTCAGGCTCAAAGGATACAGGTTCAGGTTCTCTTATATGACCATGAACCCTTTCCCCTTTATGCAAACGGTATCCGGGTTTTTTTATTTGGTTTTCAACCCGGATAAGCCCTTCACGGATCAGTTTTGCTGCAAGAGCGCGTGAACATCCGACATTGGTTTGGGAAGATATAAAAAAATCAAGGCGCTGGCCCGATTCTTTTTTACCTGCAATAATGATAAACTCATTTTTAAGCTTATCTGATTTAAGCTTATCTGGTTTAAGCTTATCTGGTTTAAGCTTATTCGGTTTATCATTATTGGGCAGAAATGAATTATTGGGGGGCAAAAATAGCTTCGATTTCCCCAAGAACCGTTTTTTCATCTGAATTCTTGGCAGTTGATAATTCCTTAACAAGCAGAATCTGGGCAGTATCAAACAATTTTCGTTCACCAAAAGACAGATCTTTGTTAACCTTTAATAAAGAAAGATCTCGATAAACTTCAGCAACTTCATAAAGAGAGCCTGTTTTTATCTTATCCATATATTCCCTGTATCTTCGATTCCATGTCTGAGAATCAATGGGATTTTCTTTGCGCTCTTCCATTACCTTGAAAATTTCAGGTATTTCTTTTTTACTGATAAGATCGCGCAATCCCACGCTTTCAACATTCCAGACAGGTATCATGATAACCATGTCATTTTCCAAAACCTTCATGATATAAAAATCATGGGTTTCTCCACCTACATTCTTGCTTTCAATGGATTCGATTCTGCCAACCCCATGTGCAGGATAAACTGCAAGGTCACCAACTTTAAAAACCCTTATTTTCTTCTTTGTTGTCTGTTCTTTTACATTTTTTTCAGTCATATTTTCACCAGTCATTATAATAACCCTTTTTTTATTCAAAAGATTATTACTTATATCATAGATTCTGAAAACAAGCAAATAAAAAAGGATTGGCACGTTTCCGCACCAATCCTTTTTGTGTTATCCGAAAAACCGGCAAAAAATATAATATCCGGTTTTATGAATTAATTGCTGTTACATCAAGAAAGGAACCATGAGCAGAGCAACAACGTTCAGGATTTTAATCATTGGGTTAACAGCTGGTCCGGCAGTATCTTTGTAAGGATCGCCTACTGTATCACCGGTAACTGCAGCTTTATGAGCTTCGCTGCCTTTGCCGCCCAGATGATCGTCTTCAATGTATTTCTTTGCATTGTCCCATGCAGCACCACCGGTTGTCATGGAAATAGCCACGAAAACACCGGTAACGATGGAACCGATAAGAAGACCGCCAAGAGCAACTTTTCCAAGAAGGAGCCCAACAATAACTGGAACAACAACTGGAAGCAGAGCAGGAACGATCATTTCTTTAAGAGCAAATTTGGTTACAATGTCAACACATGCGCTGTAATCAGGTTTTCCAGTACCTTCCATGATTCCAGGAATTTCACGGAACTGACGACGAACTTCATCAACAACAGCGCCGCCTGCATTTCCAACAGCTTTCATAGCAATGGAAGCAAACAGGTAAGGCAGCAGACCACCGATGAACAGACCGATAATAACATTTACATCAGCAAGATCAAATTTGATGGCCTCTCCCGCACCGTGCAGGGTGAATTCCTGTACATAACAAGCAAACAGAACCAGGGCAGCAAGACCGGCAGAACCGATAGCATAACCTTTGGTAACAGCTTTTGTGGTATTTCCAACAGCATCCAGGGGATCGGTAACAGCGCGGACAGATTCATCCATTCCAGCCATTTCAGCAATACCGCCTGCATTATCAGTAATCGGGCCGTAAGCGTCAATTGCGATAACCATACCGGTCATGGAAAGCATAGACATAGCTGCTGTTGCAATTCCGTACAATCCGGCACATGCATGAGCAACATAGATGCTAAGACAGATAGCCAGAACAGGTGCTGCGGTGGACTGCATGGAAACAGCCAGACCTGCGATGACATTGGTTCCGTGACCTGTGGTTGAAGCATCTGCAACAGAGATAACCGGAGCGTAAATACCGGTGTAGTATTCGGTGATAACAACGATAACAACGGTCAGTATCAGACCTACAAGTGAGGAATAATAAAGATTCATTGAGCTGATGTCACCAAGACCTTCGGGCAGTGCCATGGTAAAAATGTAATAAAAGGCAAAGGCTGCCAGGATAGCTGCGCCAAACTGACCTTTATAAAGTGCGCCCATGATATATTCGCTTTTGCCCAGGCGGACAAAGAAAATAGCAATAATGGAACAGAAGATAGATGCTGCGCCAAGCAGAAGGGGAAGTTCGGTAGCAAGAAGAACTTTCGGGAAAAGAAGATTACCAAGAAGCATTGCAGCTACTGCGGTAACAGCATAAGTTTCAAAAAGGTCAGCTGCCATACCGGCACAGTCACCTACGTTGTCGCCTACGTTGTCTGCAATAACAGCCGGGTTTCTCGGATCATCTTCAGGAATACCTGCTTCAACTTTTCCAACCAGGTCAGCACCAACATCAGCACCCTTGGTAAAGATACCGCCGCCAAGACGTGCAAAGATGGAGATCAGACTTCCACCAAAACCCAGGGCAACCAGGGCAATAACAGCCTCTCTGGTTTCAGTTCCGCCCATGGTCAGGATAGCATAGTAACCTGCTACAGAGGTCAGAGCCAGACCTGCAACGATCATACCGGTAACTGCACCGCCTCTGAAAGCCATGTCCAGAGCTTTGCTCAGGCCGCCTCTTGCAGCTTCAGCAGTTCTTACATTGGCTAAAACAGATACGCGCATTCCCACATAACCTGCAATAAAGGAAGCAACAGCGCCAACCAAAAAACCCATGGCTGTTTTTGAACCCAGTGTCATATAAATAATGACGAAAATAACAACGCCGGCAACAGACATACTTTTGAGCTGACGATTCAGATATGCAATTGCACCTTCTTTAATTGCATCTGCAATCTCGGTCATTTTTTCATTTCCGGCCGGAGCGCCTTTAATCATACCTGCAAGGATCACAGAAAAAAGAACTCCCATAAGACCTACCAGAGTACACAGCACCGGAATATTTTTCAATACGAATTCCATGTTAACTTTTTACCTCCATTTACTAAACAATTAATATTTTGCGGTTAAACGCATTCATACCTTCCTTTGTTCCTTTACAAAGGATTGTAACAATGGCTTCCCTTGCCTGTGTGAAAAGCTGATTCGTTTTTTTTTCTTTGTCAGGGTCGAATCTGCCCAGCACATGGTCAATAACATTGACTTCAGGATCAGGACGCCCAATACCCATGCGGAGACGGACAAAATCATCTCCTTCAAAGGTATCAATTAAAGACTTAATACCTTTATGTCCTCCGTACCCTCCTTTCTCTTTAATTTTTATTCTTCCATAATCAAGATCCATGTCGTCATGGATAACTATAATATCCCTGATACATATTCCCATATATTTTGAAAGCAAATAAACCGGAGGCCCGCTCCGATTCATGAATTCTATGGGTTTAACTAAAAATACTTCAATATCTTCTATAAAACCGTGTCCTGTAAGAGCGCCGAATCTTTTCCCTGTAAACGGAATTGAAAAATAACGTGACAGCTCATCTATTATTATAAACCCTATATTATGACGGGTCTTTTCATAATCAATTCCAGGATTTCCCAGGCCTGCAATCAGACGAATATTCTGAGGCATATACTTTTTAAATTACTCGGCTGCTGCCTCAGCTTCTTCTGTTACTTCGTCTTCTTCACCTTCTTCACCTTCTTCATCTTCATCTTTAACCTTACCGCTGAGAACAGTCAGAACAGTAAAATTAACATCTGCGGGAAATTCTACACCCTCAATAGAAATATCTTCAATATGGACTGAATCTCCTGCATCCATATCAGTTACATCTATTTCAACACTTTCTGGAATATCATTGGGAAAGCATAAGGCTTCAAGTTCACGGCGGATAACCTGAAGCATACCGCCCAGTTCAACACCAATACATTTTCCTTTTGTAGTAACAGGAACCATAACCTTGATTTTCCTGTCCATAGATACTTCATAAAAGTCTGCATGTATAAAAGATCGTTTGACTGGATGGATCTGCAAATCTTTGAGCATAACCATATGGCCGGCTTTCTCACCATTTTCAACAACCAGGTTTAACAGCATCTGGCTGCTTTTGCTCTTTTTCATGGCATCTTCAAGTTCTCTGGTGATAATAGCAAGCTTAACAGGCTTTGTATCCGGCCCGTACAAAATTGCCGGTATTTTGCCATCACGGCGCAATGCCCGTGCCGGGCTGTTTCCTGTCGCAGTTCTGACACTGGCTTTTAAATCAAGTAATTCCAAAAAAATATCCTCCTTAATTTAGAACCGGGATATACTTTGTTATTCCCGGTAAATATCATTTTTTTATACAAAAAGAGAAGTAACAGAATCGCCTTTATGGCTCCGAATAATAGCTTCTCCAAACAGTTTTGAAATACTCAGTACTTTTATTTTATTACATGCACGGGCATTAACTTCCAGGGGAATTGTATCTGTCACCACAAGGGAACTCAGTACAGAATCTGTAATCCGGTGAACAGCCGGTCCTGATAATACAGGATGGGTGCAGCAGGCATGAATTTCTTTTGCTCCGTTTTTCATAATAGCAGCAGCAGCTTCAGTTAATGTACCGGCAGTGTCTGCCATGTCATCTAAAATAATAGCTGTTTTTCCGGTAACATCACCGATAACAGCCATTGCTTTGGCTTCGTTGGGAGTATCCCGGCGTTTGTCAATAATTGCAAGTCCTGCATTTAAACGTTTTGCAAAAGCTCTGGCACGTTCAACACCACCTGCATCCGGGGACACAATAATTATATCTTCTCCATGGAATTGTTTTTTGATATATTCAAGGATAACAGGGGTTGCAAAAAGATTATCAACCGGAACATTAAAAAATCCCTGGATCTGTCCGGCATGTAAATCCATTGTGATTACCCGGTCTGCTCCAGCCAATGTCAGCATGTCTGCTATCAGTCTGGCACTGATAGGAACCCTGGGTGCTACTTTTTTATCCTGGCGGGCATATCCGTAATAAGGAATTACAGCAGTTATACGGCTTGTAGAAGATCTGCGGCATGCATCAATCATAAGAAGAAGTTCCACAAGATTATCATTAACCGGGGAACAGGTAGGCTGAATAACAAAAACATCCCTGGAACGGATGTTTTCATCAATTTCTATCTGGATCTCTCCATCACTAAATCGTTTAACCTTGGCTCCGCCTATGGGCATATCAAGGTAGTCGCAAATTTTTCCTGCAAGGACAGGGTTCGCATTCCCCGAAAATATTGTAATGTCCTTCATGATATAATTCTAAAATCCATTTCCGAATTTGTTTTTGTGAACTGGCTGGGGCGGGAGGATTCGAACCTCCGAATGCAGGACCCAAAACCCTGTGTCTTACCGCTTGACGACGCCCCAGCAGGAGCCAAGTTTATTAACATAAACTTATATGAAATGATAAAAAAAGTTCACTTTTAAATGATTAAATCTGCAAGATAAAGCGTCCACCTTTCATTTTTTGATAAAGACTTTATCGCTTTTTCAGCCTGATACAAATCAGAGAAAAGACCAAAAACACTTGGACCGCTCCCTGACATAAGAACACCTTTTGCATCATGATCCAAAAGAGCCTTTTTTGCAACATTGATGTCAGGATAATCAAATGCACTAACCATTTCAAGATCATTGCATAAATGTTGTTCCAAATTAAATCCCAGCTCTTTAAAGGAAGAACCTTTATTTATTTTTTTACATTTTGTCAATCCTAAATTCAGATTTTTATATACATTTGCAGTTGAAACAATAAAATCAAAAGCAATTAATACAACATAAAAATTGTCAAACCCTTCATAAACTTCAAGTTTTTCGCCAATCCCAGTTGCAACAGCAGGTTTTTGAAATACAAAAAAAGGAACGTCAGCCCCAAGAGAAAGTCCCATGTCCATAAGCATATTACAAGAGAAAATATTCCCATAATAGGTGTTCAAAGCCATAAGCACTGAAGCTGCATTAGAACTTCCGCCTCCTAAGCCACCTCCAACAGGAATTTTTTTTTCAATAATAATTCCTAGTTTTTCCCGAATATCAGCTTTTCTTAAAAAAAGTTCGGCTGCTCTCCACGCAAGATTAGTATTATCTTCAGGAACTCCGGGATGCTCGCAGACAAGCTTAGTTTCAGATGTATTAAAGGTTATTGATAAGGTATCATACAAAGATACCGGGCACATAAGGCTTATGAGATTATGATACCCGTCAGATCTTTTATCTGTTACATGCAAAAACAAATTGATTTTTGCAGGGCAGAGTACTTTTATGAAGCCCGTATCTTTTTT
>JAUCGD010000716.1 GCA_030377945.1 Desulfobacterales bacterium HSG17 | reverse complement strand
TGCATGTTTTAAGAGCAGAAAAAATCGTATTATTAGCTACAAAAACAAATACCTATTATTCCAGATATTGTAAAATGGCTTATACAGAAGCATTTAAACGCCTTGGTTATACCTTTGATGTAATGAACTGCCCTTCAAAACGATGCGGCATTATGGCAAATACCGGACAGGCGGACGGTGTGATGACAAGAGTGTTTGATTACAACAAAACCTTTCCCAACCTTGTACGTGTGAATTATATGTTTTTTCAGCATAGAATTCTCGCCTATGCCGCAGATCCATCTGTTAAACTGAATGGGTGGCCAAGTCTTGCTGATACTGATTTTCAAGTAGCTTTTCTGCACGGCAGTGTACGCCTGACCAACAGGTTAGCGAAATTAGTCAATACTGACAATCTGCAACCAGTCACAAGCTCGCGGCAGGGGCTTTTTATGCTGATTCATGGAAGAAACGATCTGCTCATAAGCATTGAAGCCCTGTCATTACCTGAAATGGTACAGTCTGATAAAGACCGTTTTTTCCTGCGGTCTGTTAAATATGATAAAGCTGAAAAAAAATCGTCTGATGTCTATCCGTCCCCGATTTATGTGGCAGGAATACTTGAAACCGTTGATTCCTATCCTTTTTTACATAAGAAACATAAAAAGCTTGCGCCAAAGATGGCCGGTATGCTGCAAAAAATGGAACAAGAAGGGTTACTTGAAAAATATAAAGCATCTGTCGGGTTACAATCAAATATAAAAAGTAAGTGAAATAAATACTATTTTAGATAAGTACCTTATCAAAAATTTCATGACATACGTGTATAATGTTACAATAATCTGTGGTTAAAAACTTAGCAGAATTTATGCACAGGTACTTAACTCCAAGGCGCACCTTAAGACATTTTGGAACATATAAATGTACCATGATACATTTACATATTTTAAGCGAATCTCCATCACCCACATAACATCTTGAATTGCCTGCACATTTAATAAGTATTCAATATTGGCATATTATTTGCTATATTCCTCATTGTAAAAAGACAAGGAGGCATATAATGATTTCGTTCATCAATCCATTTAAGCTGGAAGAATTTCTGGAAAAAGAAGGACAGCCGGTACTGCTGGCCTGTTTTGAAAAAGATCTGGATTATATCAACCATATAAATATCCTTGAAGATATTTCACATGTATATAAAGGAAAAATTCGCGTATGTCTTATTAATAATGAATTGAACCTGATGAATAAAAGATTTGGAATATACGGCACACCAACGTTTGCAATATACTACCGGGGAAAGCAAAAATCAATTATGCTTGGAAAGATGAACATTGATGAGATGAAAACTTTTATGAAAAAAAACATGATTTAATAATTCGGGCATGATCATTGTTTGGCCCAAATTAACTAAATTGAGCAGGTTATTTCTGAGATAAGACTTCATAATCACAATTGGTTGAGATACAGACAGAACTTGCCAGAGATTATGATTCTTCGGAGAGCCTGACTGCCATCCGTAAAAACAAGACTTTCCAACCGACGTCCGGCAATCTTGGCCTTTTGCCCAACTTAGCTTTCCTCTAAAGGCTTAAGTCACAGATTGATAAGCACAAAATCAAAAGTTCTATAACATCCGTAGATGGTGCGTTAGCGCAGCGTAACGCGCCGTCAGAAATATT
>JAUCGD010000715.1 GCA_030377945.1 Desulfobacterales bacterium HSG17 | reverse complement strand
AGATAGCCGCAGGCAAGGGAGATCATACGGTGATTTTTATAACGCTCTGCAATTTTTTTTGCTGTTTTGAGTGAGTTGATAGCAATTTTTTTAATAGAATCTTCACTTGATGCCCATGCCTGGGTTTTAGTATTTTCCTGGATTTTTTGTGCCAGCAGGCTTGCAGAAATAAGCAGGGATGCTTTTGAATGGGATGCAGGAAGGCTGTCAATCAGTTTCAGGGCTTTTTCCAGTGTTAAAATAGTGCCGGGTTGTTCGGTTTTCATCCGGGTTTGGTTAAGCAGGGATATTGCCTGAATTTCCCGCATAAGTTTTGCAGGTACAATATCCTGGGAATGTTCGGATTCATTGATGCTTTGGTTATACAGGGATTCAGATTCAGAAGAAGCATCGGCATTTGTGTGTACTGCCGGATGTGCAAGAGCAATCCCTCTTTTAAAGTATTTTGGCAGCTCTTTATTGTATTTTTTGTCTGCTGCCAGCGCATTTGCCAGATTGTTTTTGATTCCGGCCAGGAGAAAGGGGCTGCCAAGCTTTTCAGCCATGTTTTTTCCTTTTTCCAGATATTGAACAGCCAGTTCTATGTTATTGAGCGCTGACAAGCCTGTTTTTACTGTGCCGGGAAAGGCTTTTTTCAGGCATGGCAGAGGTTTTGCCATATTCCCAAAGGAAAGGCAGAGATCACCGAGGGCACTGTAAAAAGCGATGATTCGTGATTTATCACCGATTTTTTCAAGCAGGGGATACAGGGAGTTGAGTATGGTAAATGCCTGCCTGTGATACCCAGTTTTTTGAGAGGCAAAAGCCAGGTGCATAAGTATGTCTGCATATTTTTCAGGATGCTTTTTTGCATCTAAAGACATTATGATTTTTTTGCAGGCTTTTGTAATTTTGATAAAATCTCCCTGCGGTAAAGGTTTTGGAATACCGGGGAAACAGTTATCAGTATTGGACTTGGAACCAGGTCGTCAGGAGATTCAGGCAGGGCATCACGGGGGATTTGAACAAGACTGCTTACATCTTCACCAGTTCGTAAAGAACAGGGGGTTTTTATCCATTTTGATGCGTCAATGAAATTGCCCGGTAGAACGAAAAGGGAACTGCTTATATCTGCTTCAGGAGAGTTGATGTTGACTGTTCCGTCTATGCCAAGCTGGGATGAGGCATTTACTTTGCTGGCTGGATCGGAAATGAACTGGTTTGCTGTGATTTTGATGTTGCCGCCCTGACCTTCAAATGCGTTGGCTATGATATTGCTGTTATCCATTATAATAAATTGGGGTTCAGCAATATTAATGTTGCCGCCGTCTCCTTTATCACCCTTTACTGATGTGGTTATTGCACCGTTTTTGAGATGAAGCATGTTTTCGGGTGCAGCAGTAATGGTGATCTCTCCGCCGTCAGATTTTAAAGTGTCTGTTTTTACAGAAGCGTTGTTTATTTTGAAAGTGTTGGTTACATCAATTTTTAAATTTCCGGCACTTCCTGTTCCAGTACCTCTGGCCGAAATTTCACCACCGTTTTCAATATTCAAGTTTGCAGTTTTTATGTCAATTTCACCGCCGTCTCCGGTTGTTAGCTAGTGAATATTCTTACGCTTTTACTTCAAAAAAATAAATTAATATAATAACGATACTTTGTATTTACTTGATTTACTTCTATATATTC
>JAUCGD010000714.1 GCA_030377945.1 Desulfobacterales bacterium HSG17 | reverse complement strand
GAAAGGATTAAAAGGTAGTGCTCAGGTTGTATACGTTAATATCAAAATTACAGATAAAAATATCATCCAAGAACAAAAATGAATAGCTAAACTAAAAAATTTGAAAAAAGAGAATTAGAATGTCTTATTCACCTAAATTAAGTTCAGGGTTTACATTTTCGAAAAACCGAAGCACGTTCATATCTCCCCAGTCAGGAATGTGTTCGTTTTGCACTCAAGATTGTGCAGGAACCTGTGAGATTGCCCAGGCAGCCGTGCTGGGAGCACAAACCGTGTATCCAACAACAACAGGCACCAATCAAATTGCTTCGGAAAAAGATTACCCCATTGATTTTTCTCATTTTAACATCAACGGTCGAGTGTTTGGCGCTCAGGGAGCCAAAGAAACCCAGGAAGAAGCAAATATTTTTAATGTAAACCTGGAGAGGACTTACGGGACAATTCACCCAGTTAAAATTGCCATGCCCATTATCCTTCCGGCATTGATTAAACTCAATTGGCAGGATTATTTTGCCGGGGCAGCCATGGCCGGGGTAACCTGCGTGATTGGGGAACATGGCAGAAACAATGACCCGAATTTAAAAGTAAAAAATGGAAAAGTGACGGATTACCCCTTGCTGGAAAAAGCACTTGACTGTTTTCGCAAATATGACCGTGGGTATGGTCAGATTGTTCTTCAAAGTAATGTGGACGATGACCTTATGGAGGTTCCGAAAATTGCCATCCAGAAATATGGGGCCACGGCCATTGAAATCAAATTTGGGCAGGCTGCAAAGGGGACGCAGCCCGTTATACGGGTAAAGAATATTGAAGCTGCATTGAAACGCCAACAATTCGGTGATGTGGTCATCCCAGACCCCAGTGACCCGTCCGTACAAAAAGCATATGAGGATGGGGTCTGTCCCAATTTTTACGCTTATTCCAGGTTGCCCCTGTGGAATGAAGGATCCCTGATCACACACATTACAGCTCTTAGGGATATAGGGGCGAAAAACATTTATTTTAAAATGGCGGGATACGACAGGAAGGATATAGAACGGGTTCTTCGGGTTGCCTGTGAAGCGAATGTGGACATGGTCACCTTTGATGGTGCCGGAGGCGGGTCTGGATACAGCCCTTCAAAAATGATGAACGAATGGTCCCTGCCTACAGTCTGCCTGGAGGATGCTGTTGTCCGTATTTGTGATCAATTGAGAGAAGAGAAATTAAGCCTGCCCGCCATCATTATGACCGGTGGATTTGCCAGTGAAGATCAGGTTTTTAAAGGCCTGGCCTATGGCGACGGTCATATCCTGGGGATTGGTTTGTGCCGTGCGTCCATGGCTGCTGCCATGACCGGTAAAACAATCGGTGAACGGATAAAGAACCAGAATGTGCCGGAAAGATTTAAACCATATGGCTCGACAATTGAAGAAATATTCTGCGATCTTCCGGATTTAAGAGCCATTTATGGTACAGTAGCCAATGAATTTTCCACCGGGGCCATCGGGGTTTTTTCCTATCTCAATAAAATTGCATTTGGGTTAAAGCATTTTGCTGCTCTGAACCGGAAATTCAATCTGGACCTTCTGGATAAAACCGACCTCATCCCTCTGACTTCAGAGGCAAGGTCGATGAGGGGAAATGAATGGTTTCTGCCTATAAAAAAATAGTTTTTAAAAAATGAAT
>JAUCGD010000713.1 GCA_030377945.1 Desulfobacterales bacterium HSG17 | reverse complement strand
TCCGGGTTGGATGATCTTAAAAAATTAGCAGAGGAATATCCGCCTTCGCTCGGAGCAGAAATTACTGGATGCTCTGACGACCAGATTATTGCGGCTGGACGAACAATAGGCCGGTCAAAAGCAATGCTTACCTTCTGGTTGCAGGGATATAACCACTCAACCCCGGCTGTATTTAAAAATAATACCCTGCATAATCTGTGACTCTTGACGGAAAATTTTGCTCGCAAGGGTACAGGGCCAATTTCAATCACCGGTGAATGTAATGCAATGGGCAATCGATGGGTAGGTGCCCTATCTCATTTGTTACCAGGTATGCGCCTTGTAGCCAATTCTATACACCGCCAGGAAATTGCTGATTTTTGGGGGATTCCGGTTGAGAACATCCAGGATACTCCCGGTCATTCGATTTTGGAGATCATCCGGGGACTTCACACTGGCGATGTCAAATGCCTGTGGGTTACAACCACCAATCCAGCTGTATCCCTGCCAAATACATCATGGGTAAAGGAAGGACTTTTAAAGGCAGATATGCTAGTTGTTCAGGATATTTATCCAAATGAAACTTCGATGTTGGGGGATGTGATACTGCCTGCTGCACAGTGGTGTGAAAAAACCGGAACATATATATCCGCTGAAAGACGCATCGAGCTTGTCGAAAAACTAATTGAGCCGCCTGGCGAGGCTAAGCCGGATTATGAGATCATCTGGTTGATAGCCCGGGCCATGGGGTTTAAAGAAGAGTTTCCGTATTCCTCTCCTGAAGAGGTTTTTAACGAATATAAAAAGATCACTAAAAACCGTATTTGTGATATGAACGGTGTGTCCTATAAGCGGCTACAAGGTAAAGTAGGTCCACAGCTTCCCTGCCCGGACATGGATCACCCAGGTACACCTCGCCTGTTCTTGGATTTAAATTTTCAGCGTCCCGATGGCCGGGCGGCTCTCCTTGCGCGGGACTATCAGGAACCTGCCGAAACAATAGATGATTATTATCCCATGGTGCTAATAACCGGACGTCTTTCAGGGCATTTTAACACCCGTACCCGTACAGGCCGCTCCCCAAAGCTCAATGCGCAAGCGCCTGATGGCTATGTGGAAATTCATTCTAAAGATTCTACAGCATTAAGCATATCAGAGGGGGATATGGTAAAAATTGTTTCACGCAGGGGCAAGGTTTATCTCCCTGCACGCCTGACAGATAGTATTCTCGCTGGCACAATCTTTATTCCGTGGCATTATGGTCCAACTCTTGGGGTAGATGAAGGAAAATCCGTCAATCTTGTCACCAATGCCGTTTATGACATGCATTCCAAACAGCCTGAGTATAAGTTTTGCGCGGTTAATATAAGTAAATCCGAGATATAATCAGGGATGTCATGATCAACCAGCCCATAAAAAAAGAACTTGAAGCAGCCCAGCGGACTGTCAGGTTTTTCGAGGCCCTATTGCGAGCCTCGAGTGATGGGATTGTGATAACTGACGCCACGCAAAACATTATTGTAACCAATGAAGCCTTTTGTTCATTATTCGGGGCATCTTTGAGGAGTGTTCTGGAAACCAATCTGCTTGTCTGGCTTAACGCTCATTTCGGTAACAATGCACAACAGCGTTGGGCTGACTTGGAAAAACAGGTCCACCTTGATGGAGAATGTTGCGATATTGAGTTTATGCTG
>JAUCGD010000712.1 GCA_030377945.1 Desulfobacterales bacterium HSG17 | reverse complement strand
TAAAATTAAGGAAACTTTAAATTCCAGGGATCATGCCCATAAATTGCGCCATAAAGCAAAACCCCGCTGGCTTACCCGTAAACTGCCTGATGCACCTGAATATGAACAGGTTCGTTCTCTTATCAGAAAAGGAGGTCTTCATACTGTATGCCAGGAAGCGAAATGTCCTAACCAGTTTGAATGTTTTTCAAAAAAAACAGCTACATTTATGATTATGGGTTCAAAATGCACCAGGAATTGCAGATTCTGCAATGTGGAAAACGGCCCTGACACGCTTCCTGAGCCTGATGAACCTGTCCGTGTTGCAGAAGCTGTTGAAAAAATGGAGCTTGTTTATGTGGTAATAACATCAGTAACAAGGGATGATCTTCCTGACGGGGGAGCAGGAATATTTGCCAGTACAATTTCAGAGATCAAAAAAAGGGTTTCCAGAGCGCTTGTTGAGGTTTTAATTCCTGATTTTCAAGGAGATTATGAAGCATTAAAAACAGTTCTTGATGCAAAACCCAATGTTTTAAACCATAATATTGAAACCGTACCCCGGCTTTATGAAACCGTGCGGCCCCAGGCTATTTATAAACGGTCTCTTGAGCTTATAAACCAGGTCAAAAATTACACACCTGAAATACCGGCCAAGTCAGGTATTATGCTAGGGCTTGGAGAAAGAGATGATGAAATATATCAAACTCTTGAGGATTTATTTAACAATGGATGCAGGATTCTGACCATTGGGCAGTATCTTCAGCCCTCAAAAAAACATCTGCCTGTACAGAGATTTATCCGGCCTGAAGAATTTGATTCATGGAAAAAAACTGCGTTAAGCATTGGCTTTTCAGAAGTGGCAAGCGGGCCTTTTGTACGCAGTTCATATCATGCCAAAGATCTTTATAATAAGGTTCTGTATCACAGGGAAAATAATAGACATTATCGGAAATAAGGTTTGTACTAGGCCGTCTAAATTAGTTGTTTTTCTTTGCCTGATTTTTGGCCTCTAATATTTGAGATGATTCTTGTTCTGCTGAATATCATCATATAAGGAGTGCCAAACTGAAAGTTTGGCACTCCTTTAAAAAAACAATTTTGCAGAGGCCATAAATCGGGAAAAAATAATGACTAAAAACAGTATTTTTAGACGGCCTGCGTTTAAATGGACATACAAAGCTCGTCCACTGACAATTTAAAGGGGGGCACGGACTTACGAAGTGTGTAGTACCTGGGATATTGAATCTCAAAAATCGTTAAATTCTTTTCAAGATTACAGCAATTGGGTTAAATTAGTAGTTTTCAGTCCTGACGGACAGACCCTTGCCTGCTCATTTATCACTTGAAACATGTTTCATCTAAATTACCATACCGTTATTTCACAATACTTACGGATAGTCGTATCCTTAGTTATCAATAGATCATTTTCCTTGATTATGGCTTCAGCAGTGATTATCCGGTCAAAAGGGTCTCTTGTCCAATTAATGTTTCTGGCTTCTTCAATAATCAAGGAAAACGGCATTTGACTTAGCTGTAAACCAATTTCTTCTTCTAAGACAGAAATCACTTTTTCAGAGCTTTCTGCTAATCATTTTATTTCATAAAGATACTGAAGTTCCAAATCCACCATCGGTGATACAAATATTTTGGCAGAATCAATAGCATCAATAGCGGGCTGGGTTAGTTTTTCAA
>JAUCGD010000711.1 GCA_030377945.1 Desulfobacterales bacterium HSG17 | reverse complement strand
CCGCAGCAAATATTTTTTCATACAATTTGATTTGGAATAAATATCACAAAAGTAAGATTGAAGTTAATCTGTGAAAATATATCTGACCATAAAATACTTGAATAATTGTTTATATTGTTACTTTGATAGTCGGTTTAATTCATATATAATAGTTTTCTCTGTATCTATCATTGAGTCAGATACCACTGCTAAAAATGGAACAATATTCCCTTTATCTGCGTGATTAAGTGCTGTCAGATATTTTCTACGATTTTCGTTTCTTATAATTGCAACAGGATAGCTTTTTTTTATTAAAATCAAATTCATAAGAATTCTTGCGCCACGACCATTTCCGTCATCAAAAGGATGAATTCTTACCATATTATAATGAGCTATCGAAGCTACAATAACAGGATGTTTATTTACAATATTTTCGTTAATCCATTTGCATAAAGTCTCCATTTCATCAGCTACATGGATAGGATCAGTATAAAAGTGAATTGTTCCGTCTGTTTGCAAAACATGATTTGGTAGAATTTTGTATTTTCCTGGATTAGCTGGTTTTCGGATTTTATGACCACTCTGATCTATGCCCGGAGTAAATTTTACACCGGATAACAACAAAGCATTCATTTCTTTTATAAGTCCTTGAGAAATTGGTCGATTATCTTTTATCACTTCATAAAGCCAGTCAATCGCTTCAGCATGATTTCTGGCATCAAGAAAATCTTTAAATGGTTTCCCTTCAACAGTTAATCCTTCTTTTAAAAAAAATAAAGTTTCGCCTTTTGTAAGAGAACTGCCTTCAATAGCATTGGAATCATATGTCCAATCAACTCGAAGTTTTTCCTGAATTGCTGCCCAATGCTCATTTTGCAAAGATTTTTTATTTTCAATCTGAGTTTTTAAATCATCTACTAAAAGCAAAGATGTTTTTATATCAGATTTATTTTCATTGTAATTGTAATAGTTGTTTTTCATATCTTAAATATTTTCAAAGGTCTAACGCTAAGCTAACCGGCGCAAAAGGGTGTAGGAAGCGATAGCGACCGGAACCCTTTTGCGTCCGAGTTCAGCGCCGGGTTATAATTTTATGTGTGTTTTTGTATGCAAACTTTTCTCATTAAATTTCAATTTCATTTATGTTTAATTTACTCCGGTTATCTCAGAGATTGTTAAAAACTGCACTCCGCAAGCGAAGCAATTGTTTTTCTGAATGTTTCCAGAGTTACCATATTTACCATATTTTTTGAAAAAAGTCATGTTTGAACTGATTTTTTAAGATGAAACTTCATCAAGATTGCTGAAACCTCGCCCCGCAAGTAAATCAATTGTTTTTCAGAATGTTTCCACAGTAGTCAGTTTTTTTGTAAAAGTCATGTTTGAACTGATTTTTTAAGATGAAACTTCATCAAGATTGCTGAAACCGCGCTCCGCAAGTAAATCAATTGTTTTCAGAATGTTTCCACAGTAGTCAGTTTTTTTGTAAAAGTCATGTTTGAATTGATTTTTTCAAGATGAAACTTCATCAAGATTGTTGAAACCGCGCCCCGCAAATAAATCAATTGTTTTTCAGAATGTTTCCACAGTAGTCAGTTTTTTTGTAAAAGTCATGTTTGAATTGATTTTTTCAAGATAAAACTTCATCAAGATTGTTGAAACCGCGCCCCGCAAGTAAATCAATTGTTTTTCAGAA
>JAUCGD010000710.1 GCA_030377945.1 Desulfobacterales bacterium HSG17 | reverse complement strand
ATATGTTTCTGTAATTTTTAATAAAAATATCTTTGGTAGTATATAAGTTTTTCTGGGTCAGGATCATTATCATCCTTGTGATTTCATCTAAACCCAATCTGATAATAGCTTCTCTTATGGTCATGACCTTTGATAAACCCCTGAAAAAAGCTGAATTGGCAACTTTTAAAATCTGACTGGACATAGCAGGATCTGCAATTATAAGTTTTTCAATTTTGGAAATTTTCACATCTTCTTTTTGTATTTCCTGCTGAATTCTCATGGCAGTCCTGTCAAAGGGCGGTAGTGTGATTTTGTCAGATTCAACATAATCTTCAATGATTTCTAAAAATGATCGTTCAGTTTCCAAGATTATCCTCCAAGAAGTCTTTTGATTTCAGCAAGTGGTCTGGGTGGTACAAGTCTTGGCAGGCACCTTAAGGTCTCTTCAAGGGTTGTGATTCCCTTTGATGCTTTATAAATGCCGTTTTCAAACAGGGTGACGAGACCTGTACTGCTGATACTGATATCTCTTAGCACCTGGGTAGTTGCGTTTTTTAATACAGCATCTCTTACCTGTTCATCGGGCAGGAGCAGTTCATGAACCGCCATTCTTCCGCTGTATCCTGTATGGCGACAGCTGCCACACCCTTTACCTTTATAAAAAGTTCCACCGGACAATTCACCACCATTATATCCAAGTAATTTCATCTCTGTGGGACCTGGAGTATATTTTTTTTTACAATGTGGACAGATTCTTCTTAAAAGCCTCTGGGCAAGCACACAATTAATAGTGGATGCAATGAGAAAAGGTTCTATTTTCATGTTTATCAGTCTTATCAAAGCTCCTATACTGTCTTCAGTATGAAAGGTTGATAAAACCTGATGTCCTGTCAGTGCAGCCTGTACAGCAATATCTGCAGAGAAAAAATCTCTGATTTCGCCTATGACAATAATATCAGGGTCCTGGCGTACAATATGGCGAAGTGTCTCTTCAAATGTCAGGTTTACTTTTTCATTAATAGAGCACTGGGCAATGCCGTCAATAATATATTCAACAGGATCTTCTGCTGTTATAATACTGTTTTCAGGAGTATTAAGAAAATCAATGCAGGAGTAAACAGTTGATGTTTTGCCGGATCCTGTTGGTCCAGTAACAATTGTAACACCGCTGGGTGCATTGATAGCTTTTGTGATGAAGTTCTCATACATTCTTGGCGGCAGGCCAAGTTCTTCAACTTTAAGAAGTGAGTCCATTTTATTGATAATTCTGAAAACTATTTTTTCTCCGTGAACTGTAACATAGGTGGAAACCCGTAAATCAACCTTATATTCTCCAAATTCAAAATCAATACGTCCTCCCTGATGTCGTCTTTTTTCAGCTATATCAAGTTCTGTTAAAATTTTAATTCTACTGACAATCATAGGCATCATATCGCTTGAATAGTCTTTTATATGATGCATGATTCCATCAATTCTGAACCTGACTCTTAATCTGTCAACCAAAGGCTCTATATGAATATCACTTGCTTTGGCCCTGATAGCATTAATGATAATGGTATTTACAATGCCCACAATGGATTCATCATCCACAGTAAGAGGTTTTTTCTCCTTATTTTCCTCCCGAACCATTTTTTGAATTGCATTATCAATGGATTCTCTTCTTGAAATACCTATTACTATTTCTTTTTTAAAAATCT
>JAUCGD010000709.1 GCA_030377945.1 Desulfobacterales bacterium HSG17 | reverse complement strand
ATAAGCGCTCCAATGGTGGTTTTACGTTCAGCCGCACTGCCCATTGAACTTTCAGCCCTGTCAGAGTCAATCTGGAGATACTGCCCATTGCCATAAACCTGGGGACGCATATAGGTTCCGGTTTTTTCAGATGCCTGCAAACTGCTTTCAACAAGCTCTTTTTGAATTGCAATATCAATATTTGTTTCAGATGCCATTTCCATTGCCTGTTCCAGGGTCAGGGACGGGGCTGTGGATTCAGGCCGGTTTCCTATCAGCTCTGCCTTGCTTATCAAAAATGCAAAATCAGGGGAAAAACCGATTTTATGAGCAGTTTCAATATTCAAAAGCAGTGTTGCAGGAATTGACATTGTAACATTTAAGTTCTCAGGAGATTCTCCCATGATAATCTGGTGAATATTAAGAGCAAGCCTCCGGCAAACCCTTTCCTCCATTTCCGGCAGACGGCCTGCAAGAACCCCGCTTTCCACAGCAGGCCGGCCCAAAAGAGCAAAAGAGGGGATTTTTTTGCTGTTAATCCCCTTAACAACAGCCAAAGCCTCATTCATGTTCATGCGAATCAGGGGAGTGATATAAACAGCTTCAACCCCATTATCAAGCTGGTCCAGGACAGAATCAACAGAGGTTTTGGCTTTTATTATTTTGATCTTTATATTTTTTTCTTTTTCTATGGATTTTATATAATCTGCTGCATGAACAGAGCCTTTGACAATTTTTTCATCCACAAGAAAATGCAGGGTTTTAAATCCTGTAAGTTCATGAAAAGCATAAATATCTTCCTTGATACTTCCGGGTATGTCAATATAGCTAAGATTATGTTTTTGAGACCTGCCTTTTTTATCATGAACCATGCCCATAAAACGGCCGTCATGAATAATTCCTGCAACCACAGGTTTTTTAAGCCTGAAACCTTTTTGTGCAGCAGCTTCCGTGACCAGGAAACCGGCTGAATATATTATGTCTGTTTTAGGATCACTCATTGCTGCTTTTAATGCTCTTGGAACTTTTTTAATATCCCATTGAGCATTAAATTTGGGAAGTTCCCTTATTTTCAACCTGTTCCCGGTTCCCACCAGCAGTTCAAGCTCATGTATAACACCTTTAATCCGTGCATCAAAAAACGGTGAATCGCCGTCTTTTACAACAGCGATAGTTATTGTTTTTGCATAAGAAATCAGGGGAAAAGAGCACGTTAGTACACAGACAATTATAAACAATGGAACATATAAAAATTGCAGCAAACCTGGTTTATTGTTCAAATTATTCTTCTGCATGGAACCTCCTTTTATCCTGGTTTAAAACCCCGTTTAAATAAAGGTCAGCCAATTGTTCTGCAAACTGCCGCAAATCATCGTCATTACAGCCTTCAAAAAGCTTATTTAAAAGAGATTCCAGTGATGCTTTCAGTGTCATTGTCATGAGTTCAGGATTTAAATCCCGGAATATTCCTTTTTGTATCCCGGTTTTAAAAACAGAAGTAAGTTTTTTACGGACATCAAACCTCATCTGCTCAATTATCTGAACTATTTTCATATTCAATAAGTCAGCACTTCTCAAGCCTGAAAAATAAAGCCTGTACCCTTCTTTATTTTCTATACTGAGCCTGTTATGGCAGAGGATGAAATCAACAATTTTTTGAGTTTCATCCAGATCAGAGTCCAGGATTTTCATAAATTCATT